>CAZVUW010000059.1:0-17800 GCA_964629825.1 uncultured Actinomycetota bacterium
CTGGCAAAGGGCAAGCCGGCGGCGCGGACTCGCTCGATCTCGGCGTCGAGGTCAGCGACCACGAGGTGGATGCGGTTACGACCAGGGCTGGCCGCTTCCTGGGGAGTTGCGCGGGCGCCGGAGCTGGCCGGTCCGGACAGCAGCAGCCTGAGGGGGCCTCGGACGACATCGGCAAAGGCCGGGCCGGCGCTCATGTTGAGCGTGAAGCCGAGGTGGTCCGTGTAGTAGTCGACGGCAGCCTGCACGTCATCGACGATGTAGCGGACGCTGGCGTATGCCTCTGGGCTGGTCACGGTGCGACCTCCTTGGAATCCGTGGTGGCCGGATCGAGTTCGGCTTCAGGCATCTCGGCGAGCCGACCTCGCCAACCAGTCGTTGAGGTTCTCCAACGAGCTCGCAAGCCCGGCGGCGTGGGCCTCGGGAGAGATCCCTCGTGGGACGTCCTCGGCCCGGATCTCGACGCGCGTGCCGTCATGGACCGGGGTCAGCTCCCAGGTCATGGTCATGGTGCCGGCGAACTCCGGAGCATCGGACTCGAACTGGACTGCCTGGACGATGCGAGTTCTCGGCACCAGCTCGACGAAGCGCACGTCGACGACGTCCGATCGGTCAGTGGTCTTGCCTGCTCCGCTGGTGTCGTCGGCGTATGTCAACACCATGCGGTAACCGCCTCCGACGCGGGCGTCGAAGTGCTCCATCTCGCCGGTCATGCCCACGGGTGGCAGCCATTGGATTAGTGCATCGGGGTCCGTCAGAGCGGCGTACACCCTGTCGGCGCGGGCCCGCACGGTCGCGGAGGCTGTGTCGACGCGTGTCAATGTGCGCTCCTCCTCTCCGGCTGAAGGAGATGGGTGCCGGCAGCGGCCGAGACGGCCGCCGGGTCAGGCGCCGTCGGCTGACGCATAGCTCTCCAAGAGATCCGCGAGCTCTCTTGGCCGACTGAGCATCACGCAGTGGCCGGACTCGATCTCGTCAGGGACGACGCCGAGCCGCTCGGCCACCACACGGCGCATGAAGTCGGCGGGGAAGAACCGGTCCTGGGTGCAGAGCACGAACCTGGTGGGCACGTCCGGCCAGGCCTCCAGCGGCCATGGGGTCCGAGAGGCCGCCTCCGACTCGTGACGCTCCCGGCGCATCGCCTCCTCGGCGAGCTGGGTTGGGACGTCGTGATAGAAGCCGATCAGAGGGTCATCATTGCCGGTCAGGCCGCCATCTCGCTCGGCCTGCTCCTTGACCGCCTGCTCATAGCCCGTGTTGTCCCACCACTCGGCCGCGGTCTCGCCGGGGGCGGGGATCATGGCCGTCACCAGCACCAGCGCATCGGCCAGCAGCCGATCGGCCACCAGGGGAGCCGTGAAGCCCCCATAGGAGTGACCGACCACGACCAGGCCGCGTCGATCGCCGACCGCGTCGACCACCGCGCTGGTGTAGTCGTTGAGGTCGGCGGTGTCGTCCTCGGTCGGCAGGTCCGGCGCCACCACGTCGTGGCCGCGCCGGCGCAGCTCATCCTCCACGAGGTGCCAGCACCAGCCCGACTCCCCGCCGCCGTGTATCAGCACGAACGTAGCCATGCCTGAGACGACGCCCGAGCGGACGCGGACTCATCGGTCGCCCCAGCCGAGCCCATCGGCACCGCTTCCGCCAGTCGGCAATGCCGGACTCGCTCGGTCCAGCGGCTGCGGCTCCGCGCCGTCGATTGCATTCGCTGACGCTCCTAGACTCCGGGGCGTGGCCCACTTCGCGCTGCTGCCGAGCCCCCTGCTGGGACCCGCCGCCTGGGAGCCCGTGGCGATGTCTCTGGGCGCCAGAGGCCACACGACCTCGGCACCGACCTTCGGCGCGACCGCCCCCGCAACGCCCGACGCAGCGCTGCTGGAGCTGCGCAGCGCCATTCCGGCCGACCAGAGAGAAGTCGTCCTGGTCGCTCACAGCAATGCCGGGTTCTACCTCCCCGCCCTGGCGACCGCGAACGAGGTGAGTGCCGCAATCTTCGTCGACGCGGCCCTTCCGCCGGTGGACGCGTCGCGTGTCCGCCTGGCACCGGCGCGGGTTCAGGAGAGCCTTGCAGCCTTGGCCGACGACGGCGGTCTGCTGCCGGTTTGGACCGGGTGGTGGGACGCTGAGGTCGTTGAGAGCCTCTTCCCCAGCCCCGAGCTGCGCGAGGCAGTCGAGCGGCAGCAACGCCGTTTCCTCCTCTCCTACTTCACTCAGGAGATCGAGGTCCCTCCGGGATGGACCTCGCTGCCCTGCGCCTACCTGACGTTCAGCGACGCCTACCGCGCCGAGGCCGACACCGCCCGAGCCCGCGGCTGGCCCGTCAGCCACATCGAGGGCGGCCACCTCGAGATGCTCGCCCAGCCCGGGCGAGTAGCCCGCGAGCTGGAGCACCTCCTGCACCGAGCAACGACCGCCCCGAGCTGAGCTGCGGTCTCGTCGGCGCCCGGCTGCCTGCTTGTGCCGGTACCCGTTTGCGGCGTATACGCCGCAAACGGGTTGTCCACAAGTCCGGCCGGGAGGGCTCCAGCCCTCGGACTCGCGCCCTAGCCGGCCTCCGACCGGCGCCCCCTCTAGCAGCCGTCACCGCCGCTCCCGCGCGCAGCGGCTTCAACGACCCTCACCGCAACGCCGCCCTCCAAAGGCCTGCAGATCACCACAGCCGGACGGTTTCAGACATATCTGCACGTCTAACCCCAATCGTCCATTAAGTCGCTGAGAGGGGTGCCTGGGGCGGTCGGTGTGCGGCTCGGTCGAGTTGATCAGTCCGGTGGAGGGCTGTGCACCGGGGCGAGGGCGTGGCGGGGCATGACGAGGCGGCGGCTGAGCCGCTGGTGGTGGTGTGGGTTGTCAAGGAGCGATCCGGGGTCAGCCGGTCGCTATGTAGACCGTGTCTGCGCCGTCTGGGAAGGCCGCCCGGGAGATCTCGGCGGAGGTTGCGAAGCGCTCGCGCCCGGCCAGGCGCTGCACCGGCGCCCCGGCCATCCGCGCCGCGTCCTCAGCTATCTCGTGGCTGATCGCTCCGGTGCCGCCCAGCACCAGGACGCGCCGGGGACGCAGCCGCTGAAGCTGCTCGCCGGTGCTCGCTGGGATGCGATCCGGCGCGACCAGCAGGACCGGTCCGCCCAGCGCCGGAGCGGCCGCAACGCCCGCCAGGGCGTCGGGGAAGGCGTCGCCGCGTCCGAGGAGAACGGCCTCGACCCCCGGCTCGAAGCCCTCGGCCAGAGCGGCCGCGGTCTCGTAGCGGTCACGGCCGGCGACACGGCTCACGTCGGCGCCGGTCTCGGTCGCGATGCGGTCGGCAACCTCCTGCGACACCGCTCCCGCGCCGCCGAGCACGACCACCGACTCGGGCTTGAGGCGACGCAGCTCGGCGCTCGTCGCCCCCGGCAGGGAGGCCGAGGCGACCAGGAGCAGCGGCGCGCGCCTTGCCGCCGCCACCGGGCCGGCCGCCAGCGCGTCCGGGAACTGCTCGCCGGTCGCGACGTAGACGACCTCCGGCCCAGGCTCGAAGTTGGCCGCGGAGATGGCCGCGGCGGTGGCGAAGCGATCCGACCCGAAGCGGCGCACCACCTCCGGGTCCGCGGCGCCGGCCGGTGGGCCGAGCGCCCCGAGCAGCAGGAGCACGGATAGGGCGGCGACGCGACCTCGCATGTCGGTTCTCCGAAGGTCATCTGGCACAGGTCGATGCGAACCGCTGGCGGCACCCCTACCCTCCCAGCCGCGTCGCGATCCCGACTGCGACGGGGGGTTATCGCAGGCCGTTCTGGGGGACATCTCCTGCGGTCGACGTTGCTACCGGCGCCCCTCTGGCAGCCGGTGGCTCTCGTGACCCGCAATTCAGGTCAGGTCGAATGAGAAAGGCTCCTGCGCTGGACCTGGACTCCGCCCTACAAGCTCACTTCCCGGAGCACAACGGCTTCCTGCCCGGTCAGCGGGAGGCGATCGAAGCCGTGCTCGCCGGGCGCGACGTCGTGGCGGTCCTGCCGACCGGCGGCGGCAAGACCCTCGTCTACCAGCTCGCTGGCGCGCTGACGCCCGGCACGACCGTCATCGCGACGCCGCTGATCGCCCTCATGCAGGATCAGGTTCGCCGCCTGGGCGAGGACACCGGCAGCGGACAAGCCCCGCTGAGGGTCGGCGCCATCACGGGCAGCCTGCGCGGTGAACAGCGTGAGCGGCTGCTCACCGACGTCCGCAACGGCGTGCTTGACTTCCTCTTCACGACCCCCGAGCAGCTCTCCCGCGACGACGTCCGGGCTGCGGTGTCGGAGTGCAAGGTCGACCTCTTCTGCATCGACGAGGCCCACTGCATCTCCGAGTGGGGCTTCGACTTCCGACCCGCCTACCGCGAGCTGTCCACCGCCGCCGAGCTGATGGGCCGTCCGCCGATCCTCGCCCTGACGGCGACCGCACCCGAGGCCGTCCTGCGGGACGTGTCCAGCGAGCTCCGCCTGGCGGATCCGGTCGTGGTCGCGCGCGGCTTCGACCGCCCGAACCTGCACTTCAGCGTCGTGCGCGTCACCGATCCCGACCGCCGCGACCGCCAGCTCGCCAAGGTCCTGGCCGAGTGCCGGCCGCCCGCCGTCGTGTACTGCTCCACCCGCCGCGAGACCGAGGAGACCGCGCTCGCGCTGTACGAGCTCGGCGCGGAGATCGGCCTGACCGCCGGGCACTACCACGGTGGCATGGAGCGCGGCCTGCGCGAGGAGGTCCAGGACGCCTTCCTGCAGGGCACCCTCGACGTTCTGTGCGCCACGAGCGCGTTCGGCATGGGCATCGACAAGCAGGACATCCACACCGTCGTCCACCGCACCATGCCGGACTCGCTGGAGTCCTACTGGCAGGAGGCGGGCCGCGCCGGCCGCGACGGCGAGCCGGCGGACTGCGTCCTGATGTACCGCCCCGAGGACCGGGCGGTCCACGAGCACCTGCACCGCCGCAGCCGGCCGTCGGAGGCCACCGTGGCGAAGATGGTTCACGTGGTCTCTCAGATCGACCACTCGACGCCGGACTCCGAGGTGATCGCCCACATCGCCGCCGCGGCCGACGTCGCCCGCTCCGGCGCCGCGTCGATGCTCGAGGACCTCGACCGCTTCGGCTACATCGCCCGCTTCAAGTCGGGCATCCGCTGGCGCGGCGACCCGGCCCAGGCGATGGAGGACCTGGCGCGGCACCAGGCGATCCAGGTCGAGATCGAGCAGTCCCGGCTGGACATGGTGGCGGCCTATGCGGAGTCCAACGCCTGCCGCCGCCGCTACCTTCTCAACTACCTGGGCGATGAGTACCCGGCCGAGCTGTGCCTGCGCTGCGACAACTGCCTGCGCATGGCGGAGAAGCGCGGCCTCGACGACTGGGACCTCGACGCGCAGCAGGAGCGCATCGACGCCAACCGCGGAGGCCCGTTCGCTCCCGGGGCGACGGTCTCGCACCCGGAGTGGGGCTCCGGCGTCGTCCAGCGGGTCGAGGGCGAGGTGGTGGTCGTCCGCTTCGACAGCGTCGGATACCGGTCGATGCACGGTCCGACCGTGCTCGAGCGAGGCCTGCTGACGCCCGGGTAGTACCGTTGCGGTCTAGGACCGAGGAGGTGCGGTGGCGGACGTCAGGACCGAGGCCCAGCCGGCGGGCGGGGAGACCCCGGCCGCGCCGGCCCTGGACGACCCCGGCCTGTACATAAACCGCGAGCTGTCCTGGCTGGAGTTCAACCGCCGCGTGCTCGCGCAGGCCACGGATCCGACGGTGCCGCTGCTGGAGCGGCTCGGGTTCCTGTCGATCTTCTCGTCGAACCTGGACGAGTTCTTCATGGTCCGCGTCGCCGGGCTCAAGCGCCAGGAGTCGGCCGGGGTGCGGACCCGCTCGGCGGACGGGCGCACGCCGGCCGAGCAGCTGGAGGCCATCGCCCGCCGGCTGCGGCCCATGATCCAGTCGGCGCAGGACTGCCTGCACGACCAGCTCCTGCCCCTGCTCGAGCGCCGCGGCATCGCCGTCGTGACCATGCGGCATCTGACCGAGGCGCAGCATGAGGCCCTGGACCGCTACTTCGACGAGCAGGTCTTTCCCGTCCTCACGCCGCTGGCGGTCGATCCCGGTCACCCGTTCCCCTACATCTCCAACCTCAGCCTGTCGCTGGCGGTCACGGTCCGCGACCGCAAGACCGGCGAGGAGCACTTCGCCCGCGTGAAGGTCCCGGGGGTCCTCCCCCGCTTCGTGCGCGTGCCCACCGGCGACGACTCGGACGGCGACGACCGCTCCGTGTGGGTGCCGCTCGAGCAGCTGATCGCCGACCGGCTGCACCGCCTCTTCCCGGGCATGGAGATCTTGGAGTCGCATGCCTTCCGGGTGACCCGCAACACCGACCTGGAGCTCGAAGAGGAGGAGGCCGACGACCTCCTCATGGCGATCGAGGCCGAGCTGCGCCGCCGCCGCTTCGGCGCGGTCGTCCGGCTCGAGGTCGCCAGCACCATGAGCGAGCGCATGCTGCGCCTCCTCCAGGAGGAGCTCGAGGTCACCGACCTCGACACCTATCGCGTCGACGGCCTGCTCGGCCTCGACGACCTCGACGAGCTGGCCGACCTCGACGTCCCCGAGCTGTCGTGGCAGCCCTGGACGGGCTACGGCCATCCGCGCTTCGAGGCCTGCGAGAATGCGGCCGAGCTGTTCGAGGAGATCCGCCGCGGGGACATCCTCGTCCACCACCCCTACGAGAGCTTCACCGACACCGTCGAGCGCTTCATCACATGGGCGTGCGAGGACCCGGCGGTGCTGGTCATCAAGCAGACGCTGTACCGCACGTCCGGCGACTCGCCGATCGTGCGCTCCCTGATCCGCGCCGCCGAGCGGGGCAAGCAGGTGGTTGCCCTGGTCGAGCTCAAGGCGCGTTTCGACGAGCAGGCCAACATCCTGTGGGCACGCCAGCTGGAGAAGGCGGGCGTCCACGTCGTGTACGGCCTGGTCGGGCTGAAGACCCACTCGAAGACGGCCCTCATCGTCCGCCGCGAGGGCGACGGCATCCGCCGCTACGCCCACATCGGCACCGGCAACTACAACCCCAAGACGGCACGGGCGTACACCGACCTGGGGCTGTTCACCTGCGACGAGGAGATCGGCGCAGACCTCACCGACCTGTTCAACTACCTCACCGGGTACGCCCGGCACGACGCCTACCGTCAGCTCATGGTTGCGCCGGTGGCCCTGCGGGACCGGCTCCGCCAGCTGATCCAGCGCGAGATCGACCTGCACTCCCCGGAGCGCCCCGGGCTGATCCGCATCAAGTGCAACGCGCTGGTGGACACGGTCCTCATCCGCGACCTGTACCGCGCCTCGCAGGCGGGAGTGCAGGTGGACGCGATCGTGCGCGGCATCTGCGGGCTGCGCCCGGGCGTCCCGGGGGTGAGCGACCGGATCCGCGTCGTGAGCATCGTCGGACGTCTGCTGGAGCACTCGCGGATCCTCCAGTTCGGGCCCGACGACATCTGGATCGGCTCGGCCGACTGGATGCCGCGCAACCTCGACCGGAGGGTCGAGGCGATGGTCCCCGTTCGCGATCCGGAGCTGCGGGATGAGCTGCGCTGGATCTTCGACCTCATGCTCGCCGACAACGTCCAGTCGTGGACCCTCTCCGCCGACGGGTCCTGGACGCGGCGCTTCCCGCGGGACGGCGAGCAGCCCATCAACTCCCAGGCCGCCCTCATGGAGCAGGCACGTGCGCGAGCACGCACGTCCGGCCGCTCACTTCGATAGCCTTCACGCGCTGCACGCCGCTGCACCGCGCACATCTGCGCTGAGGAGGAGTTCTCATGTCTGCTGCCACGGCTGCCAGGACGGCTCGGCTGCTGGCCGGCCTGCTTGCGCTGGCGCTGGTCCTGGTCGCGTGCGGGGGTGGCGAGGATGACCCGTCCGACCCGGACGCGGGCACGGAAGAGGCGTCGGCTGCGCCCACCGACGACCCAGACGCCGGCGAGGAGCCGGTCGACACCGTCGAGGGCGGCACGGTCGTCTGGGCCTATGACCAGGAGCCGCTGATACTCAACCCCACCCTGAGCGACGGCAGCTCCTTCGCCACCGCTCAGATCGCGCTGGCGACCCTCCTGCCCCTGTGGGTCATCACCCCGGAGTTCACCTACGAGCCGAGCCCGCTGCTGGAGGACGCCGAGGTCAACCAGTCCGGCGACAGCTTCTCGGTCACCTACACGCTGACCGACGAGGCCGAGTGGAGCGACGGAACCCCCATCACTGCCGGCGACGTGTTCTTCACCCTCGAGACCTGCCTCAACGAGGAGTGGGCCATCACCACGCGCTCGGGCTGCGACGCGGTGGACATGGAGGCGACCGAGGCTGCTCTCGACCCCTCCAGCAAGACCATCGAGGTCGTGTTCTCCTACGAGTACGCCCCGTGGCAGACGCTGTTCTCGACCGCGGACCTGCCGATCCTCCCCTCGCACATCCTCGAGGGCGAGGACTGGAACACCGTCTGGAACGACGAGATCCCGATCGCGTCGGGGCCGTTCCGCTTCGAGAGCTGGGAGAAGGGCCAGCAGCTGACGCTGGTCCGCAACGAGAGCTACTTCGGCGAGCCGGCGAGCCTCGACCGCGTCGTGTTCCGCTTCCTGCCCGACTCGGCCTCGCAGGTCCAGGCGCTGCGCGGCGGTGAGGTCGACATGCTGCAGATCCAGCCGCAGCTCGACCTGGTCGACCAGCTCGAGGCCATCGACGGCGTCGACATCCAGATCGCGCCCGGACCCGTATGGGAGCACATCGACTTCCAGCACGAGCACCCGCTGCTCGGCGAGCTGTTCGTCCGCCAGGCGATCGCCATGTCGATCGATCGCGAGGCGATCGTCGAGCAGCTCATCCAGCCCCTGTATCCCGAGGCTGAGCCGCTCAACTCGATCGTGTACGTCAACAACCAGGCCGAGTACGAGGACCACTTCTCCGAGCTGATGACCTACGACCCCGACGGGGCCGTGGCGCTGCTCGAGGAGAACGGCTGCGAGCGCGGCGACGACGGCATCTTCACCTGCGACGGCGAGCGGCTGTCGTTCGAGTACACGACCACCGCCGGCAACGAGCGCCGCGAGCTCACCTTCGAGATCCTCCAGCAGCAGCTCGCAGAGGTCGGCATCGAGCTCGTGGCGAACATCATCGACCCGGCGATCGTCTTCTCCGACCAGGTCCACACCTCGGGCAACTTCGACATGATCGCGTTCGCGTGGGTTGGAGCACCCGATCCGAAGGACAACATCGAGGTCTACCGCTGCGGTGGCGAGCAGAACTACACCGGCCACTGCAACGAGGAGGCCTCGGAGCTCATGGAGCAGACGAACTTCACGACCGACCCCGAGGAGCGCGCGGCGCTGATGAACGAGGCCGGGGCCCTGCTCGCGCAGGACCTGCCGATCCTGCCGCTGTACCAGCTGCCCGTCGTGGTCGCCTCCCACTCGAACACCGTGACCGGTCTCCAGGTCAACACCACCCAGTGGGGGCTGGTTTGGAACATCACCGAGTGGCAGGCAGTCGCAGACTGAGCCGCAGGGCGGCCGCCGCCTGACATGTGGGTCTATGTCGCCCGGCGGCTGCTGCTGAGCATCCCCGTGCTCGTCGCGGCGAGCATGGTGGTGTTCTTCGGGCTGTCGGCCGTCGGCGACCCGCTGGGCGAGCTGCGCGCTCGGCCCAACGTCAGCCAGGAGACGATCGACCTCCTCGTGGAGCGCAGGCACCTCGACGAGCCGCTGCCGCTCCAGTACGCCTACTGGGTTCGCTCGGCGGTGACGGAGGGCTTCGGCACCACGATCGGCGGTCGCGAGATCTGGCCGGACCTGCGCAGGGCCCTGTGGCACACGCTGCAGCTGGTTGTGACCGCCGAGGTGCTCGCGCTGGTCCTCGGCGTGCTGCTGGGGGTGCTGTCGGCGCGGCGTCAGTACTCGCTGTTCGACTACGCGACCACTACGGTCAGCTTCCTGGGCTACTCGGTGCCGGCCTTCTGGTTCGCGCTGGTCCTGCAGGTCCTGGCGACCAGCTTCTTCAACGCGACCGGCATCCGCCTGGTGTACACGGCCGGGCTGTCCTCCCCCGACGCGGGCACCGGCCTGGCGTTCCTCATCGACCGGATCCAGCACCTGGTGCTGCCGATCATCGCGCTCGCCTACGTGTCGATGGCGCTGTACAGCCGCTACATGCGCTCATCGATGCTCGAGGTCATCAACGCCGATTACGTCCGCACCGCCCGCGCCAAGGGCCTGCGCGAGTCGGTGGTGACGCGCCGCCACGCCCTGCGCAACGCGCTGATCCCCGTGGTGACGGTCGCCGCGTTGAACTTCGGGTCGCTGGTATCAGGCGCGATCGTGACCGAGACCGTGTTCGCGCTCGACGGCATGGGCCTGTTCTTCATCAACGCCCTGTCGGCGCGCGAGGTCTACTCGATCATGGCCTTCTTCATGATCACCGCCGTGGTGATCATCCTGGCCAACCTGGTGGCGGACCTCCTGTACGGCTACCTCGACCCCAGGATCCGCTATGACTGAGACCCAGCAGTCGGCGGGCTGGACGCCGGAGGGCTACAGCGAGGACCTCGCGCGCGAGGGGCTGCAGGTCACCGCCCGCAGCCAGTGGGAGCTGTTCCGGCGCCGCTTCCTGCGCCACCGGCTGGCGGTGGTCAGCCTGGTGGTGCTCCTCATCGTGGCCGGGGCCGCACTCGTCGCGGACTGGATCGCCCCGTACGACTTCGCCGCCCAGGACATCCGCAACCGCAGCCTCCCGCCGCAGCTGAGCGGCTGGCACCTGTTCGGCACCGACAAGCTCGGCCGCGACTACTTCAGCCGCGTCCTGTTCGGCACGAGGACGTCGATCTTCGTGGCCTTCACCGTTGCGCTGGTGTCGACCGCGCTCGGCACCGTTATCGGCGCATTCGCCGGCTACTACGGCGGCTGGCTCGACAACCTGCTGATGCGCTTCACGGACTTCGTGATCGCGGTGCCGTTCCTGGCCGTGCTGCTGGTCGCGGCTGCATACGTGGGCCGCGGGTCGCCGCTGCGGGTCGCCCTCATCCTGGCGCTGCTGCTTTGGACCACGATCGCCAGGATCGTGCGCGGCAGCTACCTGTCGTTGCGGGAGAAGGAGTTCGTCGAGGCCGCGCGCGCGGCGGGCGCCGGAGACCTGCGGATCATGTTCCGACACATGCTGCCGAACAGCCTCGGCCCGATCATCGTCAACGCGACCCTGACCGTGGCGCTGGCCATCCTGCTGGAGGCGACGCTGTCGTTCCTGGGCTTCGGGATCCAGCCACCTACGCCCGCTCTCGGCAAGCTGATCGACGACGGCAAGAACGCCATGCTGACCGACTGGTGGCTGGTCGTGATGCCGGGCGCAACGATCGTCGTCATCTGCCTGTGCATCAACTTCATCGGCGACGGGCTGCGCGACGCCCTCGACCCCACCCAGCCGAGGCGCTAGCGGTGACCGCTGCGACCGGACCCGCTCCCCCGCCCTCGGCGCCGCTGCTGTCGGTCCGCGACCTCGTCACCGAGTTCGACACCCCCGACGGGGTGGTGCGGGCGGTCGACGGCGTCAGCTACGACGTCTACCCCGGCGAGACGCTCGGGATCGTCGGCGAGTCGGGCTCGGGCAAGAGCGTCACCGTGCTGACCCTGCTGGGGCTCATCCCCCAGCCCCCAGGCCGCGTCATCGGCGGCCAGGCGCTGTTCGAGGGACGCGACCTGCTGACCCTCCCGCCGGCCGAGCTGCGAGGGCTGCGCGGGCGCGACATCGGGATGATCTTCCAGGACCCGATGACCTCGCTGAACCCGGTGCACCGCGTCGGGGAGCAGATCACCGAGGCCATGCGGGCGCACCGCCGCATAGACGAGGCGCAGGCAAGGGCCGAGGCGGTCGAGCTCCTGCAGCGGGTGGGGGTGCCCGACCCCGAGCGCCGCTACGACCAGTACCCGCACCAGCTCTCCGGCGGGATGCGCCAGCGCGCCATGGTGGCCATGGCGGTCGCCAACCGGCCCAGGCTCCTCATCGCCGACGAGCCCACGACCGCCCTCGACGTGACGATCCAGGCCCAGGTGATGGATGTGCTGGTTGCCGCTCGCCAGGCCGCGGACCCGGAGGGGGCCGGCTCGGGCATGGCGACGATCCTGATCACGCACGACCTCGGGCTGGTCGCCGAGCTCGCCGACCGCGTGGTGGTCATGTACGCCGGACGGGTGGTCGAGGTCGGCGACGTGCTCGACATCTTCGCGCGGCCCCGGCACCCCTACACGCTGGGACTTCTGTCGAGCCTGCCGCGACTGGATCGCGACGTCGAGCGCCTCGAGCCCATCGTCGGGCAGCCGCCCTCCCTGATCGAGGTGCCGCCCGGCTGCGCCTTCCACCCGCGCTGCCGCCTTTCGCGTGGCCGTCAGGAGTGCCGGAGCAGCGTCCCCCCGCTGGCCGCGTTGGCGGCCGGCGCGGGCCATCGCGCGGCCTGCCACTTCGCCGACGAGGTGGCCGAGGAGCGGCGCCGTGTGGAGGCCGAGATCGGCGCCGAGCTTGGCGCCGCCGAGGGCGGTGAGGGCACGTGAGCCGCGCCGAGACGGCCTCGGCTCTGCACGAGCGCGCCCCGGCCGGCACGCCGATCCTCGAGGTCGAGGGGCTGGTCAAGCACTTCCCCGTCCGCGGAGGGCTGCTCCGCCGCCAGGTGGGCGCGGTGCAGGCGGTCGACGGCGTCGATCTGGAGCTGCGGGCCGGCGAGACCCTCGGGCTGGTCGGCGAGTCGGGCTGCGGCAAGTCGACCACGGGCCGCTGCATCCTCCGGCTGCTGGAGCCGACCGCGGGCACCATCCGCTTCCGGGGTGTCGACATCACCCGGATGCAGGGCCGTGAGCTGCGCCAGATCCGTCGCGAGCTGCAGATGGTCTTCCAGGACCCGTACGCCTCGCTGAACCCGCGCATGACCGTGCAGGACATCGTGTCGGAGCCGCTGCGCGTGGCGGGGCGCTACGCCAGCGCGGGCGGTGCCGAGGCCGTGCGGACGCTCCTGCAGCGCGTCGGGCTCAACCCCGAGCACGCCAACCGCTTCCCGCACGAGTTCTCGGGCGGCCAGCGCCAGCGGGTCGGCATCGCGCGGGCGCTGGCGCTGAACCCGCAGGTGGTCGTGCTGGACGAGCCGGTCTCGGCGCTGGACGTGTCGATCCAGGCCCAGATCGTGAACCTGCTGAAGGAGCTCCAGGCCGACCTGGGGCTCGCCTACATCTTCATCGCCCACGACCTGTCGGTGGTTCGCCACATCTGCGACCGCGTGGCGGTCATGTACCTCGGCCGGATCGTCGAGATCGGCACCCGCGACCAGATCTTCAACGCCCCGACCCACCCCTACACCCAGGCCCTGCTGTCGGCGGTGCCGATCCCCGACCCGCGGCTGCGGGGGAGGCGCAAGCGCATCGTCCTGACCGGCGACGTCCCCAACCCGGCCGACCCGCCGTCGGGCTGCCGCTTCCGCACCCGCTGCTGGAAGGCCGACGCGCGCTGCGCCGCGGAGGACCCTGCGCTGACGGAGCGCGGCTACGACCACCCGTCGGCGTGCCACTACGCCGAGGTCGACCCGGTCCTGTAGCGGTTGGTCGGGGGGCGGAGGTCGCTCGGCGCCCTCCGCCCGCGCACGACCCCCGCTGGGTCCCCACCGCTCGATGTTGTTCTTGGCGGACATGTCCGCCAAGAACAACATCCAACCGCCGGTCACTGCGAGAGGGACACCTCGGCGAGGTTGGGGCGGCCCATCGGATCGAGCCGGTAGCCGATGACCCGCTCGTCGACCACCTGCGCGTGCCGGTAGCGCATGATCGGCACGATCACCTGGTCGCGGTTGAGGATGATGTCCTCGGCCCTCCGCGACAGGAAAACGCGCCGCAGAGCGCTGCCGCTGGAGCGGGCCTTGTCGATCAGCTCGTCGACCTCGGGGTTGGAGTAGCGCATGTAGTTGCGCCGGCCGATCTCCTGCGAGTGGAACAGCGGGTGCAGCAGCTCGTCGAGGACGGGGTGCTCAGGGACCCAGCCGAAGCGGAACATCCCGACGTCGCCGTCGGCGAGCTCGTCGAGGTAGCTGCGCAGGTCGCGCGCGCGTGCGGCGAGCTCGAGCACCACGCCGACGGCCGCGAGGTCGTCGCGGATGGCGCGGGCGATCGGGAAGTGACCGCCGTCACGGTTGAACGACAGCCGCAGCCGGCTGACGCCTTTCTCGGTGAAGATGCGGCGTGCCGTCCTCGGGTCGTGCACGCAGGCGTCGCAGGAGCCCTGGGTGCCGTTGGGGAGGCTCGGCGCGAGCAGGGAGTCGGCCACGGCGACGTTGGCCCCGACCTCCTCGACGATGGCCTCGCGGTCGATGGCCAGGCTGACCGCTCGGCGGACCTCCGGGTCGTCGTAGGGCGGCTGGGTGACGTTGAACGCCAGGAAGTACAGGGTGGGCGTCTCTCCCATCAGCACGCCGGGGCCGCGGTACCCGTCCGGGGATTCGCCGTACTCGGCGATGGCGTCGGACACGGCGTCGATGGGGAGCGGGCTGACCTGCAGCCGCCCCTGCTGGAAGGCGACGTAGGCGGTGTCCGGGTCGGTGATGGTGAACAGCACCTCGTCGAGCTCGACCGGACGGGTTCCGTTGCGCCAGTCGGGCGCCCGCTGGACGCGAAGGAACTGGCCGCGCACCCACGCCTCCGCGGCGCGGAAGGGGCCGTTGCCGACCGGCTGCCGGCGGAACGCGGCCTCGTCGGCCTCCCACACCTCACGTGGGACCGGGGCGAGGGAGGGATGGGCGACGACCGCGTCGAAGGTCGACAGCGGCCAGCGCAGCCGGACTCTGAGGGTCAGGTCGTCGACGGCCTCGACCCCGGACAGATCCGCGGCCGCCCCGCTGGCGACGTCCTGGTAGCCCTCGACCATCTCGAGGCGGAAGCCGGCACCGCCGGTCACGGCCTGCTCCCAGGCGAACTTGAAGTCGGCCGCCGTCACAGGCGGGCCTGGCTCGTCAGGGGCTGCCGGCAGCGGGTGGAAGCGCGCGCCGGGCCGGAGGTGGAACGTCCAGGTCCGCTGGGACTCGTCGGCCTCCCACGAGACCGCCGCCGATGGGATCACCGACAGGCCGGAGTCGAACGTCGTGAGCGAGTCGAACAGCGCGTCGACGACCACGAGGTCATCGGTGCCGACCGCGTCGGCGGGCACGATCGCCGACGGCTCGCCGATGCCATAGCGCAGGGTGCCCCCGACGCTGGCGCCGCTCGCGGAGGGCGAGGGCGCGGGTGAAGTCGACGGAGACGTGGGGACGATCGTCGGCTCCGAGCTGGCGCTCGGCGACGGCGTGGGGCTTGGGTCCGGCGCGGCTCCGGTGCAGGCCGCGAGCGCAGCCAGCGCAATGGCTACGAGAAGGGAGCGCGTGCGCCCTCCCAAGGCAGGCTCAGGCCAGGCGCAGAGATAGCACGATGGTCGTGATGGCGAACACGACGCCGGTCACGACGGTGATGCGGTCGAGGTTCTTCTCCACGACCGTGGAGCCCGCCATGGAGCTCATCGCCCCGCCGCCGAACATGTCAGACAGGCCACCGCCTCGTCCGGACTTGAGCAGGATGAACATGACGAGGAGCACCGACACGATCACGTGTACGACGACGACGGCAGCGGTCAGCACGGCAGGAACTTCCTCTGGTCAGCCGGGGCGCGGATTGCGGCGATAGAACCGGCTCAGCAAGCGCGGCTCCGTCGAACAAGGCTAGCAGAACTGCGCTGCTGTGCGGCTGCTCGGGTTCATTTGGGCGCGCGCGGGGCGTCGCGCTGCTCGCCTGTGCGGTCCGCGGGGTGTGCGCCGAGGCTCAGCTGCGCGGAGCGCCGACGAGGAAGAAGCCGACCTGCGAGCCGGACTGGCCGATGCGCCACAGCGGACGCGCGGTCTGGGCCGTGACCGCCGGCTCGGGTTCGATCATCTCCCAGGCGGGGCGGCCGTTGGTCCAGGCGAGGCGGCTGCGCGTGCGCAGCTGACCGCGGTCGCCGCTGCGGAGCTGGGCCTGGGACTCTACGCAGGGGCAGCCCGCGACCGGGGCGGCGGCCAGGCGGAAGCCGGGGCCCTCATCCTCCGCCACCGTTGTTGGTGCCGGGGCGAGTGCGCGGAACGTGGCCATGGCCGGTGACTCGACGGGCGTGGCCGGCGGAGCGCTCAGGTAGACGAACGTCAGGCTCTGGTAGTCGAGGTCCTTCGCCAGCCAGCTCGGCACCGTGAGGGCCGCCGTGGTGCCGGCCGCGAGCACGGCCGAGGCCAGAGCCATCTCGGACCAGCGGCGCAGCCGCGAGGGCGCCGGCAGGCAGGCGATGAGGCGCTCGACGCGGGCGGTGATGACCCGCATGGCGGCGCGCTCGGGCCGGCCGACGATCACGCCGGATGGCAGAGCCACACGGCCGGGGACCATCGCGCAGACCGCGTGCAGATGACGCTGATCGCGGTTGCGGTCCCAAACCTTGAGGATGCTCGAAGCCAGGGCCACGGGCCGGCCGGTGTGGCGGCTGGCGAGCTCGTCGGCACTCTCCTCCTGCTCGCGCTGGAGCCAGCCGACCGCGAGGTGCAGCGGCGGGAGGAAGAACGCGAGGTCGCGGAAGACGCCGACGACGGTGCCGAGCAGCGTGTCGCGCCGGGCGACGTGCGCGAGCTCGTGCGCGAGCAGGCCCTCGAGCTCCTGCTCATCGAGCTCGTGGACCAGCGCCGGGTCGACAACGACCACCGGCGAACGGGTGCCGACCGTGAAGGCGCCGCCCGGGCAGCGCTCCAGCAGCCGCAGCTCGGGCCGTCGAACGCCCATGGCGGCGGAGAGCGAGTCGAGCTGGCGGGCGATGGGGCTGTCCCCATCGGCGGGCACCGAGGGACGCAGGGCCCGACGGACCGCGACGACCCCGAGGGCGCGTCGGGACAGGAGGATGCCGACGACCAAGCCGTAGGTGAGGATCAGCAGGTTGAGCCCCGCCTCGGCGCTGAGGGCCCCGCGCTCGCTGAAGGCCTCGAAGATGGCCGCAGCCACCGAGCCGGCCGACGTGGTGACCGACAGCTGCGGCAGGTAGGCCTCGCCGATCGACGCGACCGCGGCCGCGGCGGCGGTGAGCACGGGCGCAAGCAGCAGCAGGCGCCGAGCCCGGCTGCTGCGCACGGCGCCGCTGCCGACCAGGGCTGCGGACAGCCCTGCGGCGGCCAGTGATCCGAGCAGCGCGCGTACCGCGAAGCTCTCGGTCACCAGCGAGAGGAGGAAACCCCCCGGTTGGCCGAGCGGCATGGCCGGCTAGCGCTCCTGCTCCCGCAGGCGGTCGATGCGCTCCCGCAGTGCCTTGAGCGCGGCAGGGTCACCCCCGTCGTCGAGAACGTCGACGAAGTACGCCATCGCCGGCTCCGGGAACGAGTCCACCAGCCAGTCGACGACCGAGGCGACGGTCGACTTGGCGTACTCCTCGCGGCTGACGGTCGCGCGGTAGCGGTGGGCGAGCCCGGTCGTGTCCCGGTCGAGCAGCCCCTTGCCCGCCAATCTCGCCATGGTGGTCATGATCGTGGTGTATGCGAGGTCGCGCCGCTTGGCCAGCACGGCGTGCACGTCGCGCACGGTCGTCTCGCCGAGCTCCCAGACGGTCTCCATGACTTCGGTCTCGAGGGGGCCCAGCAACCCCTCGAGCTCGGGCTTGCGCTTCGCCATCGTCTGCCCTTCCTCAGGCGCCTGCGCCCAATCCTACGCCAGCCCTGCGACATCCGCCCCGCATCCACAGCAACTGTGGACGCCGCGAGCCGTTGATCCCGTAGCGAGCGCAGCGAGCG
>CAZVUW010000059.1:17900-20871 GCA_964629825.1 uncultured Actinomycetota bacterium
CGCCGCGAGCCGTTGATCCCGTAGCGAGCGCAGCGAGCGTCTACGGGATCACCTCTGGTTAAAGCCGATGCCAGCGGCAGATGACCGCGAAGTCCTCGGCGTTGATGCTGGCACCGCCGACCAGGGCGCCGTCGATCTCGCTCTGGCGCATGAGGTCGGCGATGTTGCCCGGCTTGACGCTGCCGCCGTACTGGACGCGCACCTGCTCGGCGACCTCGCTGCCGTAGAGCTCGGCGAGGGTGGCGCGCACCGTGCCGCACATGTCGTTGGCGTCACGGGAGCTGGCGGTGCGGCCGGTGCCGATGGCCCAGACGGGCTCGTAGGCGACGACGAGGTCCTCGCCGGAGGTGATCTCGACGCCGCTGAGGCTGCCCTTGAGCTGGGAGCGGACGACCGACTCGGCCTCACCGGTCTCACGCTGCTCCAGCGTCTCGCCGACGCACAGGATGGGCGTCATGCCGTGGCGCTGGACGGCGCGGAGCTTGCGGTTCACGACCTCGTCGGTCTCGCCGAACAGAGCGCGGCGCTCGGAGTGGCCGCAGATGACGTACTCGACCTTGAGCTTGGCCAGCATCGCCGGGCTGACCTCGCCCGTGTAGGCGCCGGAGTCCTCCCAGTGGCAGGTCTGCGCGCCCAGGCCGATCTTGAGGTGGTCGCCCTCGATCAGCGTCTGGATGCTGCGCAGCGCGGTGAACGCGGGGACCACGACGATCTCGGAGGCCTCGAAGTCGGAGACCTCAAGGTGGTAGACGGTCTGCTGGACCAGCTGGATGGCCTCAAGGTGGTCCAGGTTCATCTTCCAGTTGCCGGCGATCAGCGGCCGGCGGGCCGGCGTGGACCGGCCTGCGCTTGCGTCGCTCATTGTCAGCTAGCCCTTCTCAGCGCTGCGATGCCGGGCAGGTCGACGCCCTCCAGGAACTCCAGGGCGGCGCCTCCACCGGTTGAGACGTGCGTGACCTCGTCGGCGAGGCCGAACTGGCGGATGGCCGCGGCGCTGTCGCCGCCCCCGATGACGGTGAAGCCGTCGCACTCGGCCACGGCGCGCGCGACGCCCTCGGTGCCCGAGGCGAAGCTCGGCCACTCGAAGACGCCCATCGGCCCGTTCCAGAGGACGGCGCCGGCGTCGGCGACCGCGGCGGCGAAGCGCGCCACGGAGTCGGGTCCGATGTCGAGACCCATCCAGCCCTCCGGGATGCCGTCGGCCGACACGCGCCGGCTCTCGGCATCCGCGTCGAAAGCCTCCGCGGCGACGATGTCCACGGGCAGCAGCAGCTCGACCCCGCGGTCGTCGGCGCGGGCCATCAGGCCGCGCACGTTGTCGAGCTGGTCGGCCTCGATGCGGCTGCCGCCGACGTCGTAGCCCTTGGCCTTCAGGAACGTGAAGCACATCGCGCCGCCGATCAGCAGGCGGTCGCAGCGCTCCAGCAGGTTGTCGATCACGCCGAGCTTGTCGGAGACCTTGGCGCCGCCGAGGATCACCGCGAACGGCCGCGGTGGGTCCTCCAGCAGCCGCGAGAGGACGTTGACCTCCTTCTCGAGCAGCAGGCCTGCGACCGCCTGCTCGACGCGCTGGTTGAGGCCGACCACGCTGGCGTGCGCGCGGTGGGCGGCGCCGAAGGCGTCCAGCACGAAGGCGTCGCCGAGGGCGGCGAGCGCATCCGCGAAGTCGGGGTCGTTGGCCTCCTCCCCCGGCTCGAAGCGCAGGTTCTCGAGCAGCGCAACCTCGCCGTCCTGCAGACCGCTCACGATCTCATGGGCGCTCTCGCCCACGACATCGTTGGCGACGGCGACCGGCTGGCCGAGCAGCTCCGACAGCCGCTCGGCGACGGGCGCGAGGCGGAGGTCTTCGCGCACCTGCCCCCCTGGCCTGCCGAGGTGGCTCATGAGGACCACGCGGCCGCCGCCCTCGAGGAGGCGCCGCACGGTCGGCAGCGACTCCTCGATGCGGAGGTCATCGGTGACCCGGCCGCCGTCGAGCGGGACGTTCAGGTCGGCCCGGACGAGCACCCGCTTGCCGGACGGCGCGAGCTCTTCGAGCCGGTGCAGATCGGTCACAGCCGCTCGCCGACGTAGAGGGTGAGGTCGAGCAGACGAGCGGAGTAGCCCCACTCGTTGTCGTACCAGCCGAGCACCTTGACCATCGACCCGTTCACCATGGTCGACAGGCCGTCGACGATGCAGCTGTGCGGGTTGCCCACGATGTCGACGGACACGATCGGGTCGGTGGTGAACTCGACGATGCCCTTGAGCGGACCCTCGGCGGCCGCGCGGTAGGCCTCGTTGACCTCCTCAACGCTGGTCTCGCGACCCACGACGGCGACCACGTCCGTAACGGAGCCGTCCGGCACCGGGACGCGAAGCGCCAGCCCGTCGAGGCGCCCCTTGAGCTGCGGCAGCGAGAGGCTGGCGGCCTTCGCCGCACCGGTCGAGGTCGGGATGATGGAAACGGCCGCGGCCCGGGCGCGGCGCAGGTCCTTGTGCGGCTGGTCGTGCGTTCCCTGGTCGTTGGTGTAGGCGTGGACCGTGGTCATGAAGCCCTGCTGGATGCCGCCGAAGCTTTCGTCGAGGACCTTGACCAGCGGCACGACGCAGTTCGTGGTGCAGGAGGCGTTCGAGATGATGGAGTGCTTCTCGGGGTCGTAGTCGCCCTCGTTCACGCCCATGACGACAGTGACGTCCTCGTCCTTGGCAGGCGCGGAGATGATGACCTGGTTGGCGCCTCCCGCCGGGGGGGCCGCCGCCGCGTCCCGCTTGGTGAAGCGGCCGGTCGACTCGATGACGATGTCGGCGCCGAGGTCGCCCCACGGCAGGGCGGCGGGGTCGCGCTCGCTGAGGATGCGGACCTCGTCGCCGTTGATCCGCAGTCCGTCGTCGGTGAGCTCGACCGTGCCGTCGAAGCGGCCGTGGACGCTGTCGTAGCGCAGCAGGTGCGCCAGCGTCTTGTTGTCGGTGAGGTCGTTGATGCCGACGA
>CAZVUW010000060.1:0-19981 GCA_964629825.1 uncultured Actinomycetota bacterium
CGACGAGCACCTGACCGGGTTCGAGAACCTCGACATGGTCGGGCGCCTCTACCGGCTCGGCAAGACGCGCTCACGCAGCCGCGCCCGCGAGCTGCTTGAGCGCTTCGACCTCGCCGACGCCGGAGACCGACCCGTCAAGACGTACTCGGGCGGCATGCGCCGTCGGCTCGACCTGGCGGCCGCGCTGGTCGCCGAGCCCACCGTCCTGTTCCTGGACGAGCCCACGACCGGGCTCGACCCGCGCAGCCGCATCTCCATGTGGGAGGTGATCCGCGAGCTGGTGTCCTCGGGGACCACGCTTCTGCTGACCACGCAGTACCTCGAGGAGGCCGACCGCCTCGCCGACGACATCGTGGTCATCGACCACGGACGCGCGATCGCACGCGGTCCTGCCGACCAGCTGAAGGCCCAGGTCGGCGGCGAGCGCGTCGAGCTGGTCGTGGCCGAGCAGGAGGACCTCGTCCGCGCCTGCGCGGTGCTCAGCGAGGTCGCCGTCGGCGAGATCCTCGTCGACGACCACACCCGGACGGTGACCGCACCGGTCTCGGGCGGGCCCTCCGCGCTCATGACGGCGCTGCGACGCCTCGACGCCGAGGACGTCGGCCTGCTCGACGTGGGGCTGCGTCGGCCCACCCTCGACGACGTGTTCCTGACCCTGACCGGCCACTCGGCGGAGGCCTCCGATGAGGAGCCCGAGGCCACGCCCGCGACCGTCGCCCACGAGGAGGCCGCGCGATGAGCGGCTCAAGTAGCGTCAGCGGTAGCCGCCCCGGGATGAGCAGTCTCACCTATGCGCTCAGCGATGGAGCGGTCATCGCCAAGCGCAACCTGATCAAGATCAAGCGCGTCCCCGAGATCCTCGTGTGGACCCTGATGTCGCCGATCATGTTCGTGCTGCTGTTCGCCTATGTGTTCGGCGGCGCGATCGACGTGCCCGGCATGAACTACCGCGAGTTCCTCATCGCAGGGATCTTCGCGCAGACGGTCATCTTCGGCTCGACCTTCACGGGCGCCGGCATGGCCGAGGACATGCAGAAGGGCGTGATCGACCGCTTCCGGTCCCTGCCGATGTCGCGCTCCGCCGTGCTGATCGGCCGCACCGCCAGCGACATCGTCTACAACCTGCTGTCGGTCTCCATGATGACCCTGACCGGCCTGGTGGTCGGGTGGCGCATCCGCTCTTCGCTGCTCGAGGCGGTCGCAGGCTTCCTCCTGCTGCTGCTGTTCGCCTACGCCTTCTCGTGGGTGATGGGCTACATCGGCCTCTTGGTGCCGAGCGTCGAGGTGATCAACAACGCCTCGTTCATGGTCATCATGCCGCTGACGTTCGTGGCGAACACGTTCGTCCCGATCGAGAGCTTCCCGCCGATCCTTCGGACGTTCGCGGAGTGGAACCCGGTGTCCGCGGTGACCCAGGCCACCCGCGAGCTGTTTGGAAACATCCCAGACGCCATGCCCGCCCAGCAGGTGTGGCCGCTGCAGAACGCGGCGCTCTACACGCTCATCTGGATCCTTGTGATCCTGGTCGTGTTCGTCCCGCTGGCGACCCGCAAGTACAAGAGCGCAACGACCAAGTAGACCCGCTGGACCGAGCAGGGGCCCCGCCGCTCGGCGGGGCCCCTGCCGTACGGTGCGACGGACTAGCGGACGGCCAGGCCGTTGATCGTGTCGGGGCCGGGCCGGCGCTGCAGCGCCTGGGCGCTGAAGGCGCCGGTGCCGCCCGGGTCGGTCAGGGAGTCGAGGCTCATCGCGTAGAGCAGCGCCGAGTTGGCCGCGGCCCACGCGTTGGTCTGGAAGGCCTCGAGGTTGATGTTCGGACCGGCCGGCGTGCCCGGCGGGGTCCAGCCGTCGTTCAGGTTGTCACAGGCCTGGTGGTAGCACGGGTCGTACCACTCACCGGCCACGCCGCCGTAGAGCGGCACCTCGTCCGGCGTCTTCTCCTCCTCGGCGCCGGTGAACAGACCGCCGGCGGCGATGCCGTAGTTGGTGAACTCGACGTAGTCGGACCTGCCGCTGAAGTCGGACGGCTTGTGCGGCAGGCCGAGGCGGTCGAAGAAGTTCTCGAAGGTCGCCTCGATGGAGTCTGATCCGGGCGGACCGACATCACCGAACTCCGAGCCGTCACCGTCGTAGATGCCGCGCATGAAGTTGGGCGAGCCGATCATGTCGTAGTTGAGGTAGCCGCCCACGAGCAGCGCCTCGCCGAGCTCGGTGTACTCCAGGGCGTCCAGGTCGACGACGCGCCCGACCTCCAGGTCACGGCCGCAGCCGCCCGAGACGAAGCAGGTCGAGCCGATCAGCCCGTACTCCTCGGCACCCCACCACGCGAAGTAGGTGTCGTTGCGTGGCTGGATGCCCTGCTCGGCCAGCTGGAGGGCAACCTCGAGGATGCCCACCGAGCCGGAGCCGTTGTCGTTGATGCCGGCCCCCTCGGGGACCGAGTCGAGATGCGCGCCGCTCATGAAGGCGCCCTGCGGGTCGGAGCCCGGGATCGACAGGATCAGGTTGGAGCCGACCTCGTCCTGGAAGAACGTGTCGGTCTCGATG
Source organism: uncultured Actinomycetota bacterium (assembly GCA_964629825.1). Classification (GTDB taxonomy): domain Bacteria; phylum Actinomycetota; class Nitriliruptoria; order Euzebyales; family Egibacteraceae; genus CAZVUW01. Next base: position 2,548 of record CAZVUW010000060.1, read on the forward strand.
CTCGCCGTCTCACCCAGGTGGTTGGTCACAAGGTCCGCGCCGAAGTCGTAGGTGGTGCCGAACACCGGCACCTCGCGCTCGCTGTAGACGTAGCTCAGCGTGCCGAGCAGGAGGTCCTGCCGCCCGATCTGACCCTCGTTGAAGATGATCACACCGACGGCTCCGGCGTCGGCGGCGTTCTCCGCCTTGACGCGGAAGTCGCACGTGCCGCGCTGGATCACGGCGATCGCACCGGCCGGGAAGCCGGCGAAGTCGGCCGGGTCGCAGCCGGCCGCGCTGGTGCTGGGCGGCGCGTTCGGGTCCATCGGCACGACGTTGCCGAGGGGCTGGGCGAGGACGCCGCTCACGGGCGCGCCGCTCTCACGACCCGAGAAGGTCATGTAGTCGATCGGCGAGTCCTCCTCATCGGTCCGGTAGGTCTCGTCGGCGTCGACCAGCGTCAGGACACCGGGGGCCTCCTCCTCCCAGATGACGAAGTCGAAGAAGGTCTCCTCGATGGCGTCGGCGTCATAGCCGGCGGCGAGGAGGGTGTCCCGGATGTAGTCGACCGAGCAGTCATAGCCTGGGCCGCCGGCTGCGCGGTTGCCGTGCTGATCGGCGCAGGCCTGGAGGCCCTCCAGGTGCGTCATCAGCGCGTCGACCGACACCGACTCGACGAAGGCCTCGGTGTTGAAGGTCTTCGAGGCGGTCGCGCAGAGCTCCTCGTCGCTGTCGGCGACCACGGCGCAGGCCGTGATCGTCACCGAGCCGGGCGTCATGCTCGTGAACGTGAAGGTGGCCTGGCCGTTCTCGTCCAGATCGAGCTCGGAGGCGGCGTCGGGCTCCGGCACGGCGTCGCTGTCGACGTCGGGCTCGGCGGTGAAGGAGACCACCCCGCCGATGGGCAGCCCGTCTTCGGTCAGCGTGGCCGTGACGGTGTGCTCCTCCCCGATCAGGTTGGTCGAGTCTGCGGGCGTGAGGGTGAAGCACAGGCCGGGCTGGGTGGCCGCCGTGCGCAGCTGCTGCTCGGCATCGGAGCTGATGGCCTCGACACCACCGGCGATGTGCAGGCTGCGGACGCAGCCGGAGTCGGACATGAAGCGAGCGTTCGAGCTCTGGCCGTCGTCCGGGCGATCGGCGTCGACCGTGAGCAGCAGGGCGGCCCGCTCCTCGCCGGCGTGCGGACCCAGGGTCAGCGCGTCGGGGAAGGCGTCGCCGCGCGCGAAGTTGACGTGCGTCGTGCTGAACCCGTAGCGGTCCACCGCCAGCGCGGCCAGCGCCGCGGCCGTGCCGACACGGGTGCGGCCGAACACCCGCCGCACGTCGATGTCCAGGGCCTCGATCTGGTCCTCCACGTCCTCGTGCAGGCGGGCCGCGCCACCCATGAGGAGCACCTCGTCGATCGCCAGGTCCCTCAGGGCGTCGGCGACGACCGGGTGCAGGTACTCGTCGGGGGTCAGCAGCAGCGGCAGACCCGCGGCGTAGCTCACCGAGCCGGACACCAGCGCATCCGGGAACTCCTGGCCGGAGGCGACGATGGCCGTCCGCGGCCCATCGGGCAGGGCGTCCGCGCCGCGTGCGGCGATCGCCGCGGCGGTGCCGAACCGCGTGGACCCGGACACGCGCTCGACCTCGTAGTCGTCGTCGAGGGCGTCCTCCACGTCCGCGCCGATGGCCGCCGTCCCGCCCAGGAGGATGACGTTGTCGGGCGCGATCGTCTCGAGCGCCTCCTGGGTGTGCGGCTCGATCGGCCCGCTGGAGCTGACCAAGAGGATCGGAGCGCCCTCAAGCCCCGCAAGGAACGTGCCAGCGAGAGCGTCCGGGAACAGGTCGGCTCGGGCGATGACCACGGTGTCTGCAGTGGCGAGAGCCTCGGGGTTCTCGCTCTGGATCGTGTCGGTGTCCTCGGCGATCAGGTGCGCCGTGTCGAAGCGGTTGGAGCCGCGGTAGCGGTAGCTGGGGATGAGGTCATCCCCGGCGCGCTCGACGATGCTGCCCGGCGAGCCGGGGTAGGGCGTGACCTCGTAGTCGGCCTGTGCGATGTCGCCCGCAAGGGGCAGGACGGACATCATCAGGGCCGCGGTGGCGACGACGGCTAGCCGTCGCAGCGACCGCGGCGTTGGCAGGACCCTCGCTGATGTCATTCGCGATCCTTCCGGTCGGAGCTTCAGCACGCGAGGTGCGGGCTTCTACGCCTGGCGGTGTTACCGCGGGCTCAACCTAGAACAACGACGATCCGGTTACTACGGTCAAAGGGCCGTAACCGCTCCACGGCGGCGCGCACGTGCGCACGGCGCAGCCGGCATGCACCCTCCACCCCGGAGGCGATAGCGTGACCCAATGGCTGATGCAGCGACCCTGACCGAGCACCAGCTCCTTCTCTTCTGGCTGCAGCTCTTCCTGCTCGTCGCGGTGGCGCGCGGACTCGGCGGGCTGATGCGGCGCATCGGGCAGCCGGCGGTCGTCGGAGAGCTCGCGGCCGGATTGGTGCTGGGCCCTTCGCTGTTCGGGCGGATCGCCCCTGCCCTGCACAGCTACGTCTTCCCGGCCGACGACGTGCAGCAGGGACTGCTGCTCGCGGTGTCGTGGATCGGCGTCGTGCTGCTCCTGGTCGTGACCGGCTTCGAGACCGACCTGAAGCTGCTCGCCAGCCTGGGGCGCTCGTCCTTGGCGGTGTCCGTGGGCAGCCTGGTTGCGCCGCTGGTCGTGGGCTTCGGCCTCGGCTATCTGCTGCCGGACATCTTCCTCGGCGCCGCCGGCGAGCGGACGTCGTTCGCCCTCTTCCTCGCCGTGGCGTTCGCCGTGTCGTCGCTGCCGGTGGTCGCGAAGATCCTCATGGAGATGCGGCTGATGCGGCGCAACATCGGCCAGGTCATCGTGGCCGGCGGCGTCGCCAACGACCTGGTCGGATGGATCCTCCTGGGAGTGCTGGCCGGCATCGTCACCGGCGGCGGCTTCGCGCTGATGCCGCTCCTCACGTCCCTGGGCGCCATCGTCGTGTTCCTGGTGCTTTCGCTCACCTTCGGTCAGCGCGTGACGGACTCCGCCCTGCGCCGCGCCCGCCAGGCGAGGGGACCGGTGCCGCCGTTCACCGTGATGATCGTGCTCACGCTCGCCCTGTCGCTCACCGCGCAGGCCATCGGGGTCGAGGCCATCATCGGGGCCTTCGTCGCCGGGATCATCCTGAGCCGCTCGCGCTATCGACAGGAGTCGCTCGAGAGCTCGCTGGCGGTCCTGGTCGACTCCTTCCTGGCGCCCGTCTTCTTCGCCGCGGCGGGCCTGTCCGTGGATCTGGGCTTGCTCGCGGAGCCCAGCACGGCCGCGTGGGCCGTCGTCGTGATCGCCGCCGGGACCGTGTCAAAGATGGCTGGATCCTTTGTCGGCGCCCGGGTCGGCGGCATGAGCTCGGCCGAGGGGCTGGCCGTCAGCATCGGCCTCAACGCACGAGGCGCCGTCGGGATCGTGATCGCGACGATCGGCCTCGGTCTGGAGATCCTGAACGTCCGTTCCTACACCATCATCGTCGTGATGGCCCTGGTCACCTCGATGATGCCGCCCCCGCTGCTGCGGCGGATCCTCAGCGGGATGACGGCGCCGCCCGAGGAGGCGGCGCGCTTGGAGCGCGAGGCGATGCTCGAGGCCAGCATCATCGCGGGCACGCGTCGCGCCCTGCTGCCCACGCGCGGTGGAGCGAACTCCGTGCTCGCGGCGCGGCTGCTCGATCTCGCGATGCAGCCCGACACTGCCATCACAATCCACACCGTCCGCAGCCGCAGCGGAGGCGAAGAGGACGCCGGGCGCGGCGACGCCGCTGCGCGCGAGGCGGCGGAGTGGCTCACCGGCCGCTCCACCGAGCGCATCGACACCGCCAGCGACGATGTCGCCGATGCGATCATCAAGGAGGCGGAGCTGGGCTACGGCGTGCTGGCGGTCGGCATGTCCGAGGGCTTCACGCTCAGCCCGCTGCTCAGCCGGGTGCTCACAACCTCGCCCATCCCGGTCCTTCTGGTCAAGCACGGCCGGAATGTGGACGCACACAGCGAGCGGATGACCTTCAAGCGCCTGATGGTGCCCTCGATCGGCACCCCGGCCGGCATGGCCGCCGAGGAGGTTGCATACACCCTCGCGGCGAGCATCCCCGCGCCCGTCGACGTGGTGCACGTCGTCAACCGGATAGACGAGGCCGCGCAGGACTACACCTACCGGAGGCTGTCGGGGCCGGGTGTTCGCTCGTCCGTGCAGGCACTGCTCGAGCGCTCCAGAAGCCTGGCCGCCCAGTTCGGGCAGCAGGCGAACGTCCAGGTGCGCTCCGGGTCGCTGGTCGGCCCCGAGCTCCTCCTCGCCGCCGACGAGGCCGGGACCGACCTGCTGATACTCGGCGCGCAGCTGCGCTCCTACGCGGGCGAGCCGTTCCTCGGCCACGGGGTGGAGTGGCTGCTGGAGCACTCGCCGCAGACGGTCGTCGTGGTCGTGCTGCCGGACGGGGATCGCGGCGACTGACGATCTAAAGCCGCGATGTCTCCGCGGGCCTTGCGATCGCGCTGGTCAGAACGCGCATCCGGCCGCGCGCGGCCAGCGCCCTGACCTCCGCGACCTCGAGGGTCATCCGCTCGGCGATCTCCTCGGCGCCAAACCCCGCGGCGACCAGCCGCAGCACGTCCTTGGTCGGCGACTCGGGCACGGGCGCCAGGAGCTCCTCGACCGCCTCCCAGGCGACCACGAGCTCGGCCGGGTCCTCTGCGCTGACATGCATTCGCTCAAGATTAGGGGTGATCCCGGTACAGCGGGATCAACTGGACCGCGGTGCTCCCTCTAGCGCATCGGCCCTATGTCTTGGGTGATCCCGGTACAGCGGGATCAACTGGACCGCGGTGCTCCCTCTAGCGCATCGGCCCTATGTCTTGGGTGATCCCGGTACAGCGGGATCAACTGGACCGCGGTGCTCCCCGAACCGCGTCGCCTGGATCTGCGGGTCCCGGCATGCCGGGATGATCTAGTTTGTTCCGGGGGTGGGCATGGCAGAGGGCTATCGCGAGCTGCTCGACACGACCACGCGCATCGCGCTGGGCTACCTGGAGGCAGCCTCCAGCCGGCCCGTCTCGCGCAGCACGGCCGACACGGCCGCACGCACGATGGACGAGCTCGTCACCGCCCTGGGAGGACCGCTGCCGGAGGACGGCGCGGGCGCGGACGAGGTGGTGAAGACCCTCGCGCGACTGGCTGACACCGGGTTCGTGCTCACCACCGCCGGGCGCTACTTCGGGTTCGTCGAGGGCGGGGTGCTCCCGGCCGCGCTGGCGGCGGACTGGCTGACCACCGTCTGGGACCAGAACGCCGCCTTCTTCGTCCTCTCCCCCGCCGCCGCGGCGGTCGAAGAGGTGTGCCGGACCTGGCTGTGCGACCTGCTCGGCCTGCCGCCGGACGCCACCGCCGGGTTCACGACCGGGGCGCAGATGGCCAACATCGTCGGCATGGCGGCCGCACGGCATCACCTGCTGGAGCGCGCCGGCTGGGATGTCGAGGCCGACGGTCTGTTCGGCGCGCCCGAGATCGCGGTCGTCGTCGGCGAAGAGCGTCACGCGACCATCGGCCGGGCTCTGCGCCTGCTCGGGCTAGGAGAGCGGCGAGTCCGGGTCGTGCCGGCCGACGATCAGGGCCGGATGCGGCCCTCCGAGCTGGCGGCCGCCATCGGGGATGGGCCTGCGATCGTCTGCGCCCAGGCGGGCAACGTGAACACCGGCGCCATCGACCCCCTCGCAGAGATCTGCGACGTGGCGCACGAGCATGGGGCCTGGGTCCACGTCGACGGCGCGTTCGGGCTGTGGGCGGCCGCGTCGCCGTCCCTGCGGCACCTCACCGAGGGTGCCGAACGCGCCGACTCGTGGGCGACCGACGGCCACAAGTGGCTCAACGTCCCCTACGACTGCGGCATCGTCCTGTGCGCGCATCCCGACAGCCATCGCGCCGCCATGACCCTCACGGCGTCATACCTGGCCCGCGCGGGTCAGCGGGACGGGTCGGACTGGACCCCGGAGAGCTCGCGGCGCGCCCGGGCCTTCGCGCTCTGGGCGGCGCTGCGCTCGCTCGGACGCGTCGGAGTCGCCGACCTCGTGGAGCGCTGCTGCGCGCACGCGCGGCACATCGCCAGCCTCCTGTCCGCGTACCGGGGCATCGAGATCCTGAACGAGGTCGTCCTCAACCAGGTCCTGGTGCGGATCGGCGACGACGACGAGCTCACCCGCGCGACCGCGGCGGCCGTGCAGGCCAGCGGCACTGCCTGGCTCGGCACCACCGAGTGGAGGGGCCGCACGGCCCTGCGGATCAGCGTGTCGGATCAGGCCACTCGCGATGAGCACATCGCCGCCACGGCGACCGCGATCCTGCGCGCCGCGGAAGCCGTGCGGCGGTCTTGAACCGCTCGGCCGGATGAGTCTGTATACAGGCCGAGCGCACAAAGCGGAGGGCGCGTGGGAAGACCACCTCCCATCGTGAGCAGATCCTCCGCCTCAGACGAGGCGGCCCTGCTCGCGCGCGCCGCCCACGGCGACGAGGACGCCGTGGCGTCGCTGTACGACGCCTACGCGGGACCGCTGTATGGCTTCGGGCTGCGGCGGCTGGGAGACCCTGCGCTCGCCGAGGAGCTGGTGCAGACGGTCATGACCCGGATCTGGCGCTTCGCCGGGCGCTACGAGCCGGCACGGGGGTCCGTGCGGACGTGGGTGTTCGCCATCGCCCGCACGGCCGCCGTGGACCTGCACCGGGCAAGGCCGCGCGCGGAGCCGACCGCCACGGTGCCCGAGAGCGCCGAGATCGTCGACGAGCTGGACGGGCTGCTGCGGGCCGAGGCGGTGCGCGCTGCGCTTGAGCGCCTGACCAACGAGCATAGGGAGGTGCTCGAGCTCGCCTACTTCCGCGGCTACTCCCAGTCGGAGATCTCCGATCGCCTTGGGCTGCCGCTCGGGACGGTCAAGTCGCGCACGTTCTACGCCCTCAAGGCCTTCCGGCTGGCCTGTGACGAGCTGGGGGTCGACCGGTGAGCGACATGGGCCGCACCTGGGAGGCCCGGCCGGGCGGCGAGGCCTGCGACCGCTACCGCTACGAGCTCGGCGCCTACGTCCTGGACGCCGTGGACCCCCAGACCGCCGAGGAGCTGGAGGCCCATCTGGCGACCTGCCCTGCCTGCCGCGCCGAGCACGAGGAGATCGCCGGCGTACCTGCTCTCCTTGAGCTCGCCCGCGAGGCGCCGCCGGTCGCACCGGCGCGCGTGCGTGACCGCGTCATCGCCGCCGCCGCCCGCAGACGCACGCGCCGGCGCTGGATGGCCACGACCACCGCCGCCGCGGCCGCCGCCGCGCTCATCGGCGGCTTCGCGGGCTGGCGCATCAGCCCCTCGCCCGAGCCGGTCATCGCCGTTCCGCTGGCCGAGGTGGAGCCCTTCCAGGCCTCCGGCTGGGCGCACTTCCGGCTCGAGGGCGAGCGCGTGGTGGTGGAGCTGGACGTGGACGGCCTGGAGGAGCTGCCCGGGTCCGGCGTCTACGAGGCGTGGCTGTCGACCAACGACGACCAGATCGTGTCGATCGGCCTGCTCGACGTCGATGACGACGGCCGGTCCAGCGTCGCCCTGATCGCCGACGGCCCGCCGGAGCGCTACCGCGGCTTCTGGGTGACCGCCGAGCCGGACGACGAGGACCCCGCCCATGACGGGCCGACGGTGCTCGAGGCGCGGATGCCCCCGCTGGCCGACGTCTGACGGTTGAACCGCTGACGCTCCCACGGCGTATCCAACCTCGCATCCCGAAGTCGCCAGCCAGGAGGGTCCGCCGTGCGATTCCAAGCGCGATTCCTGTTGATCGGCGCCGCGCTCGCGGTCCTGCTCTTCGGCTGCGCGGGCGAGGAGGCCGGGGACACCTCGACGGAGGAGGCGGCCCCCGACGCCAGCGCGACCGAAGCTCCCGCGACGGAGGATGCAACCGAGGCGGCCACCGCCACCGAGCCGGCCGACGACGCGGCGGCCGACGACGGCGGCGGTGCGCTCGCCGCGGCCGCGACCGACCTCGGCGAGGTCGTCGTCGACGGCGAGGGCATGACCCTCTACATGTTCGACCCCGATGAGGGCGGCGAGCCCACCTGCTATGAGGACTGCGCCGCCAGCTGGCCGCCCCTGCTGACGGACGGCGAGCCGCAGGCCGGCGAGGGTCTCGACGCCGCGCTGCTCGGCACCGTCGAGCGCACCGACGGGACGACCCAGGTCACCTACAACGGCTGGCCCCTCTACCACTGGGCGGCCGACGAGGAGCCCGGCGACGTCGGCGGGCAGGGCGTCGGGGGCGCTTGGTGGGTGCTCGGGCCCGATGGGACCCCGATGCGCGAGGGCTGATCCGCCCGCGGAGTCCTGATCGCGCACCCGCCCAGCCAGCCCCGGCTGCCCACACCCGACGGGCGGGATCGCGCATAGGCCCGGCCTCAGCGGCAGCGCTGAGGCCGGGTCCCGTCTCTGCTCGACCACCCCGCTGACCGGGCCACGCAGCTAGATCCCCCACCCGGTATCCCCGTTCGATGTTGTTTTCGGCGCACATGTGCGCCGAAAACAACATCTCAGTCTCTCGGCCGACGGCGCGCCGGATCGGTCATGATCTCGGACCTATCCGCGGCCGGCGCGGCCGACCAGTCTGCGGAGCGTCCGTCCGGCACCCGCCGCGGCCCTGCCGAGCGGGCTGTTCCGCAACCGCCGGTAGACCTCTGCCTGCCGTCGCAGGCGCCCCACCTCGACCTGGAGCTCCGCGACGCGCGCCTGGAGGGCGGCCGTGCTAGAGATGTCGTCCTGGTTTGGCTCGACGTCGTCCGCTGCGGGCAGCGGTCGCGGGATCTCCTCCCCTCCCCGACGGTCGCTGCGGCGGTGGCAGATGAGCCCGACCAGCTCCCAGTCGGGGAAGCCACGCCAGCCGCCCATGTTGCGCATCACCTCGACCCGGTAGCCGAGGCGCCATATGGCGGCAACCAGGTCCGCGGCCGTGATGCCCCACTGCCAGAAGTAGTGCACGTCGCGCCAGGGCTTGGACTCCTGCTCGCAGTGCTCGTCGAGGCGCTGATACCAGCTGCGCAGGCGCTCGGGATCGCTGTGCGGCACGCGCCGGATGTAGGTGTCGACGTCGAAGTCGACCAGGCGGATCGTGTCGCTGCCCAGCCAGCCCTGGTTGTAGATGATCAGGGTCTCGGCCCGCTCGCTGTACAGCTCCAGCAGCTCATCCCAGTCGGGATCAACCTGGTGCAGCAGCACATCGAAGAGGATCGCGGCGTCCACCTGGCCGACCAGCTCCGCGATCTTGGGGTCGCCGAGGGCTCCCTGGATCAGCTGCACCTGCGGATGCTCGGCCGCGGTCTTCCTGGTCCCGTCCGTGATGACGCCGTCGACGATGACAGCGCGCCCCAGGCCGTGCTGCCGCACGGCGTGGAAGGTGTAGCCGCCATCTACCCCCCAGCACGCGCCCAGATCGACGATCGACCGCACGCCGAAGCGCTCGACCGCGAAATCGATCAACCTCGCCTTGGAACCGCGGATCGGGACTGATGCCATGAGATTCCGCCCGGGCTCAAGGCTGCGTCCGAAGGCCCGCACGCCGGGGACGTGAGCCTACTCGTACCGCTCAGGTCTCGCTCGTGGTGAGCCGCAGGCCGCGCAGGCGCGCACCCGCGTAGATCGTGGCCCCGACGGTGACGGCCAGCAGCAGCGCGACGCCGGCGCCGAGGCTGACCGCCGCATCGATCCCCAGCGGAGCCGCGTCGGAGCCCAGGATCCGCTCGCTGATCGCCAGCGCCCACTGGCGGATGCTCAGCACCTTGGCGCCGGGCACGTAGCCCCCGATGAGGGACTCCCACACGAGCACGTAGATCAGCCCCACGATCATGGCGTTGCGGGTGAGCACGGCGAGCAGGAGGAACACCGCGCAGTAGGCGATGCCCGCCACCGCGGCACCAACCCCGTAGGCGACCGCCAGGCCATCGCGGGTCCCGATCAGCACCAGGCCGGCGAGCAGCGTCGGGACCGCCGCGAGGGCGGTGGCTGTGCCCACGGCCACGGCGAGCTTGGAGTTCACGATGGTGAAGCGGCTGACGGGCTTCGACAGCAGATAGACGATCGAGCCGTCATCGATCTCGGGACCGATCGCGCCGGCCCCGGCGATGAGCGCGAGCAGCGGGACGCCGATGCCCAGGGCCAGGCCGTCGAGGACTCCGATGGTCGCGCCCTGGTCGATCCCGCCGATCAGCCGGATCACCAGCGACAGGACGAGCAGCAGCGCCGGCAGCGCCAGCAGGATCAGCAGGCGGCGACGGCCGAGGAGGCTGCGAGCGGTCAGCTGTGCGACGGTCGGGTTCATCTGGTCACCAGGTAGGAGAAGACGCGCTCGAGGGACTCGTCGGCCGGGATCACCTCGTAGAGGCGGATGCCGTGGCGTGCGGCGAGCTCCGGGAGGGCGCGGGCGAACCGGGCCACATCGGTGGCCTGGACGTGCAATGCGCTGTCGTCCTGACGAACGCCGACCGCCGGCTGGCCGGAGGCCCGAGCGCCGTCGCCCACCACCAGCTCGACCCCCGAGGCGCTGGGGTCGGCGATGATCGCCGCCGCGAGCGCCCGGTCGTCGTCTGAGCGGATCCAGTACTGGTGCGGCCGCTCGGTCATGAGCCGGCGGATCTTGCGGAAGTCTCCGGAGGCCGCGTGCCGCCCCGACACCATCACCTGGATGTTGCCGGCGATCTGCTCGACCTCTTCGAGGATGTGGGAGCTGAACAGGATCGTCCGACCCGCCGCGCCCATCGACTGCAGCAGGTCCATCAGGTGGAGACGCTGACGGGGATCCATGCCGTTGAAGGGCTCGTCGAGCAGCAGCACCGCGGGGTCGTGGACCAGCGCCGTCGCGATCTTGGCCCGCTGCTTCATGCCCTTCGAGTAGGTGGTGATGTCGCGGTCCGCGAAGGGCGTCATCTCCACCGTCTCGAGCGCGGCGCGGGCGGCGGCCTCGGGGTCGGGCAGACCGTGGAGCCGCGCGTTGGCGAGCACGAACGTCCACCCGCTCATCGAGTCGTACATGGCCTCGCGCTCCGGCACGAGGCCGATCTTCCGGTAGACCTCCTGGTTGCGCCAGACGTCCTCGCCGTCGAACTTGACGGTTCCGGCGGACGGCTGGAGGAAGCCCGCCATCATGTTGATCAGGGTGGACTTGCCGGCGCCGTTGGGCCCCAGCAGGCCGGTGACGCCCGGGCCGATTGACATCGTCACGTCGTTGACAGCGACGACGTTGCCGAACCAGCGCGAGACCTTGTCCAGTGTGAGGGTGCTCATCGGACCGCAACCGATCGGTAGCGCAGCTGCAGGATCAGGTACGAACCGCCGGCGATCAGCAGGGCGACCAGGGCGAAGATCGCCGCACCGACCGCGCCGGGGGGTTCGGGCAGCGGGCTGGCGGCGCCGAGCAGCGAGCTCTGCAGCCCGTCCACCAGCGTGAAGGGCGAGATCAGGCCGAGGTATGCCGCGACCTGGTCGGCCCCCTGCTCGGAGGCGACTCCCTGGACCACGGCCTGCACACCGGACAGCACGACCAGCACCGTGACGATGGCGGCGACCGCCAGGCCGCGCCGCGGCGTGATGGCCGCGATCACCAGGCCGATGCCGGCCAGGAGAACCGAGAGCACGGCGGCGCCCGCCATGGCCCGCAGGAAGTCGGGCAGCTGCTCGGACGGTGGCAGCCCGACGATCAGCGCGCCGACGAAGAGGATCAGGAGCGGGGCGCCGGTCAGCACCAGCAGGGCCGAGGTCATGGCCGAGAGCTTGCCGAGCACGTAGTCGGTCCGCTCGAGCGGCCGGGCGAAGTACAGCGGCATGACCCCGAAGCGCAGATCGCGCGACACGGCCACGGGGGCCTGGGCGGCGACGAAGATCGAGATGACCAGCTGCAGGTTGAGCAGGTAGGACGTGTAGCTGCCGACGAGCTCGTCAGCGCGGGCCACCGCCGTGATCGCCACGATGACGCCGGCAGGCAGGATCATCAGCGCCAGCAGCACCATCGGCATGATCTTCGAGCGTCCGCTGCGGCCGAGCCCGTAGGCGCCGCGCAGGCTGTCTGTGTACAGGGACCTGCGGATGTAGCCGCGACCACCGCGCGGTCCGGAGTAGTGCTGATAGCCGATGTCGTGGATGACGCCCTGGTTCTGAGGGCGCTCCGCCGATGAGGTGGAGGCGTCAGGCTGCATCGGTGTCACCTCCTGCGCTGGCGAAGATCTCGGCCATGCGGTGACGACGTCGCTCGAGCCTGAGCAGCCCGAGCCCGGAGCTCACCACGGTGTCGCGCACCAGGTCGTAGGTGGACTCGTCGCGCAGGTCCACGGCGAGCATGCGCCCGTCCCCCTTGACGCTCAGCCCCACCTGGCGCAGCCGCTCGGCGAGCTCATCGACGCCTTCGTCGACCTCGACTATGAGGAGCTGGCTGAGAGCGGTCACGTCCGCGGCCCTGGATGAGCGCAGCAGGCGGCCCGAGTCGATGACGACTACGTGATCGCAGATCCGCTCCAGCTCACCGAGCAGGTGCGAGGTCACCAGGACCGAGATCCCGAACTCGGAGTTGATCCGTGCGATCAGGCCGAGCATGTCGTCGCGCCCCGCGGGGTCGAGCCCGTTGGTGGGCTCGTCCAGGAACACCAGCTGCGGGTCGTGCACGAGGGCCTGCGCCAGCTTCACCCGCTGCCGCATCCCGGTCGAGTAGCCGCCCATCGGCCGATAGCGCTCCTCGTACAGGCCGACGTGGCGCAGGGTGTCGGCCGTGCGCTCGCGCGCAGCGGTCGCCGGCAACCCCGACATCCGCGCCATGTGCACGACGAAGTCGGTGGCGGAGACGTCCGGCGGCAGGCAGTCGTGCTCCGGCATGTAGCCGACCACCTCGCGGATCGCGCTGCCGTCGGCCCCGACATCGCGGCCGAGCACCGCGGCCCGGCCCTCCGTGGCGGGCAGAAGGCCGAGCAGGATCTTGATCAGAGTGGACTTCCCGGCGCCGTTGGCGCCGATCAGGCCGACCACACCCGGTCCGATCGCAACGGTCAGGTCCGAGAGGGCGGTCACCTCCGCGAAGCGCTTGGTCAGCCCCTGAGTGGAGATCAGAGGCCCGCTTCGCGGGTCACCCAAGGCAGGCTCAGACACAGGCGCTCCCAGAGTCGGCGGTCACAGCGACAGGGGGGAAGCATCGTCCAACGCCGACGCGTCCACCATGGGGATTCCCACCCCCGATGGACAGGGTTGCCCCCGAGGCCCGCCCCCGGGCTTCCCCTGTTGCTCCCTCGACACCATGGGCGCCGGGTCGTAGGTTGCGACCCGCAGGCGCTGCCCCCGCGCAGCTGGGCGGCGCATCGGAGCCCCAGATGGCGAGAGGTCACGTCCCCTCCCAGGCACGCTCCTCGACCCGCCAGAGGACCGAGGACCGGCGACCCGTCCGCTTGAAGCCGCATATCCCCCTCTCGAGCCGGGCGTCGTCCGCGCTCCAGCACGACCGGAGCGCCGGCGCGGGTCTGACCGCCGGCGACGTGATGTCTCTGCAGCGCACCGCGGGCAACCGGGCCGTGACCGGGGTGCTGCAGCGCAACGGCCACGGGGCGGCCAACGCACAAGTCCCGGGGCTGGATCCTGCCGCCGCCGCTGTCCGCCAGAGCCTCGACCAGATCTGCGCCGCCGGCGAGAAGGTGGCGTGGGACCTGTACCGGGCGGTTCTGGAGATCCAGGCCGCCATCGCCAACGAGCGCTACCAGAGGATGTCCACGGACTCAGACATCCAAGGGGTCGTGCTGGCCGCCCAGAACGCGCGCGCCCAAGCCGAGCAGACGTTTGCGCGGCTGCGTGCCGAAGGTGATCAGCACCTGCGGGCCGCCCAGGCCGAGGCGGCGAAGGACGCCCCCGACCAGGCCGCGCTCAGCAGGCACATCTCGGATCTCTACAACGCGGCCGACTCCGCGGCGCAGGCGATGAAGCAGGTGTCCGAGAGCGCCTGGAAGACGGCGCTCAGGGCCGAGGAGCAGGGGCGGCTGGTCGCCGCACGCTACGCCTTCCGGGCTGCTGATCAGGCGGAGGGCGTGCTCGACCTGCCGCGTCCGGTCGTCCGGATCACCAGGGCCAACCAGCAGATGGACGCCAGGACGGCCATCTACAACGTCGGCATCGACACCGCAGCCAACACCCTGGGCGGCGGCACCTACGGGAACATCATCACGGGTGTGACGCTGGACGCGACCTCCGGGTCGACCATGGCGAACGTCGGCATGGCCTCCAGCGCGGTCCTTGGTCCCCTCGCCGTGCTCTGCGGGTCGATCAACCTCGCGGTGGACGTCGCCGCGGTCATCAAGACCACCAAGCGGGTCGAGGAGCTGGAGCGGCTGCGCCCGCTGCTCGCCGACCCCAACGCGCGCGCCGTCGCGTCGTACGCGATCGAGCAGAAGGAGAAGAAGCAGCAGCACCGGGTGGTGTCGGGCTCGGTGGCCGTGGCAGGTGTGGCCGCAGGCATCGCCGCCACCGTCACGATCGGCGTGGCGACCTTCGGAGTGGGCGCCCTGGTGATCGGCGTCTTCGCCGCATCGGCCGGTTTCGGACTCCTGGCCTACCGGATCTACCGCAAGAGCGATCGCGCGCGGAAGGGCAAGCTGAAGGAGTTCGCCAAGGAGCTGGTGAAGACCGCCGCCGACGCGAACGCGGACCCCGCCGATCGCGACCACGCGCGCGCTGTCATCAGGAACCTCCGCGTCGCCCCCGCCAACGACGACTTCTCGCAGACCAACGTGCGCGCCCTCAGGGACGCCCTGTTCCGCACGGCGATGTCGGAGCGCGACATGATGGCCACGGCGCTGCTGCACCTGCTCGTGAACGGACGCCGCTCCGAGCGTCGCGACGCCACGCTTCTGCTGAGCGCCCTGAAGCTGGACCCGGATGAGCTCAGCCGGCTGGCCACCAACGGGCAGTCCGGCGAGGCGCACGGGCGCATCGCGGGCAAGCTGGCGAGCTGGTAGCCGTCCGGCCGCCGTTCCGCGCCGCCGTCAAAGGCCGCGCTCGGCCCGCCCACCGCCCCGGCTGATGGCGCCCTACAGGCTCGGGAACAGCCCCCGGCCGTAGGACAGGAACGGCCACGGGATGGCGGCCAGCACCAGTAGCGCCGCGATGCCGAACCACAGCGCGGCGGTGCGGTGGCGATCACGCGCCTCCTCGGGCCGCCGCGACCGGCTGGCGCCGATGTGGGTCAGGACGAGGGCGATGAGCATGACCGGCCCGTGCTCGAGCGTCCAGAACTGGAGCACCCGATCCCCCAGCGCCGCCCCGAGGTCCGAGAAGCCCTCGCGCGTGTGCGGGCTGAGGAAGACGTACAGCACCAGCCCGAGCAGCATCTGCAGGTCCATGAGCCCCGCGAGCGCCTTGCCCGTGGTCTCATCGGCGGAGGTCCACTCACGCCCACCGAGCCAGCCCCGCAGCGCCCGCCCGATGGCCAGCGCCAGCGCGATCAGCACCAGCCAGCGGTTGATCGAGTGCGCGGCCAGGAACGCCCGATACATGTCTCACGCGCCTTCCAGCTTCAGGGGCCACGCCCGAAGGCGCGCCACAGACCCATCCGGACAAGCGATGGCAGGTTCTTCCTCATTATGGCGGCAGACCTACCGCCCTTTTACCGGATAGATCGCGGTGGGAGGGCTAACGCCGAGGGGCGCCCGCTCGGAGCGCCCCTCGGCTGATCAGATCACGGCCCTCAGCTGCAGCCGCTCGTCGTGCCGCAGGAGGGGCAGACGTGGCAGGAGCCGGCGCGCTGCATCTGGATGCCGCAGGTGAAGCACATCGGGGCGTCGCCGTAGACGTCGTCGACCGAGGCGGGGCGGTCGACGGGGAGGACGATCTGGCCCTCGACGTCGGCGACGGGCTCGACGGGGCTGGCCTCGGCGGGCGGGGTGTCCGCTGAGTAGCCGCCCTCGAGGGCCGCGTTGCGCTCCTCCATCGTGTAGATGCCGAGCTGGTGCCGGCGCTCGATCGGCAGGTACTCGATCGCCAGGCGACGGAACAGGTAGTCCACGATCGAGCTCGCGAACTTGACCTCTGGGTCGTCGGTCATGCCGGCCGGGTCGAAGCGCATGTTGATGAACTTCGACACGTAGGCCTCGAGCGGCACGCCGTACTGCAGGCCCAGCGACACGCTGATCGCGAAGGCGTCCATCACGCCCGACAGGGTCGAGCCCTGCTTGCCGAGCTTGACGAAGATCTCGCCCAGGCCGTCGCCGGGGTACTCCCCCGCGGTCAGGTAGCCCTCGGCGTCGCCGACCTGGAAGGAGATGGTCTGGGACGGCCGCTGCTTGGGCAGCCGGCGGCGCACCATGCCGGCCTGCTCGGTCGTCGCAGCGGGCTCGGCCGCCTTCTTCTTCTTGTCGATCGACAGCGGCTGGGCGACCTTGCAGTTGTCGCGGTAGATCGCGATCGCCTTGAGGCCCAGGCGCCAGCCCTCCATGTAGAGGCGCTCGACGTCCTCGACCGTGGCGGACTCGGGCAGGTTGACCGTCTTGGAGATGGCCCCGGAGATGAACGGCTGCACCGCGGCCATCATCTTGACGTGGCCCATCGGGGCGATGCTGCGCTCGCCCATCGCGCAGTCGAAGACCGGCAGGTGCTCGGAGCGGAAGGCGGGAGCGCCCTCGATGGTCGAGTGCTCGTCGATGTAGGCGACGATCGCCTCGATCTGCTCGGGCTGGTAGCCCAGCTTGGCCAGCGCCACGGGGACGGTCCGGTTGACGATCCGCATGGAGCCGCCGCCGACCAGCTTCTTCATCTTCACGAGGCCGAGGTCGGGCTCGATGCCGGTCGTGTCGCAGTCCATCATGAGGCCGATGGTCCCGGTCGGCGCCAGCACCGTCGCCTGGGCGTTGCGGATGCCGACCTTCTCACCGAGGTCGAGGGCATCCGTCCACGACTCGCGCGCCGCGGTCAGGACGTTGTCCGGCGCCAGCACCGAGTCGATGTCCTCGACGGCCGCCCGGTGCTTGGCGATGACGCGCAGCATCCCGTCGCGGTCGTCGGCGAAGCCGTCGAAGGGCCCCATGACCTTGGCCAGCTCCGCCGAGGTGCGGTAGGCGTGCCCGGTCATCAGCGCGGTGATGGCGGCGGCCCAGGCGCGACCCTCGTCCGAGTCGTAGGCCAGGCCCTGGCTCATCAGCAGGCCACCGAGGTTGGCGTAGCCCAGGCCGAGCTGGCGATAGGCCCTGGCGTTGGCCGCGATGCGCTCGGTCGGGTAGGACGAGTTGCCGACGATGATCTCCTGCGCGGTGAACACGATCTCGACCGCGCGGCGGAAGCTCTCGACGTCGAACACGCCGTTGGACTCGAACTTGCGCAGGTTCAGCGACGCCAGGTTGCAGGCCGAGTTGTCGAGGTGCATGTACTCCGAGCACGGGTTGG
>CAZVUW010000061.1:0-19393 GCA_964629825.1 uncultured Actinomycetota bacterium
TCGCCCTCGACGATGAAGATCTCGCTCTCCGAGGGGTCGCGCGAGGAGCAGTCGGCGAGCTTGCCGGGCAGCGACGTCGAGTCGAGCAGCCCCTTGCGGCGGGTCAGCTCGCGGGCGGCGCGCGCGGCCAGGCGGGCGCGGGCGCCCTGGATGGTCTTGTTCACGATCACCCGCGCCTCGGACGGGTGCTCGATGAACCAGGTCTTCAGCTGCTCGTTGCAGGTGCGCTCGACGAAGCTGCGCATCGGCGTGTTGCCCAGCTTCGTCTTGGTCTGGCCCTCGAACTGCGGGTCGGCCAGCTTCACGCTGATGATCGCGGTGAGGCCCTCGCGGATGTCCTCGCCGGTCAGCGAGAGGTCCTTGTCGCGGCCGGAGGTCGGCAGCAGCTTGTTCTCGCGCGCGTAGCGGTTGACCACGTTGGTCAGGGCCTTCTTGAAGCCCTCCTCGTGGGTGCCGCCCTCGTGCGTGTTGATCGTGTTGGCGAACGTGTGGATCGACTCGTGGAACGACGAGTTCCACTGCAGGGCGATCTCGACCTCCATCGGCCCGCTGGAGTCGTCCTCGCGGGCGGAGAAGTGGATCACCTCGTCGTGCAGGGGCTCCTTGGCGACGTTCAGGTGGTTGACGAAGTCACGCAGCCCGCCCTCGAAGTGGTAGCTGACCTGCACCGGACCGTCCGAGTGCGGAGCAGCCTCCGGAGAGTCCTCGGACTCGCTGATCGAGGCCTCACCGTCGCCGGGGGCGCGGGCGCCGGGACGCTCGTCGATGAGGGTGAGCCGCAGGCCGGCGGTGAGGAAGGCGGTCTCGCGGAAGCGCGTGGCCAGCGTGTCGAAGCTGAAGTGCAGGTCCTCGAAGATCTCCGGGTCCGGCCAGAAGGTGATGGTCGTCCCGGTGTCGCTGGCGGTGCCGACGATCTCGATCGGGCCCTCGGGTACGCCGCGACGGAAGGACTGGCGGTGGATGCGGCCGTCGCGGCGCACCTCGGCGACCAGCCGGCTGGACAGCGCGTTGACCACCGAGACGCCGACGCCGTGCAGACCACCGGAGACGGCATAGGCCTTGTTGTCGAACTTCCCGCCGGCGTGGAGCACCGTCAGGACGACCTCGAGCGCCGACTTGCGCAGAGTGGGGTGCTCTTCGACCGGGATGCCGCGGCCATCGTCGCGCACGCTGACGCCACCGTCGGCCATCAGGCGGATCTCGATCTCCGAGCAGCGACCGGCCATGGCCTCGTCGACCGAGTTGTCCACGACCTCGTAGACGAGGTGGTGCAGACCGCGCGGCCCGGTCGAGCCGATGTACATGCCGGGACGCTTGCGGACCGCCTCGAGGCCTTCAAGGACGGTGATGTCGGCGGCGCCGTAGTCAGAGGTGGCGGTGGACGTGTCGGCTGGCTGTGGCGTCAAGGTGTCAATCCCATGCGCGGCTTCGCGAGGACGAGTACGACCGCGCGCTTGGTCGTGTCGAAGGGGAAGCGGGGGCTGAAGGCCGCCAGACGGGCGGACCTCTTCCACACATGTCCGATACTACCACGCCAACTACGCCTCCCCCAGCGGCTTCACAACGCGTTTGCGCTGGTCAGCGCGTTGTGCTAACGGCTAGCTCCGGAATCCCTGCAGAGGCCCTGTGACCAGCGTGATCCGCTGCACGCTGCCCTCACCCAGGACCTCGTTCGCCCGCTTTGCAAGGCCGCCGGTGAGGTAGCGGACCTGGGTCGCCCAGGCCGGCGAGTCGACCCGCAGCACCAGCACCCCTCCATGCAGCCGGACCGGTTCCGTGTGCCGGGCCAGGTCCGGGCCGGCGATCTCCTCCCACAGGGCGTGGATCCGCGCCCCGCTGAGGCGCTGCGCCCAGCCCTTGCGTGAGGCGAGCGACTCCAGCAGCCCGGCCAGCGGCGCCGGGTCCACCGCGCGCTTGGGGTCGTCGGGATCGGGCGGGTCCGGCAGGCGGCGCTTGCGCGGATCGGGAGCCGAGGCGCGGCGCGTCACGGCGCACCGCCCGGAGTGGGGGCGACCGCGCCGACCCTCACCTGGTGGCGCGGGCCCGCCAAGGGGACGTCGGCGTCGACCGCCGCGGTCACGAGCACCTGCTCGAAGGTCTCACAGCGCTGCGCCAGCTTCAGGCGGCGGCCCTCGTCCAGCTCGGCGAAGACATCGTCGAGCAGCACGACGGGGTCCTCGCCCACCTCGCGCAGCACCTCGCGGCTGGCCAGCCGCAGCGCCAGCGCCAGCGACCACGACTCCCCGTGCGAGGCAAAGCCCTTGGCCGGCAGCTCTCCGAGGCGCAGCTGCAGGTCGTCGCGGTGCGGCCCCGCCAGGGTCACGCCGCGCTCGCGCTCGGACCGGGACAGCTCGGTGAGGCCTTCGGCCAGCTCGCCGGCGAGCTCGCCCGCATCGGGGACACCGGCGCCCGGCTCGGCAGGCACGGAGCGCCCCGTGGAGAGCTCGTAGACGAGGCCTACGTCCGAGGCGTTGCCCGTCGAGGCCGAGACCAGCTCGGCGTAGGCCTCGGCCGCGGGACCGGCCAGGGCGTGGATGAGCGCGATCCGTGCGGCGATCAGCGCCGCGCCGGAGCGCACCAGCGCCTCGGTCCAGGTGTGCAGGGTCGCCTCGAAGCCGCTGTTGGCTCCGCTCCTGGCCTGCTTGAGCAGGGCGTTGCGCTGGCGCAGCACCCGCTCGTAGTCCTGCTTGGCGGCCGCGTAAGCGGGCCGGCGCTGTGTGAGCAGGTCGTCGAGGAAGCGGCGGCGCTCGGCGGGGTCACCGCGGATCAGCGAGAGGTCCTCGGGAGCGAACAGCACGCTGCGGATGCGTCCGATGGCCTCGCGCAGGCGCGGCTGCGGGACGCCGTTGAGTCGGGCCCGACTGCGCCCACCAGGACGCAGCTCCAGCTCAACCGTCAGCTTGCGGCCAACGGACGACCCGTTGCCCTCGAAGCCGGCACCCGGCGTGGCGTCGGTGATGGCCACCGCGCGGATGATCGCGGCCTCGGCTCCGGTGCGGACCAGCGGCGCGTCGCTGCTCACGCGGTGGCTGGAGCCCACCGCCAGGTAGTGCACCGCCTCGAGCAGGTTGGTCTTGCCCTGGGCGTTGGGTCCGACGAACACCCGCACCCCCGGGCCGAGCTCCACGCGGGCCGACGGGTACGAGCGCCAGTCCGACAGCTCGAGCAGCGCGAGGTGCATGGCGTCCCCGGCGCCCCTTCCCGGGCGCCGCTACAGCCGGACCGGCATCAGCAGGTAGAGGAAGTCACCCGCCACCTCGGCCTCGCCCGGCTCGCCGACCTCGGGCCGGATCACGGCCGGCTTGAGCTCGTCGCGGAACTCCATCACAACCCGCTCGCTGGCGGCCGCGTCCAGCCCGTCCAGCAGGTAGCGCGGGTTGAACGCGATCTGGAGGTCCTCGCCCTCGAGCACGCCGGGGAGGGACTCGTCGGCCTGGCCGACCTCGCCGCTGCCGGCGGTGACGCGCACGGTGTCGCTGGTGAGGTGCAGGGTGACCGGCGTCGCGGTGGTGTTGCTCTCGCCGACCACCGACACGCGCCGCACGACCTCCTGGAGCTCGGCCCGGTCGACGCTCAACCGGCGCTCGTAGCCCGTGGGGATGAGCTGGCGGTAGGGCGGGAACTTGCCCTCGATCAGGCGGCTGGTGAGCCGGCGCTCGGCGAAGCTGAACGTCACCTGCGACGGCTCGATGATCAGCTGCACCTCGCCGCCGAGAGCCTCGGCCGAGCGCCGGGCCTCCTCGAGCGCACGCCGCGGGACCAGCGCAGAGGTCTCCACACCGCTCTCCCAGGGCGTGGTGCGGACCGCCAGGCGGTAGGAGTCCGTCGCCGCGGCGGTCAGCTGCCCGTCCGAGGCCTCCAGCGACACGCCGGTGAGAACCGGGCGGGCGTCATCCGTGCTGGCGGCACGCGCGACCTGGCCGACCGTCCTGGCGAACTCGTCCGCCTTCATCACCGCCACTGCGGCATCGGCTGCCGTGGTGCGCGGCGGCGGGAAGTCCTCGGCGTTGGGGATCAGGCGCAGATCGAAGGTCGCACGTCCGCAGGTGAGGTGCAGCCGCTCGGAGTCCGCCTCCGCCGACACGGCCGCGTTGGGCAGGCTGCGGACCACATCGCCGAGCAGCCGGCCGGGGACCAGAGCCACGCCATCGCGGTCGGCCTGCACCGGGATCGAGAGCTCGCTCTCCATCTCGTAGTCGGTCGAGCGCAGCGTCAGGCGGTCGCCTGCCACCTCCAGATGCACACCCGACAGCGCCGGCAGGGTGGCCCGGGCACCCACCGTGCGCAGTGCCCATGCCGCCGCCTCGGCGAACTCGGTCCGTTCGGCCCGGAACTTCATGTGCTCCTCCGTGCTGGTGCGGGGTGGTGGATGGTGCCGCGTTCCACAGCGCTGCGCGAACCTACGGGTTCAAGAAGGGGTCCATTTGCAAACCCGCAGTCGTAGTAGGGGGCGCCCTGCCCTGTGGAAGACCCCCATCCTCGCAGGTCAGCGCGGCTTTGGGGCTGTGCATGACCTGTGCGTCGTCCTGTGGGAGCCGTGTGCACCGCGCGCAAGTTACGAGCAGTTACAGCGCTGTCATCCGACTTGAGGTGGACCACCGGGGGTTTTCCCGCCCCTGTCCCCAGGGCTCGTCTACAGGTTGCCCACAGGTCGGGGGAGCTCGCCCGCGAGCGTGCGACGGGTCGACGGGGGTGGATCATCTCAACGGGCCTGCCGGGAGGCGGCCTTGATGCGGCTGGTCAGCTCCTGGACCTGCTCGTAGATGGCGGGCCGCTCCTGCATCAGGCCCGAGATCTTGTTGTTGGCGTGGATGACCGTGGTGTGGTCGCGTCCGCCGAAGGCCTGGCCGATCTTGGGCAGGGAAAGGTCGGTCAGCTCCCGGGTCAGGTACATGGCGATCTGCCGGGCGTTGACCAGCTGTCGAGTGCGACTCGTCGAGCACAGGTCGTCCAGGGTCAGGCCGAAGTAGTTGGCCGTCTCGCCCATGATCAGCCCGACCGAGATCTCCGACGAGCCCTGATCGGGGAACAGGTCCTTCAGCACGACCTGGGCGAGGTGCAGCGTCACCTCGGTGCGCTGGAGGCTTGCGAAGGCTGTCACCCGGATCAGCGCACCCTCGAGCTCGCGGATGTTCGAGGAGATCCGGCTGGCGATCAGCTCCAGCACCTCGGCGGGCACCGGGAGCTGCTCCTGGGCCGACTTCTTGCGCAGGATGGCCAGGCGGGTCTCGAGGTCCGGCGGCTGGATGTCGGTTATCAGCCCCCACTCGAAGCGCGTGCGCAGCCGGTCCTCGAGCTCGCCCATCTGCTTGGGCGGGCGGTCCGAGGAGATGACGATCTGCTTCTCGGCGTTGTGGAGCGCGTTGAAGGTGTGGAAGAACTCCTCTTGGGTGCGCTCGCGGGTCGCCAGGAACTGGATGTCGTCGATCAGCAGGACGTCGACGTCGCGGTAGCGCCGCTGGAAGGGCACCTGGCGGTGGTTCGAGATCGCGTCGATGAACTCGTTGGTGAACTGCTCCGAGGTGACGTAGCGCACCTGCGTGCCCGGGTACAGGCTGGTCGTGTAGTGGCCGACCGCCTGGAGCAGGTGGGTCTTGCCGAGGCCGGCGCCCCCATAGATGAACAGCGGGTTGTAGGCCTTGGCGGGCGCCTCGGCGACGGCGAACGCGGCCGCGTGGGCGAAGCGGTTGCTCGGCCCGATCACGAAGCGCTCGAACGTGTACTTGTCGTTCAGCGCGGTGTCGCGGTGGTTGCTGCCGGCGGGGAAGGTCTCGGGCGCTCCCGGCGACTGGCGCATGCTGGACACGCGCAGGGCCGCGAGCTCCTCCTCCTCGGCGTGCAGGGCCGCGCGCGGCGGAGGCGGCGTCGGGCTCACCGTCACGACCACCTGGAGAGCCCGGCCAGCCGCCCGGGTCAGCGCGGAACGCAGCTGCGGGCCGTAGCGGGTGTCGAGCTGCTCGCGCGCGAAGCCGTTGGGCGCAGCGAGCACCACCGTGTCATCGCTGAAGCCGACCGGGGTCGTCTGGTCCAGCCAGGCCCGCTGCGCGGCGCCGGGCAGCCGCTCCTGCAGATCTTCGAGGGCTCGCCGCCACAACGAGTTGAGGTCGACGACGCCGGGCTCTGACACGCTGCTCCTCCCCGTCCCCGGCGGTCTGCGGTGCGCCGGGCCTCGGATGCATCTTGCCGGGACCCACGACCGTACAAGCGGCGTTGTCCACAATGCCGTCCACAGTCTGTGGACGACCGGGATAACCCCGTCGAAGGCGGTATGGCGCGTCGCGGGCGTACGGGCCCGACGCGGTGCGACAGGGGAAGTAGTGCCGCCCCGAGATCCTACGGTCCCATCTACCGGGCACGCCGCCTGCCAGCGGAGCTCCCCCGGGAATGGTGGATGGACCAGGTACGCGGGACTCGGCGAGTATAGGGGGCGGCTTTCCACAGCCGCAAGGTGCTGTCGGCGTCGGGTCGGACGGGTCGGGACCGTTTGACAGCCCCCCACCAGACGCTATTCTCGGCTTCATCCCTGTACGGCCGGTTCGTGGCCAACCGCCCTTGCGGGCTGCACCAGGCCGTGGCGTGCGCGCAGATCGCCGCTTCGCGCGACGCTGCAGCACAGCACAAGAAGCGGGAAGCCTCCCGGCCCTTTCGTCGATGCGTGCGGACACGCACTGAGAGCCCGGACTCATGAAGCGGACCTTCCAGCCCAACAACCGCCGTCGCAAGCGCAAGCACGGATTTCGCGCTCGCATGAGCACCCGTGCCGGACGCGCGGTGCTCAAGGCCCGTCGTGACAAGGGCCGCAAGCGCCTGTCCGCCTAGATCAGCAACCACTAGCGGATTCGGTCGGCCAGATCTGTGGTCACCACCTCGGCGTCACACCCGCTCCGGTCGGCCGGACGGCTCCAGCGCGGGTCGGACATCCGGGCGGTGTTCGCCCGGCGCTGCTCGGCGGCCGCCTCGACCATGGTCATCCACGCCCGGAATCGGGCCGATGACAGCCCGGCGCGCGTCGCGGTGATCGCCGGCAGGAAGGTCGGTGGTGCGGTGGTGCGCAACCG
Source organism: uncultured Actinomycetota bacterium (assembly GCA_964629825.1). GTDB lineage: Bacteria > Actinomycetota > Nitriliruptoria > Euzebyales > Egibacteraceae > CAZVUW01. Next base: position 7,059 of record CAZVUW010000061.1, read on the forward strand.
CGTGAAGCGCCGCCTGCGGGCGGCCCTTCAGGCAAGGCCGCTGCCGCAGGGCGTCGACCTGGTCGTCGTGGCACGACCCGCGGCCGCCGTTGCACCGTTCGCACAGCTGCGCTCCGAGCTCGACCGGCTGGTCGACGTCGCCGTGGGCCGGTGCCGGCGGTGAGCGGCCAGCCGATCGACCGTCCGGGCGTCGCCGCGCGCGTCCTCATGCTCGCGGTCAAGGCCTATCAGGCCATTCCGCGCTCCCCCATCCAGCGCTGCCGCTTCACGCCGACCTGCTCCTCCTACGCCCTGCAGGCGCTGGAGCGCCACGGCGCCGTCAGGGGCACCTGGCTGGCGCTGCGCAGGATCGCACGCTGCCATCCCTTCAACCCGGGCGGCATCGACCGCGTGCCTGAGCAGTTGGGGGGCAGCCGCCGTCTGCACCGACAAGGAGTCGGCCAGTGACGATCTTCAACCAGCTCATCGACGGCCTCGGCGTCGTCCTGCGCTTCTTCCACGACCTGACCGAGAGTCTTGCCGGGGCCAACGCATGGGGCTGGGCGATCGTCCTCCTGACGCTCACGGTCCGCATCGTCCTGCTGCCGCTGGCGGTCAAGCAAATCAACTCGATGCGGGGCATGCAGCGGCTTCAGCCCGAGCTCAAGAAGATCCAGGAGAAGTACAAGACCGACCGCGACATGATGCGGAAGAACCCGGAGAAGTTCCGGGAGCGGCGCCAGAAGCAGCAGGAAGAGATGATGGCCCTGTACAAGGAGCACGGGGTCAACCCCGCTTCGGGCTGCCTGCCGCTGCTCCTGCAGATGCCGATCTTCTTCGCGCTCTTCCGGCTGCTGCAGGACGCCGAGCGCGTCCCCGAGCTGCTCGGCGCGCCCTTCTACCTGATCGAGGACCTGTCGGTCACGGCGAGCACGTCAGACATCGGCGCGATGGCGCTGGTCATCCTCATGGGCGCGACCACCTTCTACTCGCAGCGCCAGATGATGGCGAGCAACCCCAACGCCGCCCAGAACCCGCAGCAGAAGGTGATGCTCTACCTGATGCCCGCCCTGCTGCTCCTGTTCGCCTTCCAGATGCCGGTCGGGGTGCTCCTGTACTGGGTCACGACCAACGTCTGGACGATCGCCCAGCAGTACGTGATGTTCCGCAACATCGAGCCCGAGGCCAAGACGGCAAACACCTGAGCCGGAAGGGACGCCGCGCAGTGATCGCCTTGCGATTTGATCCAGCCCGGACGCCGGCCTGCCGCCCCTGCCCCCCGCTCCCCCACCCCGCGACCCAAAGTATCTGGATCAGCGGATACCTCTAGACCTACCCATGATCCCGAGTATCCAGGAGGATGCCGTGTCGGACACCGAGACCACGTCGGAGCAGCGTGAGGAGCAGGAGCTCACCGAAGAGGAGTTCATGGAGCTCCTCGACCGGGACGCCGACCTCGCGGCCGACTTCGTGGAGGGCCTGCTCGATCTGCTCGATCTGCCGGGGGACATCGAGATCGTCACCGAGGAGCAGCAGGCCTTCGTCACCGTGCAGGACGTCGGCAGCGGGCTGCTGATCGGCCGGCGCGGCGCGACCCTCGACGCCCTTCAGGAGCTGGTCCGCTGCGCGATCCAGCGCCAGACCGAGCGGCGCACGCACGTTCGTGTGGACGTCGAGGGCTACCGCGCGCGCCAGCTCGAGAAGCTGCGTGACAAGTGCCGCGATGCCATCGCCCAGGTCCGCGAGACGGGCCAGCCCGCGCGGCTGGAGCCTATGGACGCTTACGAGCGCAAGATGATGCATGACCTGGTCGCCCGGACCGGCGGCGTCACCTCCTCCAGCGAGGGCAACGAACCGCGGCGCCGGGTGGTCATCCACCCCGCCGAGGACTGAGCAGCGCCCCTCAGTAGCGCAGTGGAACCGGGCTCGGGGCCTGCCAGCCCGCTGAGCGATGATGCGCGCCTAGCGCGCGTAGCCGAGCTGATTGTGGGCTCACCGCACAACCTGGTGTCCCGCGCCGAGCGGCCTCGGGTTGCGACCGTGCATGTGCCCGAGGCCGTGGCGTTGGTGCCCCATCTCGAGGCTCGACCCGGTAGCCGCTGGCTCGATCTGGGGACTGGTGGCGGGCTGCCGGGACTGGTCCTGGCCATCTGCCTGCCCGAGGTGTCGTGGGTCCTGTTGGACAGCGTGGCCAAGAAGGTGGCAGCGGTTGAGTCCTTCGCGGCCGAGCTAGCCCTGGAGAACGTCACGGCGGTGGCCGGGCGCGCCGAGGATCTTGCTCATCTCCCGGGCTGGCGGGGAGCCTTCGACGGCGTTGTGGCACGTGCTGTGGCCCCGCTCCCGGTCCTTCTGGAGCTATCTAGAGGGTTCCTCCCGGATGGCGGTCGTCTGGCAGCCGTCAAGGGACCCACCTGGGAGGATGAGCTAGGCGCCTCCGAGGAGGCGATGCGGGTGTTGGGATGGCATCACTCCGGCACCCTGGGGATCAAAGAGGCGGTTCGCCCGACCTGGCTTGTTACCATGCAGGCGGTCGGGAGCATCCCGCGGCGCTTCCCCCGCCGTCCCGGTGTTCCCAAGGCGTCCCCGATCGGTGGTGAATCCGCGTGGAAGAGCTCCAAGAGGCCTCGACGGAGCGAACGTTCCACGTGAAACCAGACTCCACGGAGTCGGAGTCTCTCAACCTTGCATCACATACGGGTGGTTCAGGTGGAGACTTTGTGAACCCGCCCGCCGCTTCGGTGGCAGGCGAGGCAACGACGTTTCACGTGGAACACGAGGCCGGCGAGCCGGAGGATGCGGTCTCGGATAAGGATCCGCCGTCCCCACCGAGGCCCAGCGGTCGCCGCGCCCCGCAGCTGCGGCGACCGCGGTTCGACCGGGCCCGAGTGCTGGCGGTCGCCAACCAGAAGGGCGGGGTCGGCAAGACCACCACGGCAATCAGCCTCGGCGCGGCGATCGCCGAAACCGGTGCGCAGGTGCTCCTGATCGACCTGGATCCGCAGGCCAACGCCAGCTCGGGCCTCTCACTGCGACCCCGCGACGGTCAGGCGACCATCTACCACGTCCTGGTCGAGGACATCGACCTCATCGACGCCGTGCAGCCGTCCACCGTGCGGAACCTGTTCGTGGCTCCGACCACGATCGACCTCGCCGGCGCCGAGATCGAGCTGGTCAGCATGTTCAGCCGCGAGCAGCGGCTGCGGAAGGCGCTCGAGCCGGTTCTCGATGAGTTCGATGTCGTCCTGATCGACTGCCCGCCAAGCCTCGGCTTGCTCACCGTCAACGCCTTGACCGCGGCAGACGGAGTCCTCGTCCCGATCCAGTGCGAGTACTACGCGCTCGAGGGCCTCGGCGCCCTGAGGCGCAACGTGTCCCTGGTGCAAGCGAACCTGAACCCGTCTCTGGAGATCACCGGCTTCGTGCTGACGATGCTGGACGCACGCACGCGCCTGAGCCAGCAGGTAGTCGACGAGGTGCGCGCCCACTTCGGACCGCGCGTGTTCCGCACCACCGTCCCGCGCTCGGTGCGTCTGGCGGAGGCGCCGAGCTTCGGGCAGCCCATCACCGTCTTCGACCCCGGCTCACGGGGAGCAATGGCCTACCGTCGCCTGGCCGCAGAGGTGCTCGAGCGTCTGGCGCCGGAAACCGAGGAGAAGAGATGACCCGACCCACCGGCCTGGGCCGTGGACTGGGTGCGCTGCTTCCAGCCGCCCAGCCCGGTCAGAGCGGGCTGCTCAACCTGAGGTTGAGCGCCATCGTGCCCAACCCGCGCCAGCCGCGGGAGCGCTTCGACGAGGCATCGCTGGAGGAGCTGTCGCGTTCCATCACCGAGATGGGCGTCCTCCAGCCGGTCTTGGTGCGGCCCGCTGCGGGAGCGGACGGCCGCTACGAGCTCATCGCCGGGGAGCGTCGCTACCGTGCCGCCCGCATGGCCGGGCTGGACGAGATCCCGGCGATCGTCCGTCACACCGAGGACGCTCATCTCCTCACCGAGGCGCTGGTCGAGAACATCCACCGCACGGATCTCGACCCCATCGAGGAGGCCAGCGCCTACCAGCAGCTCCTCGACGACTTCGGGTTCACCCACGAGGAGCTCGCGAACCGCTTGGGTAAGAGCCGCTCCGCGATCTCGAACTCGCTGCGGCTGCTGTCGCTTCCCGACTCGCTGATGAAGATGGTCGCCGAGGGCGTCCTGAGCGCCGGTCACGCCCGCACTCTGCTGGCCTTGAACAGCTCCGATCAGCAGGAGCGCGTGGCTCAGCGGATCCTGGCCGAGGGCCTGAGCGTCCGTGCCACCGAGGAGCTGGTGCGCCGCCTGCTGGAGCGGCCGGACCGGGCGCTTGATGACCTGGCTCGGGCTGCGAGGGCCCGCTCAACCTCGCCTTACCAGGGGCTGCAGCGGCGGCTGTCAGACGCCCTCAACACTCGAGTCGAGATCAAGGGCACGGCCCGTCGTGGGCGACTGGTGATCGACTACTCGGGCAATGCCGACCTGGAGCGGCTGCTGGGAATCCTGGCCCGCGGCACCGGGAGGGACCTGCTGGCCGAGTGATCGAACCTGGGCGGGACCGGCTGGCCGGTCAGACCCGCGTCCGGGTCAAGCCAACGCCAGGGCGAGGAGCCGATCGCAGACCGCGGCGAAGTCCAGGCCCGCGGCCTCGACCGCGATCGGGAAGAGCGAGGTCTCCGTCATCCCGGGGCAGGTGTCCAGCTCGAGCAGGAACGGAGTCGCGCCGGGGTCGACGATGAGATCGGCCCTGGTGAGGTGGCGGCAGCCAAGGCGCTCATAGGCGGCGAGCGCGACGTCGGCACAGCGGGCCAGCACCTCGCCAGGGAGGCGGGCCGGGGCGAAGAAACCCGTGGATCCGGCCGTGTAGCGGGCCGCATAGTCGTAGGAGCCGTCATGCGGCGCGATCTCGACCGGTGGAAGGGCCTTGCCGTCCAGAATGCTGACCGCCACCTCCGTGCCGGCCACGAAGCGCTCCGCCAGAACGACGTCGTGATAGCTGAAGGCGGCGAGGAGCGCCGGGGTGAGCTCCTCGGCGCTGTGAACAACCTGAACGCCGAGCGACGAGCCGCCCTGTCCGGGCTTGACCACCAGCGGCAGGCCCAGGCGCTGCACCAGCCGCTCCAGCCAGACCGCTGCGCCCAGCTCGCGCACGGCCGTTGAGGACACCGCCATCCAGTCGGGCGTCGGCAGTCCCGACCGCAGCCAGATGCCCTTCGCGACGCCCTTGTCCCACGCCAGGCTCGACGCGATCGCGTCCGGCCCCGTGTAGGGCACGTCGAGCAGCTCGAGCAGGTTCTGCACCGTGCCGTCCTCGCCGGCGCGGCCGTGCAGGGCTAGGAACGCGGCCTCGAAGCCTCCCTCCACCAGATGCTTCGCCAGGGCGTCATCGAGGTCGAAGGCCACCACCTCGTGGCCGCGGGATCGGAGAGCGTCGACCACGCGGCGACCCGAGCGCAGGCTGACCTCGTGCTCCAACGACGGCCCGCCTGAGAGCACCGCCACCCGCGTCACGGCTGTCCTTCCTGCTCGTCATGGGGATAGAACGCCTCGACCAGCTCCTGCTCCTCATGCAGGACCTCGCCCAACCGCCGCGCGCCCTCGCGGATGCGCTCGTCGTCGACGGACGAGAAGCACAGGCGCAGCTGACCGCCACCGGAGCCGTCGGCATAGAAGGCGCGCCCCGGCACGAAGGCGACCCGCGCTCGCAGAGCCTTGGCCAGCAGCGCCGATGAGTCCATGCCCTCCGGCAGCGATACCCACAGGAACAGGCCGCCCGTCGGCGTCGCCGCCCAGCAGCCCGCGGGGAAGTCGGCGTCTATGGCATCGAGCAGCAGCCGGCACCGTTGACGATAAATCTCACGGAAGTGGTTCACCTGTAGCTGCCAGGGCTGCGTGGAGAACCAGCGCTGCGCCACCGCCTGGGTGAGGTTGGACTGGCACAGGTCCGCCGCCTCCTTGAGCAGGATCAGCTTGTCCCGCACCGACGCGGGCGCCGCGACCCAGCCCACCCGCACACCGGGCGAGAAGATCTTCGACAAGGTGCCGACGTAGATCACGCGCTCGGGCGCAAGGCTCCGCAGCGCCGTCCGGCTCTCCGCCTTGAAGTCCAGCAGCCCGTAGGGGTTGTCCTCGACGACCAGCAGGTCGTAGCGCTCGGCCACGGCGAGCACCGCTCTCCGCCGCTCCTCACTGAGCGACACCCCCGCCGGGTTCTGGTGGTTAGGGATGGTGTAGAGGAGCTTGGGCTTGCGCCTCGCCCCAGCCAGGCGGTCCAGCAGCTCACCCAGGGCCTCGGGCATCAGGCCCTCGGCGTCCATCGGGGCGTGGACGACCTCGGCCTGGTAGGCGGAGAAGGCGCCGAGCGCGCCGACGTAGGAGGGCCCCTCCGCGACGATCAGGTCGCCGGGGTTGCAGAACAGCTTGGTGATCAGGTCCAGGGCCTGCTGACCACCGGTCGTGACCACCAGGTCATCGGGGTGAGCAGCCACGCCCTCGGCGGCCATGACGGACACCAGCTGCTCGCGCAGCTCGGCGCTGCCCTGACCGCCGCCGTACTGCAGTGCCTGCGGGCCGTTCGCGGCCAGCACCTCGGCGGTGACGGCCGCGACCGCCTCGAGATCCAGCGCCGACGTGTCGGGGTTCCCGCCGGCCAGGGAGACGATCTCCGGCCGGCTCGCCACGGCGAACAGCGCCCGGATGGCGGAGGCCGTCATGCCGCGGGTGCGGTCGGCGAAGCGGTGCAGGTACGGGTCGAGGCGAATCTCGCTCAAAGGGCCGCCTACCTCTTGCAAGGCCACAAGCCGGGCGCTGGCGCAACCAGGCGAGGGTACACGCGGCACCCCCAAGGGCCGTCTGACCGGTCGGGCTAGACTGGCCGTCGGTCCCGTCGCCAAGGAGGATCGGGTGACCGCTCCCCTGATCGAGAACACGGTCGACGAGCCACCGCCGCTGCGCCGCGCCGTCGTCGGCGTGCTCCTCGGACTGGTGGTCGGAGCACTGGCTGCGGCTGCGATCCCCCGTGAGCGGGGGCGGTCAACCGTCGCCCGCCCGCCGGGGGCTTGACGGCGCGGTGAGCCGCCGCCTGCACGACCTGACGATCAGCAACCTGGACGACCTCCCGGCTGCCTGCCGCTCCTGCACGTACTGGGAGTCGGCCAGCAGCCCCCGCGGGCCCGCCGGCCAGGCCGCAGCCGCTGCCAAGGAGGCGTGGGTCTCCGCGACACAGCTGGAGTGGGGCGCCCCCGGCAAGGTCGTCTACCTCGACGACCGACCGGTCGGCTATGGGCTCCTCGCACCCGGCTCCCACCTGCCGCGGGTGCACCGCCTTACGCACGTCCCCAGCGACGACGCCTTCCTGCTCGCAACCCTGTGGATCGCACCCGAGCACCGGGCGTCGGGGCTGGCGAAGGTGCTGCTGCAAGCGCTGCTGCGGGAGACGCACCGTCGCGGAGGGCGGGCGCTTGAGGCTTACGGCAGCCGCGCGAAGCTGCCCGCCACCTGCGTTCTGCCGGAGTCGTTCCTGCTCGCGAATGGCTTCACCGTCCTCCACGAGCACGCCGAGCATCCGCTACTGCGGTTGGATATGCGTCAGACGGCGCGCTGGCAGGAATCCATGAGCCACGCGGTCGAAGGGGTGCTGAGCGCGCTCGGGGGGCGAGAGCGCGCTCCTGCTCCTGCTAGACCGAGCGTGTCGCCAACCTCACGCTAGGCGAGGAAGGGCTCGACGTCTCGGAGCAGCGCGTCCTTTGGCTTGGCGCCGACGATGCGCTTGGCCTCCTCGCCGTCCTTGAAGACCATCAGCGTCGGGATGGACATCACCCGGTAGGTGCGGGTGGTGTCGGGGTTCTCGTCGACGTTGAGCTTGAGGACCTTGAGCTTGCCCTCCCACTCGCTGGCGATCTCGTCGACGACCGGCGCCACCATCCGGCAGGGGCCGCACCACTCCGCCCAGAAGTCCACCAGAACGGGAGTGTCGGAGCCGAGGACCTCGCTCTTCCACTCGGCGTCGGTGACCGGCTGTGCCTTGCTCATCAAATCCTCCGATTGGCTCTGGCGCCCTGCGGGCCTTCGACGGGTCAAACGCCTGCGGCGCGGGCGGCTATTCCCCGTCCGCCGGCGGCCCATACGGCAGGGCGGATGCTGATCTTCACCAGTTGTGGGCGTCCACGCCGAGGAAGTGCTCGGCGTCGATGGCGGCCTTGCAGCCCATCCCCGCCGCGGTGATGGCCTGACGGTAGATGGTGTCCACGACATCTCCGGCCGCGAACACGCCGGGCACGCTCGTGGTCGTGCGCGGCTCGGAGACGATGATGTAGCCGGCGTCGTCCAGCTCGAGCTGCCCCTTGAAGAGCCCGGTGGCGGGGTCGTGACCGATGGCGACGAAGACGCCGTCGGTGCGCAGCTCACGGGTCTCGCCGGTGACCGTGTCCTCGAGGACCACGCCGGTGACGGTCTCCTCGCCGAGGACCTCGATCACGCGGCTGTTCCACTCGAAGGCGATCTTCTCGTTGGCCATGGCCCGGTCGGCCATGATCTTCGAGGCGCGCAGCTCATCCCGGCGGTGGACGATCGTGACCTTCGAGGCGAACTTCGTCAGGAAGATCGCCTCCTCCATCGCGGAGTCGCCGCCGCCCACGACCACCAGCTCGCGGTCGCGGAAGAAGAAGCCATCGCAGGTGGCGCAGCTCGAGACGCCGCGGCCGATCAGCCGCTGCTCGTTCGGCAGCCCCAGCCAGCGGGCGGTCGCTCCGGTCGCGATGATGACGGTCCGCGCCATCATCTCGTCTCCACCCACGCGCACCGTGAAGGGCGAGCCGGCCGTGAAGTCGACCGAGTCGACATCGGCGGTGAGGAAGCGCGTGCCGAAGCGCTCAGCCTGCTTGCGCATGTCGGCCATGAGGGTGGGCCCCAGGATCCCGTCAGGGAAGCCGGGGAAGTTCTCCACCTCGGTGGTCAGCATCAGCTGCCCGCCGGCGGAGCGCCCCTCGATCACCAGCGGGTTGAGGTCGGCTCGCGCCGTGTAGAGGGCGGCCGTGAGGCCCGCGGGCCCCGACCCGATGATGACCACGTTCTCGCGCTCTGCCATCTCTGCGCTGTCCTTCCAGTGGTGTGGGTGCGAACGCCGACTGCGCCGGGAGCGGAGCGGTCCCGTGCTGCACCGGCCTTGCCAGGGTCAACGGGAAGCAGCCCCCAGGCTATTCCGCAGCGCGCCGCGCCGGAGCCTCAGCCGGCTGGTAGGACGAGATACAGCGAGGTGGAGCAGGTGCTGGGCTCGACGATCCAGGCCAGGACGCGCTCGAGCGTCTCCGACCCATCCGGAGCCGACACCAGCAGGTAGGCGAGGCTCGGCGTCGCGTCGTAGGTGAGCGCCTCGACGACGGCGGGCACGACTGGGCCGGCTGCCGCGGCGGTCACCTCGTCGAGGCAGACCGCGGGCGAGGTGCCGTCGGAGAACGGATCCGCAGCGCGAACCGCCACCGTGAAGGCGTCCGCGACCTCTCGAGCCTCGGCACCGGACAGGCCGATCAGGCCGAGGCCCTCGGAGCGCGCCGTCAGGTGGTCCTGTGCCTCATCCTGTCCGGCGAGCGTGACGCCCTCTTCGACGACCTGCGGAGCCACGACTGCTGACTCGTCGGCACCTCCCGCGGCCTCCGTGGCCTCGAGCTCCATCTCCAGGGAAGCCGTCGGCTCGGGCGGGGCGTCCGCGGGCGCGTTCGCCGTCGCGTCCTCGGGAGTGGCAAGCCGCTGCTCGGCGGGCGCAGCATCCTCGGTGGCCTGGGAGAAGAACTCCTGGGCGCTGTCGGCCCCGTCGTCGGCGTCGGCGCTGACGACCTCGAGGTCATCCGCGCTGTCGCCGGTGATCCCGGCCCCGTTGAGCAGCCCCGTGCCGATGACGGCAACCGCAGTCACCGCGGCCGCCACGCCGCCGAGGGCGCGCCAGTCCAGGAACCTGCGGCGCCGGGTGCGCGCGGAGTCGATCGACACGACCCGGTCGGCGGGCTGCGGCGCGGCCGCGGTCTCCTCGGATGACGCCGTCACGCCGGCCTGGCCACGCTCGGCGGCCAGACGCGCGCGCAGGCGCTGCGAGACGTCCGCAGAGGGAGCCGGAGCAAGGGCGGCGGCAAGCGACTCCTGGATCTCGCGCTGCCGTTCGAGAGCGGCGCGGAGCCGCGCGTCTGCGGCCAGACGCTGCTCCAGGGCGGCCTCCTCCGCCGGCGGGAGCTCGCCGGCGAGGTAGACGGAGAGGAGCTCTCCGTCCGAGGTGGGCACGTGCCGTTCGTCCATGGTCATAGGGTTTGAGGTCTCTGCGGCGGCGAGGGTTCCCCGATCGCGGCCGCGTCGTCGTCCAGGCCGCCGAGATCACCACCCAGGAGCGCGGCAAGGCGTGCATGCCCGCGGTGGATCCGAGACTTGACGGTGCCGACCGCCACCCCGGCGCGGTCAGCGATCTCGGCATAGCCGAGGCCGTAGACGTCGTGCAGGACGATTGCCTCCCGCTGGGCTTCCTCGAGGGTGCGGAGCGCGGTCACCAGCTCCGGCCCAAGGGACGACGCTGCGAGCTGCTCATCCACGTCGGGAGCCGCCGACGCCTGGTCGGCGAGCGACTCGACCGATGTGTCGTCACGCTGAGGGCGACGAGCCCGGCGCCGCGCGATGTCGTTGCAGGTGTTGACGGCCACCCGGTACATCCAGGTCGAGAAGCTGGACGCGCCCGTGAACGTGCTGCCGCGGCGCAGCAGCGCCAGGAAGGTCTCCTGGAGCGCGTCCTCGGCGTCCGTGGCGTTGCGGAAGTAGCGGTAGCAGATCGCGTACACGCGCCGCTCGTAGCGATCGACCAGCTCATCGAACGCGTCCTCGTCCCCCTCGACGAACGCCGCGAGGAGGTCCTCGTCCGGCACCTCGCGCAGCGGCTCGGGCGAGGTCCTCACGCCGGCTCACCGGTGACGGAGATGTGCGAGAAGCCGGCGGCGAACCCGCCCTCGAACTGCGGAAGCTCGCCGGTCACCCACACGAGCAGGTAGCGCGCGGGAGCGGAGTCATCGGGCTGGAGCTCGATGACCTCGCCGGCGGCGTCCACCCGCGCCATCGGCGTCCACGAGTCGATGTCGCCGGCCGGCTCCGCGGCCCCGCGCAGCTCGACCGTGACGCCGGGTGTGACGGTCCGCAGCGTGACCGCCGCCACTCGGTGTGGCGCGCCGAGGTCCACGTAGAAGCCGACCCCGGGCTTCAGGTTGCCGAACGCCGGGCGCTGGTAGCGCTCGGTGCGCCAGAAGGTCTCAGGGTTGCCATCGACGAGGTTGGGGAGGTCCTGGTCGCGCTCGACGCCACTGCCGAACGGGTCGAACACGGTCGGCAGGGCGGCCAGCTCGATCTCGGCCGGCTCGACCGCGGTCTCCTCCGGGGAGGCCTCCTCGGTCTGCTCCTGGCCCGCGATGCGCGGGAAGAAGCCGTCCTCGCCAGGCTCGAGCACGCCTGTCCACAGACCCACGCCCACCAACGCGGCGGCCAGCAGCAGCAGGCCGAGCACCGGCGCCAGGAAGCGGCCCTCGGAGCGCAGGAAGGAGTCGCCTGCCCCCGGGCCGAGGGCGGTGGCGTCGTCGTCGCCGAGGTCGATCGGCCGGTCCGCGCGAACCAGCGCCGCGGTGTCGCCGTTGCCGCTGGCGAACTGGGCGAGGGCGTCGGCGAAGGCACCCGCGGTCGGGAAGCGGTCGCGCGGGTCGCGCGACAGCGCGCGCATCAGGACGGCGTCCAGAGCCCGTGGCGCCCCCGCCCGCAGCGAGCGCACCGGCAGCGGGTCGCGCTCGAGGCGCTGGGCGGCCGTGGCGACTGCGGTGTCGGCGCGGAACGGCTGCTGACCGGTCACCGCCTCGTACAGGACGACGGCGAGGGCGTACTGGTCGGCCTTGCCGTCGACGGTCTCGCCGCGGATCTGCTCGGGCGCGACGTAGGCGGCGGTGCCCAGGACCATGCCGGTCTTGGTGAGATCGTCGACCTGGTCGGCCTTGGCGATCCCGAAGTCCGCGACCTTCACGGTGCCGTCGCGGCGGATGAGGATGTTCGCCGGCTTGACGTCGCGGTGGACGACGCCGCGGCTGTGCGCGTAGTCGAGGGCGCGGGCGACCTGCTCTCCGATGGTGGCGGCCTGCGCGATGTCGAGCGTCCCCTGCTCCCGGATGACGTCCTTGAGCGTCGGGCCGTCGATGAACTCCATCACCAGGTAGACGCAGTCGCCGTCCGTGCCCGTGTCGTACAGGCTGACGACGTTGGTGTGGGTGAGCTTGGCGGCCGCGATGGCCTCGCGGCGGAAGCGCTCGCGGAAGGCCTCGTCGGCGGCGAGGTGGTCGTG
>CAZVUW010000062.1:0-197 GCA_964629825.1 uncultured Actinomycetota bacterium
CGGGCCGCGGCTACCACTGGGGCATGGCGACCTTCCACCCCGAGCTGCCGCGCGGCGCCCGGGTGCAGGTCAACCAGATCGGCTCGCTGCGCGAGATCCTGCTCGGCCCCGCCCAGGAGAACGACGGCACGCTCAACCTGTTCGGGGCGCTGCGCACCTCGATGGCCACGACGGGCTACGAGTCGATCAAGGCCTTC
>CAZVUW010000062.1:207-19348 GCA_964629825.1 uncultured Actinomycetota bacterium
TTCTGTGTTGAACGGAGCGATCGTGGTTGATCCCATGAACTATTGGGACGACGCCGATGGGGTTCGACCCGACTTCGATGATCCCGCGGTGCCGACGAGCGTTCTTGTGCAACGGTGGTTTCCGCTGGCCCGCGTCGTCAAGGCCTTCCAGCGGGCCGAGGTCATGGTCGCGCCCTCGCTCCAGACCGAGGGCAAGCACTACCAGCGCGCCCAGGGCATCGGCATGGGGCGCCGCTAGACGCCTCCAGATCCCGATCCCGTAGAAGCAGCCGGCCCGAGGCCGGCTGCTCTCGCGTCTGGCCCCGCCAACACCGCTGCGAAAAAGCCGAGGAAAACGCTCAAGCCATCGTCGCCACGGCCGTCTGGGTCATCTGTCGGCAGAGAAGCCGGCGACAGGTGAGGCCGTTGGCCCCGGCGCCAAGGAGTGGCAGATGGCACCTTCGACCACCGAGCACACGACCGAGCGGGCTCTGACCGAGCTCACCTCGCTCAGCTCCGTCCGTGACGTGTTCGCACTGGGAGCCGTGCTGATCGCCGCCATCGCCTGGGCGCTCTAGACAGCTTTACGACCGCGCCCTCCCTGGGCTCCGCGGGGGCACGGTGCCCAGGGAGGCGGCGCAGACTTCCGGCTCTGCCGGCCGCAGGCGGGCACACGTGCCAGGCCCGGCCCGCCGGCGAGCCGTAACCGGCCGCGCCTCACCGGCCGCAGGCCAGCACGATGTCGATGATCTCCGCCTGCTCGGCTTCGCTCAGATTCGAGCCGCTCGGCAGGCACAGCCCGTCCGCGAACAGCCCCGCGCTGACCGCCCCGCCGAGGATCTCGGCTTCCGCGTAGACGGGTTGCAGGTGCATCGGCTTCCACACCGGGCGTGCCTCGATGTCGCGCTCATGCAGGGCTAGTCGGATCTGCTCGCGGTCGGCGCCGAAGCTCGCCGCGTCGACGGTGATGCAGGTCAGCCAGCAGTTCGGCTCGCCGTAGTCGGCGAACGGCATGGGTTCCAGGCCATCGCACTCCGCGAAGGCCGCGCGGTAGCGGGCGTTGATCCGCCGTCGCGCGGCGATCTTGTCGTCAAGCCCCTGAAGCTGGGCGCGACCGAGCGCCGCCAGCAGGTTCGACATCCGGTAGTTGTGCCCGATGACGCTGTGCTCGTAGTGCGGGGCCGGGTCTCGGGCCTGGGTGGCCAGATGCCGGGCGCGCGCGATCAGGTCCTCGTCGGCCGAGACGAGCATGCCTCCGCCGGAGGTCGTGATGATCTTGTTGCCGTTGAATGAGAACGCGGCGGCAAGCCCGAACGAGCCCGCGGGACGTCCGCGGTAGGTGGCACCCAGAGCCTCGGCCGCATCCTCGATCACCGGCACGCCGTGCTCGGCGCACAGCGGCAGGATCCGGTCGTAGTCGGCGCACTGCCCGTAGAGGTCGACGGTGACGACCGCGGCCGGGAGCGTCCCGGCCCGCGCCCGCGTCTCCAGCGCCTCGGCGAGCAGGTCGGGGTCGAGCTGCCAGGTCGCGGCCTCGGCGTCGAGGAAGACGGGGCGCGCGCCCACATATGTGATGGCGTTGGCGGTGGCCGCGAAGGTCAGGGTCGAGGTCAGCACCTCGTCGCCGGGGCCGACGCCGAGCAGCAGCAGCGCCAGGTGCAGCGCGGCCGTCCCCGAGGACAGGGCCGCGGCGTGGGGCAGGCCCACCCGCGCTGCGAGCTCGGCCTCGAAGGCATCCACGTGCGGGCCCAGCGGGGCGATCCAGCCCGAGTCGAACGCGTCGAGGAGCAGCTCCCGCTCGCGCGGCCCGACGTCCGGCGGCGACAGGTAAATGCGCGCCATCGGGCTAGAGCCGGTGGATGTGCGCGCCGGCCTTCGGGACGCGGTTGCGGGCGTCGAACACGAGCTTGGCGTGGCGGGCGATAAGGTCGTAGTCGACCGTCGAGTGGTCCGTGACCACGACCACGCAGTCGGCGGCGGCCAGCTCCTCCTCGGTCAGGTCGACGCTCTTCAGCTCGCCGGCCTCCGGCAGGGTCGTGGTCGGCACGAAGGGGTCGTGGTAGCGCACCTGGGCGCCCTTGCGGACCAGCCGCTCGATGATGGGCAGGGCGGGCGACTCCCGCAGGTCGGCGATGTCGCGCTTGTAGGCGACGCCGAGCACCAGGACGCGTGAGCCGTTGACCGGCTTGGCCTGATCGTTCAGCAGCTCCTGGACCCGCTGCACGACGTGCAGCGGCATGGCGTCGTTAACCGCTTGCGCCAGCTCGATGAACTTGGCTGCGCCCCCGAGCTGGCGGACGCGCCAGGACAGGTACATGGGATCCACCGGGATGCAGTGCCCGCCAACGCCCGGGCCGGGGTAGAAGGGCATGAAGCCGAAGGGCTTGGTGGCGGCCGCGTCGATGACCTCCCACACGTCCAGGCCCATCTCTCGGAACAGCACCGCGAGCTCGTTGACCAGGGCGATGTTCAGGTGGCGGAAGGTGTTCTCCAGCAGCTTCGCCGCCTCGGCGGTGGAGGGGCCGGAGACCTGGACCACCTGCTCGACGAAGGTGCCGTAGAACTCGGCCGCCCGCTTGGTGGCGCGCTCAGTGGTCCCGCCGACGATCTTGGGCGTGTTGGCGATGCCGTAGGTGGGGTTGCCCGGGTCGATCCGCTCGGGGGAGAAGACCAGGTCGAAGCCCTCGCCGACCTTGCGGCCGGTCGTCCGCTCCAGGATCGGGATGAGGACCTCCTCCGTCGTGCCGGGGTAGGTGGTCGACTCGAGGATGATCAGCGCGCCGTCCTGGAGCTTCTCACCTACCGCGGTCGCCGCCGACTCGACGTAGCTGAGGTCGGGCGCATCCGCCAGGTAGGGCGTGGGCACGCACAGGATGACCGTCTCGACCTCGGCGACGGGGTCGTAGCTCTCGGAGGCGCGGTAGGAGCCGGCGGCCAGGACCTCCTCGAGGTCGGCGTCGGTCACGTCGCCCACCGGGCTGCGACCCGCGTTCAGGTCGGCCACGCGGTCGGCCAGCAGGTCGATCCCGACCACGGTGTGGCCGGCCTTGGCGGCGGCGATCGCCAGCGGCAGGCCCACGTAGCCCTGGCCGATGACGGCGACGCGCTGCTTGGTGCTCATGCTTGGGTTCCCCCCGAATCGGTTGGCACGAGAGTAGGCGCTGAATGCAGAGAGTGACCGGCGCGTCAGGTCACGGCAGTCCTCGGAGCGGGGGCAGGTCGGCCGCTGCCAGGAGAGCGCTGACCTCGGCAGGTTGCCAGCCCCGCTCGAGCAGGGCCCGCGCGATGCGGGCCGGGCCGAGGTGGTTGCCGCAGCCCGGGCAGAAGCGCACCAGCACGTCGTCGCCGGGAAGGGGACCGCCGCAGTAGGGGCAGCCGCCACCAGGCGCGCGCTGGATGGGAGCAGGCGGCACCTCGGAGTCGGCCAGGCCGTCTAGGTAGCCTTGCGCGTACTGCCAGTCGACGTAGTCCTCGGGCCGCGGCGCGTAGGCGGGCTCGTGCACCGGCGTCTCGCCCGAGGTGAGCAGCGCGTTCAGGTTCTCCTCGAGCATCTGCCAGCCGTAGAAGTGCTCCTCAACGCAGTCCTCGCAGAAGACGCTGACGCCCTTGAAGCCCTCGGGCTCGAAGGTCCGGCGGAAGGCGGCCAGGTCTTCCAGGTCCCGGCGGACCCGCTCCGCCTCCTCGGCATCGAGGGGCCGGCGCTCCTCGCCGTAGTCGTCGAAGTCGTCGTCGCGCATCGTGTCACTGTAGTCCTCGAAGGCCATCCTCTGCCGGGCGCTGGGGACCCCGAGATGGGGCAGATCCCCGACGGCGGATAGTCTGCGCAGCACCGACCCCCGACGCAGCGAGGACACCAGGTGAGCTCACCGATCGAGGAGTTCGACACCGTGCTGGTGGTGGACTTCGGCGCGCAGTACGCCCAGGTCATCGCCAGGCGCGTTCGCGAGTGCCACGTCTACTCGGAGATCGTCCCCCACGACACCTCGGTTGACGAGCTCCTGGCCCGCAAGCCCGTCGGCATCATCCTCTCCGGAGGCCCGCGGTCGGTGTACTCCGAGAACGCGCCGCGCATCGACCCGGCGGTCTTCTCGGCGGGGATCCCGATCCTGGGCATCTGCTACGGCCAGCAGCTCATGGCACAGGCGCTCGGCGGCGAGGTTGCGCGGACCGGCGGCGGCGAGTTCGGCAAGACCGAGCTGCAGGTCGAGCTGGACTCCGTCCTGCTGGCAGGCCAGCCGGTGGAGCAGACCGTGTGGATGAGCCACAACGACGCGGTCGTCCGCCCGCCCGAGGGCTTCCGCGCCATCGCCTCCACCAGGGGCGCTCCCATCGCCGCCTTCGAGGACCCCGATCGTTGTCTGTTCGGCGTCCAGTACCACCCCGAGGTGACCCACACCCCGCGCGGGCTCGACGTCATCAAGTCCTTCCTGGCCGCGGCGGGTGCGCGCCCGACCTGGACCTCACACTCCGTGATCGAGGCAGCGGTCGCCGCCATCCGCGAGCAGGTCGGCTCCGCGAACGTGCTGTGCGCGCTGTCGGGCGGGGTGGACTCGGCCGTGGCGGCGAAGCTGGTGCACGAGGCCGTCGGCGACCAGCTCGTGTGCGTCTACGTCGACCACGGGCTCATGCGGCGCAACGAGACCGAGCAGATCCAGGAGGCCTTCGGCCGCCACTCCTCGGCTCGGCTGGTGACCGTGGATGCCCGCGAGCGCTTCCTCAAGCGGCTCGCCGGCGTCACCGACCCCGAGACCAAGCGCAAGATCATCGGCGAGGAGTTCATCCGCGTCTTCGAGGAGGCCGCGGCCGAGCACGCCGGCGACGCCACCTTCCTGGTGCAGGGGACGCTCTACCCGGACGTCATCGAGTCCGGCCACGGGACGGCCGCCACGATCAAGTCGCACCACAATGTGGGGGGGCTCCCCGAGGACATGAAGTTCGAGCTGGTGGAGCCGCTCCGCTGGCTGTTCAAGGACGAGGTCCGGCGCGTCGGCGAGGAGCTGGGTCTGCCCGAGCAGCTCGTGCACCGCCAGCCCTTCCCGGGACCTGGCCTAGCCGTCCGGATCATCGGCGAGGTCACCGCCGAGCGGCTCGAGCTGCTGCGCGCCGCCGACGCGATCGTGCTCGAGGAGCTGGCCCGCGCCGGCCTGGAGCGCGAGATCTGGCAGTCGTTCGCGGTCCTGCCCGCCATCCGCTCGGTGGGGGTCCAGGGCGACGAGCGGACCTACGGCCACCCCATGATCGTGCGGGCCGTCACCAGTGAGGACGCGATGACCGCGGACTTCGCGCGCATCCCATACGACGTGCTGGAGCGGATCAGCTCGCGCGTGATCGGCGAGGTCAGCGGCATCAACCGGGTTGTCTACGACGTCACATCCAAGCCGCCGGGCACCATAGAGTGGGAGTAGTCATCCGGAGTAGTCACTCCAAAGAGGAGTATCCGCCGTTCGTGCGGGTATGCCTGCTCCGAAGTTGTGGTAGTGCTTTGAGCAGATATCACTTACAGTAAGCGCGGGTATCCTGGCGGTTGAGAAGCAGGCAGGGCCCCCCTTCGGCAGCATCCGGGCGGCACGAGGAGCACCTTGCGATGACGGCGGGATCAACCCACAGCTCATCGAGATCTGCGACGACGTCGCGGCGCATGGTGCTCCGCGGCCTTGCGGTGGCGCCCTGGGTGGCGCCTTCGGTCACCGTCGTCTTGGCCCAGCCGGCGCCGCCTGGCAGCCCGCCGCCGCCCACTGAGACTCCAACCCCAACGGAGACTCCAACCCCAACGCCGACGCCGACGGAGTCGGTCCTGCCCACCGAGTTCGAGAGCCCGACGCCGACGCCCACGCCGACCGAGTCGGTCCTCCCGACCGAGTTCGAGAGCCCGACGCCATCGGTCAGCCCTACGGTGCGTGAGCGGCCCCGTCCGCCCGTCGCACGACGCCGCGAGCTGCCCCGCACAGGCGCCAACCTCCTGGGCGCCACGGCGCTGGCGGCCGGCCTAACGGCCAGCGGCGCGGGCGCGCTGCGTGAGGCGCGCCGGCGCGAGCAGCTGCTGGGCGCCGCGGCCGATCAGGGACCCGAGGACGAGCTGCGCAGCGAGCTCGACATCGACGGGGAGCTCTGAGCCTCCTCCGTCCATCGTCGGGCTGACGGACGCTACTGCGGCAGGTTGTCGTGCCGGAAGCCCGGCTGCAGCGCGTGCTCCAGCGACCCCAGCACGGACTGCAGGACCGCCCGGGTCTGCGCGGGCGCGATCACCTCGTCGATCGACAGCCGTTCCGCAGGGATGTGCGGCGCCATGGCGTTCGCCCGGTAGTGCGCGATCACCTCGTCTCGGCGGCCCGGGTCGGCGGCCAGCTCGCGGCGGTAGATGACGTCCACTGCGCCCTCGGCGCCCATGACGGCCAGCTCCGCGCCGGGCCAGGCGAAGGCGGCATCCGCCCCGAGCGACTTCGAGCTCATCACGATGTAGGCGCCGCCGAAGGCCTTGCGCAGCACAACCGTGACGCGCGGGACGGTGGACTCGGCGTAGGCGTACAGGAGCTTGGCGCCCTTGCGGATGATGCCTGACGCCTCCTGGACGGTGCCCGGCAGGAAGCCCGGCGTGTCGACGAGCGTGACGATCGGCAGGCCGAACGCGTCACACAGCCGAACGAAGCGGGCGCCCTTCTCGCTGGCGGAGATGTCGAGGCAGCCCGCGAGCACGTAGGGCTGGTTGGCTACGACGCCCACCGGCCGGCCGCCCAGCCGCGCGAACCCGATCACCAGGTTCGCCGCGTAGCGCGGCTGCAGCTCGAGAAAGCTGCCGCCGTCGACGATGCCGCGGATGACGCCCTTCACGTCATACGGGAGCCGGTGGTTCGCGGGAACCTCCGCCATCGGCTCCGGCTCCTCCGGCGGATAGGTCGGCGGGGAGGTCCAGCACGAGTCGGGCAGGTAGCTGAGGACGTCCGCAGCCAGGCGCAGCGCCGCCTCGGCGTCGTCCGCGACCAGGTGCGCCACCCCGGAGTGGACCGCGTGAACATCCGCGCCGCCGAGGTCGGACAGGCTGACGTCCTCGAAGGTGACGGCCTTCACCACCTTCGGGCCCGTGACGAACATGTGCGCCCGCCGGCGCTCCATGATCACAAGGTCGGTCAAGGCGGGGGAGTACACCGCACCGCCCGCGCATGGGCCGAGGATCACGCTGATCTGCGGCACGCGCCCCGACAGCGCGACGTTGCCGCGGAAGATGCCGCCGTAGCCGTCCAGCGCCGCGACGCCCTCCTGGATGCGCGCCCCGCCGGAGTCGATCAGGCCGATGACGGGGATGCGGGCGCGGCCGGCGTGCTGGAGGATGCGAGCGATCTTGCCGGCGTGAACCTCGCCGAGGGACCCGCCGAGCACGGTCGGGTCCTGTGCGAAGACGGCGACCTCGCGGCCGCGCAGCCGGCCGAGGCCCGTGACGACCCCGTCACCGGCGGGTCGCCTTTCGGCCATGCCGAACTGCGCTGTGCGGTGCCGCGCCTGGCTCCCGAGCTCGGTGAGCGAGCCCGGGTCAAGCAGCTTGCCGAGGCGCGTGCGAGCGTCCTGCGGTCTGGTGGCGTCCTCCACCGCGAACCCTCCTCTGGGCAGATGCTGTCGCCGACCGGCCGCCAGACCCTCCCGCAGCGCGATGGTGCGGCTTGCGGCGGCCCCCGTGGGGTATCTCCACGGCCATGGCGCGTCTACGAAGGGTTGACCCCTCAGGCCCCGGGATAACCCGTCGGCGGCGGGGCCGCGGGTTCGAGTACTTGGACGAGAGCGGCCGCACGATCACCGATCGCGAGGTGATCGAGCGCTGTCGCGCGCTGGCCATCCCCCCGGCCTGGCGAGATGTCTGGATCTGCCCGCTGCCCAACGGCCACCTCCAGGCCATCGGCACCGACGCGGCCGGGCGGCGCCAGTACCGCTACCACGACCGCTGGCGGCAGCGCCGGGACTCGGAGAAGTTCGACCGCATGCTGGACTTCGCGCGCGGCCTGCCGAAGCTGCGCGCGGCCAGCGCCGACCTGCTGGTCTCCGGCGACGAGCTGACGCGCGAGCGCGTCCTCGCCTGCGCCGTGCGCCTGCTCGACGTCGGCTTCTTCCGGGTCGGCGGCGCGCCGCGCAGCGCCGAGGTCGAGTCGTTCGGGCTGACCACGATCCGCAAGGAGCATGTGACCATCTCCGGTGACGTCGTGCAGTTCGACTACCCGGCCAAGGGCGGCATCGACCGCCTGACCGCCATCGTTGACCCCGATGTGCTGAGCGTCGTGAGCGCGCTGCGCCGTCGCCGCTCGGGCGGAGATGAGCTGCTCGCGTGGAAGGAGGGCAGGATCTGGGTCGACGTCGACGCGCGTGACGTCAACGGCTTCATCAAGGCGCACTGCGGGTCCGAGCACAGCGCCAAGGACTTCCGCACCTGGCACGCCACGGTGCTCGCGGCCGTGGGCGTGGCCGTCGCCGGCTGGGCGTCCTCGCCGACGGCTCGGCGTCGCAACGAGGCCCGCGCCGCCAAGGAGGTGGCGCACTACCTCGGCAACACGCCGGCGGTGGCCCGCGCCTCCTACATCGACCCGCGCGTCTTCGACCGCTACCGCTCGGGCTACACGATCGGGTGGGCGATCGACGAGCTGGCCGACTCGGACTCGCCGCAGCTGGCCATCCACGGCGCGGTCGAGGAGGCCGTGCTGGACCTGCTCACCGACCACCGCGAGGCCGACACGGTGGTCAAGGGCCCGCTCCTGCCGCTGGAGCAGGGCGCAGGATCAGCCTGAGAGAGGGCCTCGGTACACTGCCCGAAACGGTCCTTCTAGCCCTCGGTCTGCCCCTGTGCCTTCGGAAGCCTCACCAGATCTGCTCGCCGGGATGAACCCCGAACAGCGCGCGGCGGTCCTCCATGCCGGAGGGCCGCTGCTCATCGTGGCCGGTGCCGGCTCGGGCAAGACGCGCGTGCTCACGCACCGGATCGCCCACCTGATCCACGAGCGCGGCGTCAACCCGTACGAGATCCTGGCGATCACGTTCACCAACAAGGCCGCCGACGAGATGAAGGAGCGCGTGGGCGCCCTGGTCGGCGAGCGGCTGGTCGGCATCTCCCGCGACGCCGACGGTCGCACCCAGCACCGCCGCTGGGGCGGCATGTGGGTGTCGACCTTCCACTCGGCCTGCGCGCGCATCCTGCGGGCCGAGGCGCCGCGCCTGGGCTACCGGCCGACCTTCACGATCTACGACGCGGCCGACTCGCTGCGGCTGGTGTCGATGTGCATCAAGGATCTCGGCATCGACCCGAAGCGCGTCTCGCCGCGCGGCGCCGCCAACGCCATCTCGGCGGCCAAGAACGAGCTGGTGGATTTCGACACCTACGCGCTGCGGGCCGAGAACTGGTACGAGCGCCAGGTGGCCGAGGTCTACAAGGCCTACGCGGGTCGCCTGCAGCGCGCCAGCGCGTTCGACTTCGACGACCTGCTGGTGCGCACCGTCGAGCTGCTCCAGCTGTTCGACGACGTCCTCGACCGCTACCGCCAGCAGTTCCGTCACATCCTGGTCGACGAGTGGCAGGACACGAACCGGGCGCAGTACGAGCTCGTGAAGACCCTGGCGGAGGAGCACCGCAACATCACGGTGGTCGGTGACGACTCCCAGTCGATCTACCGCTTCCGCGGCGCCGACATCCGCAACATCCTCGACTTCGAGCGCGACTTCCCCGACGCCGAGGTCATCAAGCTGGAGCGCAACTACCGCTCCACCCAGACGATCCTGTCCGCCGCCAACGGCGTCATCGCCAACAACACCCGCCAGATCTCCAAGCGTCTGTGGACCGATGCGGGTCAGGGCGCCAAGGTCGTCCGCTACACGGCGGACAACGAGCACGACGAGGCCGCCTTCGTCGTCGAGGAGATCAACCGGCTTGAGGACTCGGAGGGGTACTCGCCCGGTGACTGCGCCGTCTTCTACCGGACCAACGCGCAGTCGCGGGTGCTGGAGGAGGTGCTGATCCGCCTCGGGCTGCCCTATCAGATCATCGGCGGTACGCGCTTCTACGAGCGCAAGGAGATCAAGGACGTCCTCGCCTACCTGGCGCTGGTCGTCAACCCCGACGACGACGTCGCCGCGCAGCGCGTGGTGAACGTGCCGCGGCGCGGCGTCGGCGCCAAGACCGTCGAGGCGCTGGAGCTGTACGCCGGACGCGAGCGCGTCTCCTTCATGGAGGCCTGCCGGCGCGCCGGGGACAACCACCTCCTCGCCGCCCGCGCCGTGGGGGCGGTGCGGGACTTCGTCGCCACCGTCGACCTGCTGCGGACGCACGCGGCCGAGGGCACCGAGCTGCGGCGCATCGTCGAGCTGGCCTGGGAGCGCACCGGCTACCTGGCCGAGCTCGAGTCCGAGCGCACCGTCGAGGCCCTGGGCCGGGTCGAGAACCTCCGCGAGCTGGCCGGCGTGGCCGAGGACTTCGAGGCCCTGCAGCCGGGCGCCACGCTGGAGCAGTTCCTCGAGCGCATCTCCCTCATCGCCGACGCCGACACGCTCGAGGAGCCCGGCTCACGCGTCACCCTGATGACGCTGCACAACGCGAAGGGCCTGGAGTTCCCGGTCGTCTTCCTGGTCGGCATGGAGGACTCGGTGTTCCCGCACTACCGTGCGCTCGGCGACCCCGAGGAGCTCGAGGAGGAGCGGCGCCTTTGCTACGTCGGCATGACCAGGGCGCGCGAGCGCCTGTACGTCACCTCGGCCTGGCAGCGCAGCCTCTTCGGCGGCACCAACGCCAACCCGCCGTCGCGCTTCCTGGGGGAGATCCCCCCGGAGCTGGTCGACCACCGCACCTCGGACCGTGGCGGCCCGAGCCGGCGCGCGGTCGCCAGGACCGGCCCCAGACCGAACGCCCGGGTCGGGGATGCCGACAGCGGTGCCGAGTTCTCCACCGGTGACCGCGTGCTGCACCCCACCTTCGGCGCGGGGACGCTGCTGGAGCTGACCGGCACGGCCGGGAACGAGGAGGCACTCGTCAACTTCGACGAGTACGGGACCAAGCGGCTGCTGCTGGCCTACGCCCCGATGGTCCGGGCCTAGGCGCCGCTAGTCCGAGGCGAGGAGGTTCTCCTCGATCGTGGAGCGCAGGCGGTCGCCATCGAGGCCTCCGGGGTGGCCGCGCACGATCACGCCGCCCTTGGTGATGAAGGCCAGCAGCGGCGGCTCGGCGACCCCGTAGCGCAGCCAGATCTCCTCCTCGGGGTCTTCGCCGACCGCGTAGGGGACCTTCCGCTCGCGCAGGTACGAGGTGATGTCGTCCGTCTCGTCGTTGGCGGTGATGCCGATGAAGACGATCTCGTCGGCGAACTCCCGCGCGACCTCGTTGATCTCGGCCTGCTGCTCCTGGCACGCGGGGCACCAGGAGGCCAGGAAGTGCAGGACGACCGGACGCTCCTCCCACAGGTCCGAGGCCGTGATGGTCGTGCCGTCGAGGAGCGTGAGGTCGAAATCAGGCGCGGAGGGGGAGTCCTCGGGCGCCTCGGCGAAGGCCACGTCCTCCGGCGGGGGGCCGTCGGGCAGCCGGTCGGCACCGCCGACGGCTCCGTCGCTGCAGGCCCCCAGCACGATGGCCGCCGAGGCGAGAAGGGCGGCGCTCAGCCGCCGCGGGCGCGTGCTCACGGAACCTCCAGCTCCACGTACCAATCCTCGTCCTCCAGCTCGGCGCGGGTCTTGGTGACCTCGTGCTCACCTGCCACCTGGATCGTGTAGCTGTCCAGCTCGGGCACGTCGGAGATCTCGAAGCGGAGCATGCAGCCCGAGGGGGCGCGCTCCAGCTCCTCGAGATCGGAGTAGGCCATCACCGCTTCGCCCTGGTCGAGGACACCCTCGGCCACGACCTCGCCATCGGAGTCGAGGATCAGCACCTCGGCATCCGGATGCACGTGGAGGAACGGCCGCGCACCCGCGCATGGCTCGCCGATGTTCCGGATGTTCAGATCTCGCACGAGGATGTCGCCGCTGATGCTCAAAGAGTCATCAGCGCTCGACGACCCGTCGCCGCGCAGCGCCCAAGCGGCGGCCCCCAAAGCCGCCACCAGGGCGAGGATCCCGACTATCAGCACACCCCGCCTCATTTCCCCTGCAGGGTACCACCACGCTCTTGACACCCCTGCAACGGAGGGAAAGGCTCACGATTGCGGCGAATATCCCTTTCGTCCGCTCTTCTCGTGCGCAAGGGGGTACCGAGTGAGCAAACGCTGGAGCCTCTTCCTCGGCGTAGCCCTATCCATCGCGTTGCTGATCCCGCTGGGCGCGGCAGCGCAGACCCCGGAGCAACCCAGCGGAACCCTCCGTCTGGTGGGCCACAACCCCCTGATGAACCGCGGCATGAACGCGGCCATCGCGATCCACGGCGACTACGCCTACATCGGCAGCCGCACCGACGGCCACCCTGAGGACGAGTACGCCTCCGGGATCTTCATAGTCGACATCTCCGACCCCGCTAACCCGACGACCGTGGGCCGCATGGGCCCGCCCGACACCGCCAACCAGGGAGAATCGTCGCGCGAGCTGCGCATCTGGCAGTCGCAGGACATCCTCATCGTCCTCCACACCAACTGTGGTGGCGCCGGTGCCCACAACTGCACAACACCTTCGCGGAACAACTTCCGCTTCTTCGACATCTCGGGTGACAACGCCACAGACCCCGAGCTGATCACGACCTTCAACCAGGCCACCCACGAGTTCTACCTGTGGGAGGATCCCGATGACCCCGAGCGCGCGCTGATCTTCGCCGGCAGCGCCGGCTCGAACACGACGGCGTTCTCCGTGTGGGACATCTCCCCCGTGTTGGACGGCGAGCAGCCGATCACGCTCTTGCGCTCCCGACACGGCTACACCAATCCCTCGGGCGGACTGCACTCGCTGTCGATCAGCACCGACGGCACGCGGGCGTTCTTCGCGCTGCTGACCGGCGGGTTCGCAGTCGCGGACACCTCGGACTTCGCAGCCGGCGTCGAGGACCCCGAGCTGCGACCGATCACCATCAACCAGAACCGCCCGATCTGGGACGGGCCCGGGGCGCACAGCGCGCTGAAGCTGTGGAACCGCGACTGGGCGTACGTCTCGGATGAGGTGTACGGAACGGCCACCGGCAGCGACCACGGCTGCCCATGGGGTTGGGCACGATTGATCGACATCTCCGATCCGACGACGCCGACCGTGGAAGGGGAGTACAAGCTGCCGCAGAACCTGGAGGAGGACTGCGACATCTGGGAGCCGCGCCCACGGACGTCCTACTCGGCGCACAACCCGACGCACACCCCCAACGTCGTCCTCACGACCTGGCACTCGGGTGGCCTGCAGCTGATCGACGTGTCGGACCCGTCCAGCCCCACGCAGCTGGCCGAGTACTTCCCCGACCCGCCTGACGAGGTGCAGATGGAGGACCCGCGCCTGTCCTCCGACCCGGACACGGGCCGCAACGAGAAGGTCGTGATGTGGAGCTACCCGATAATCAAGGGCGGGCTGATCTACGTCGTGGACCTGCGCAACGGCCTGTACGTCCTCGACTACGACGGCCCCTACGAGGATGAGATCGAGGCGATCGGCTTCCTCGAGGGCAACTCCAACCTGGGTCACGCCCTGTGCTACGAGCCGGTCGGTGAGCGCCCCGACTACTGCACCTCGTTCTGGATGTCCGGCTACGAGCTGGATCTGCTGGTCGCCGACGGCGGCATCACCGAGGGTCTCGAGGGCAAGGTCCGCAACGCCCTCGAGAAGGCCGAGGAGTGGCTGACGATGCCGAAGAAGGGCAACGTCGCCCTGTCGCACCTCGAGCGCGCCATCCACCTGCTGCTGTGGCAGGCGGATGTGATCGAGAACAAGAACAAGCCCAACCAAGGCGATGCCGAGCGGCTGCGTGAGCTGGCCGACTCCATCGCCAGGCTGCTCGCGTCCCTGCGCGGGTAAGGCCGGGGGTTCTCGGAGGGGCGTCGCAGCAGCGGGCGCCCCTCCAGCTTGTCGGAGGGTCAGTGCGCCGCGTCGAGGGCGGCGCGCAGCGTCAGGGGACGGGTGCGGGCGGGGATGCCGAAGCGCTCGGCGGCCATGCGCTTGACGGCCTGTGGCGGCGGCTCGGCCATGGACTCGCGGTGCAGGCGGGCGAGGGTGCCGAGGGCAGCCTGGTCGCCGTCGAAGGCAGCCACGGCGATCGACGGCTCGACGTTGGCCAGCGCCAGGATCGCGCCCTGCGCCCCGATCGCTGCAGCCAGACCCAGCAGCAGCGGGGAGCCCGTGTACAGACCGGCCGGGAGGGCGGGCGTGTTGACCAGGCGCTCGGCCTCGCCGGAGGAGTCCTTCGTGCCGTCGACCAGCTCGGCCAGCTCCTCCAGCGGCACCGGCGAGAAGCCGGCGCGGGGGAAGTGGTAGGCCAGCAGGGGGACGCCACCGATGCGCTGGCGCACCTGTGGGTAGAGGTCGCGCGGGTCCACGCCCGGCGGGGTCAGGCACAGAGCCGCAGCCGCACCGCTGCCCGGCAGTGCGGAGGCGGTCTCGAGCGTCTCGGCCAGCGACGGCGCACCGACGTTGAGCAGGACCGGCACCTGCTCGGGCAGGGCGCTGCGCACGGCGGCGGTCAGCTCGAGACGCTCGTCAGGGGTCAGTGCCCAGAACTCTCCGGTCGTCCCGCCGATCAGCACCGCGGTGACGCCGCGCTCGTGCAGGCGCGCAGCCAGCTCGGCGGTCGCCTCGACCAGCAGGGCGCCCGAGTCGTCGAACAGGCTCACCAGGGCCACCCCGATGCCCCGGAACACGGGAGCCGGCGTGGTCGCCGTCTGCGGCTGGACTGCTGCCTCGGTCATGTCCGTCCGGTCCCCCTCTCACGGGCGCCCCAGCGGCGCCCGAACGACGGTAGCGCTGTCGACCGGCGACGGCCGGGGAGCAGACGCGGATGGCGCCGCGGATCGGGCAGGCCGAGAGCCGCGTCCGTTACCACACCTTCGGGCGCTTGCCGTAACCTGTAGGCGCCCACATAGGGTGTCGGCTTGTAGCAGCGTCAGCGGGCGCGTCTCGCGAACACGAAGGAGCGTTTCAGTGGTCTACGTCATCGCCGAGCCCTGCATCGACGTCAAGGACAAGGCCTGCGTCGAGGAGTGCCCGGTCGACTGCATCTACGAGGGCGAGCGGATGCTCTACATCCAGCCCGACGAGTGCATCGACTGCGCTGCCTGCGAGCCGGCCTGCCCCGTCGAGGCGATCTTCTACGAGGACGACGTCCCGGACGAGTGGAAGGAGTTCACGTCCATCAACCGGGAGTTCTTCGGCGACGACGTCTCCGGGCTCGGGTCTCCGGGCGGTGCCTCCACGGTCGACCCGTTCGGGGGCGACCACCCCAAGGTCGCGGCCTGGGAGTAGGCGACAGGGGGCGGCAGGCGAGCGGGTCTGCCTGACGCCCCTGACTTCCTCCCGCGAGCATCGGGCCGATCAGCCGCCGGTTGAGAACGGGGGATCGGTTCGCGTCGCCCGCTGAAGCCGTGTCCGAATTCCAGGTCCATCGGACCGTCTCCTTGCGAGCGTCCCGACGTATAGTATGACATACGTGCGACGTCTTGCTGCATGTTGGAGCGACGAGGGGACCATGACGGCACTTACTTCGCTGTTGGACCACCTCTACGACAGTGATGTCGTAGACACGGCCGACCTGGCGCGGGTGAGCGACACCAATCCTCGAAGCGTGGCCCGGTGGAGGGCCGAGGCCGCCACCCCACGGCGTGACGCCGAGGAACGTCTGCTCGAGCTACGCGCGGTCGTCGATCTGGCTCGACGCGTCATGCGCGACGACGCTGCCCGGTTCTGGATGCGTTCGCCGAATCCGGACCTCGGCTACGAGAAGCCACTCGACCTCATCGCGGCTGGTGAGTACCAACGCGTTGTCGACCTGCTACTTGCGTTGGCGGAAGGCGTGACCATCTGATATGCCGTCCCTCGATCCTCGTGCGGTCGGACTCGCGCCTGCAGCCACGCTGTCTGTCGTCGCCTATCGAAACCAGGCCAAGGGGTTCGACCCGCGCAGCGGCGAAGGCGCGCGCCGACAAGGAGGCCGGTTCAACCCGCCGCACAGCTTCCCGGTGCTCTACCTCTGCCTCACTCGACCGTGCGTCGTCGCGGAGCTGACGCGACAGGCCGAGAGGCAGGGGCTCACCGTCGACTCCCTCCTACCTCGCGAGCTATTCGAGGTCAGCGCCGACCTGGGCAAGGTCCTTGACCTCACCGACTCGAAAACCCTGGATGCGCTCGGCATCTCGCCCCCCGATCTTGTTCGTGACGACCACCGGTTCACGCAGGAGATTGGCGAGGCGGCCCACGAACACGCCTTCCAGGCCATCCTCTCTCCCTCCGCCACAGGTGTCGACCACGTCCTGGCCATCTTCCCTGAGAAGCTCGCTGGCGCCGTGCTCGACGTCAGGCGCGTGGGTGAGTGGACGACTCCAGATGACCTTGCCACGCGCGCACGTTGATCCACCCGGTCGGGTGTGCACCCGGGCAAAGCTGGGCACCGGAGCCAAGGCGGCTGACTCAAGCGAGTCCGCGCACTGGCTCTGATCAACCACCCGAGCCTGACGCGGGTCTTGGGGGCGTGGGGGTCAGATCCCCCACCCTGGTGAGCGATGGTCGGTGCGCGAGGTTGTTGACGACCGAGCGCAGAACCTCGGCGGAGAGCAGCAGCGACAGGTGTCCGGTGTCGCGCGCACGGACGTTGGTCGCGGCCAGGGCGGGATGGACGAGCTTCGCGTTCACCGCCGGCGTGACCAGCAGGTCAAGGTCTGAGTAGTAGGCGATCCAGCGCACCGCGCTGGGTCGCGCCGTCTCCTCTAGCCGCCGCATAAGCGGGCTGCGCGGCAGCAGCTGGCGCGCGGCCGGGCCGATCCCCAGGTGAGCGGTGTAGGTGCCGCGGTGCGGTGTGCCGAGGGTGACGACCGTGTCGACGCGGTGGTGACCGCCCAGCACCTGGACGTAGTAGCGGGCGATCACGCCGCCCATCGAGTGGGCGACGATCATGCAGCGCTCGGCACCCGTCAGGGCCAGGATGTCGTCCACCTCGGCGGCCAGCAGGTCCGCCAGCTCCGGCACCCCGTGGCGCAGCGGGTTGTAGTTCAGCCCCACCACATGCCGGAAGCCCGCCCGCCGCAGAGCGCGGGTCATCCAGATGAACGCGCTGCGGTTGTGAACCCACCCGTGGACGAGCACCACCGGAGTGATGGCGCGCTCCGGGGCGGACAGCAGCGAGGGGTGGGCCTCGACCCGGCGGACTGGGCGGTGGATCTCGGGTGCCAGGGGCTGGTCCACCAGACCGCTGGGATAGGTGGCCAGATGCAGCGCGGCGAGGGCCACCTCCCGCGCGGCGCCCGTCCAGGCCGTCGGGCGCAGCAGGGTGCGCGCCGCTGCGCTCAGCTGGCGACGGACGAGGGCGGCGTCATCCAGGCGGTCGCCCGCCTGCACTCCGCCTGACTTCCTCCTGGCCACCGTCTCGCGAGGGTACAGGCTGGCGGGCCTGCGATCGGCCACTCAGAGGTGACGGGTCCGCCTGTTCAAGGCCCGTGGGCTCGGTGCTAGGGGGCTCCGGAGCAGGCCGGCGTCTCCTGGCGGTTGTCGGGCGGGAGCGGGCTGCCGGGCGAGGTCTCGTCTACGTACAGGACGCCGTCGTAGACCTGCGACGGGACCGGGGTGAGGGACTCGCCGCCTGCGCTCACCAGCCGGCCGGTCGAGGTCCACACCTCGCCCCGGTCGCTCTCGAGCCGGTCCGACTGGGCGCACCAGCTGATGCCCTCGGCGGCCAGGAAGGTGCGGACGCCACCGCCGGCGCGGACCACCAGCAGGTCACTGCGGGGAGCCTCGAGGTCCTGCCCCTGGGACGCGCCCGCGGGAAGCACCGCGGCGCCGCGCGGGTCCACCGACTCGATCCGCGCGACGGGCGCGAACGGCGCCGCGGGCGGCTTGGTGCCGAAGGCCAGGTACAGGCCGCCCGCGATGAGGACCACGACCGCCGCCACGACCGCCGCGATCGGCCACTGGAGGCCCATCTGCTCGCGCAGGATGATCTTGCGGGCCCGCTTGGCGGCGCGCTCGGGCAGGTAGCCACGGGGCCCGAAGTCCGGTGCGGCCGTCGGGCGCTCCGAGGCCGCGGCCTCCTCCTCGGAGGAGGGGAGTTCCGGAGCCGCCAAGTGCATCCTCCTGGTCCCTGGGCCGTCTGGCAGGCGTTTTCCGCTGTGCGTTATGCTCGGCCATCGTTCGGCCGGGGCTGCCCGGCAGCCCTCTTCAGAAGCCCCAGTGTGATGGGCTGCCCGGCCGGCGCAACTCGCGCAGAAAGGCGGAAGACCCCATTGCCCATCCGCGTGCTGGTCGCAAAGCCCGGCCTAGACGGGCACGACCGTGGCGCCAAGATCGTCGCCCGGGCCCTGCGCGACGCGGGCATGGAGGTCATCTACACGGGGCTCCACCAGACTCCCGAGCAGATCGTGGAGGCGGCGCTGCAGGAGGACGTGCAGTGCGTCGGCCTGTCGATCCACTCGGGTGCGCACATGACGCTGTTCCCGCGCGTTGTGGAGCTTCTGGCCGAGCGCGGCGCCGAGGACGTGGTGGTGTTCGGCGGCGGGATCATCCCGGCCGACGACATCGCTGCGCTGAAGGAGCGCGGCGTCGCCGCGATCTTCACGCCGGGGGCACGCACCAGCGAGATCGTGGAGTGGGTCAGGGGGAACGTGGCCCCTCGCGACTGAACCGTCCGAAGGCGCCGCCGCAGGCGGCGTCGAAGCTGATCCGCGGCCGTACCGCCGCGCCCCATCCCGGAGGGATCATCAAGTGGACTTGATGGAGTACCAGGGCAAGAACCTGTTCCGCAGGCACGGAATACCGACCACGCCGCAAGGTGAGGTCGCCACCACTCCGGAGCAGGCCGAGGAGCTGGCGCGCGGCTTCGGCGTCCCCGTGATGGTCAAGGCCCAGGTTCTGACCGGCGGTCGCGGCAAGGCCGGCGGCGTGAAGTACGCCCCGGACCCGGCGGCGGCTCGTCAGCACGCGGAGGCGATCCTCGGCCTGGACATCAAGGGCCACGTCGTCGAGAAGGTCCTGGTCGAGCCCGCCAGCGACATCGCGGAGGAGTACTACCTGTCGATCCTCCACGACCGGGTCAGCAAGGGCTACAAGGTCA
>CAZVUW010000063.1:0-6541 GCA_964629825.1 uncultured Actinomycetota bacterium
AGATGTGCGTCGAGAACAACATCGAGCGGGGGAGCGGGTAGAGTTGACCCCAGCGACCAACCTCGGTCGCGGAACACGCGCGCCATCAGCATCCGCTTCCCGGCGCCGACCTCGAATCGCGATCCTGCCGATCGCAGCCTCGTACGGGCGTGTTCGACCGCAGGTGCGACCCCCATTCGCACCGACACGCCCGCAACAGACAACCGGGCTGTGCATCTACCGCCTGCGAGCGAAGCAGGCAGGAGCGATCCTTTCTTGACCTCATTCGAACAGCTCGGCGTGCCGCGCCGCATCAGCGACGCGCTCGCCCGTCAGGGCATCAAGGCGCCATTCGCCATCCAGTCCCTGACCATTGCTGACGCACTGGCCGGCCGTGACCTCTGCGGTCGCGCGCCGACCGGCTCCGGCAAGACCCTTGCCTTCGGGATCCCGCTGGCGGTGCTCGCCGCCAAGGGCGCACCCCGCAGGCCCTCCGCGCTGGTGCTCGTGCCGACGCGTGAGCTCGCCGCCCAGGTCGCGCAGGCCGTGCGGCCCCTCGCGCAGGCACGTGGCCTGCGCACTGCGACGTTCTACGGCGGCACCTCGATCAACAAGGATCAGGGGCTGCTCGGCCGCGGCGTCGACATCGCCATCGCCTGCCCGGGCCGCCTCGCGGACCTGGTGCAGCGCGGCGCCGTCAACCTCGGCGACGTCCGCACCGTGGTGCTGGACGAGGCCGACCGCATGGCCGACATGGGCTTCCTGCCCGAGGTCAAGCGGCTGCTCGACCGCACCAACCCCGAGCGCCAGACGCTGCTGTTCTCGGCGACGCTCGACGGCGACGTCGACGTCCTGATCCGCCGCTACCAGCGCGATCCCGTGCGCCACGAGCTGGCCGAGGAGCAGGAGGAGGCCGGCGAGGTCACCCACCTGTTCTGGTCCACCGGGTCGCAGGAGCGGCTGAGCCTCACCGCCGACCTGGTGCGCGAGCACTCCTCGGCCATCGTCTTCACGCGCACCAA
This sequence comes from uncultured Actinomycetota bacterium, assembly GCA_964629825.1. Lineage (GTDB taxonomy): Bacteria > Actinomycetota > Nitriliruptoria > Euzebyales > Egibacteraceae > CAZVUW01. Next base: position 1,002 of record CAZVUW010000063.1, read on the forward strand.
GCACGCCGCCGACCGCGTCGCGCGTCAGCTGTCCCGCCACGGCGTGGCCGCCGCCGCGATCCACGGCAACCGGTCGCAGGGCCAGCGCGAGCGCGCCCTGGCCGACTTCGCCGCCCGGCGGGTGTCGGCCCTGGTCGCCACGGACGTCGCCGCGCGCGGCATCCACGTGGATGACGTCCAGGTCGTCGTCCACTTCGACCCGGCCGGCACCGACAAGGACTACGTGCACCGCTCGGGCCGCACCGGCCGCGCCGGCGCCGATGGCCTGGTCGTGACCATGGTCATCCCGGAGAAGGCGAAGGACGTCCGGGGGCTCCAGCGCGGCCTCGGTCTGCCGCAGTCGCTCACCACGCCGGACGGCGCGACCATCGCCGCTCCGCCCGCGCCCAAGCCGGCGCCCACAAACGGTCCCAAGGGCGGCTCCGGCAACCCGAGGTCGCGCAATGGCCGCAACGGCCGCAGCGGCCGGTCCGGCAAGCCGCGCTCACGCAGCGGCGACCGCCGCCGTCAGCCGGCGGCCGCCGGCCGCGCCGCCTAGCTCGCTGCCGAGCCGCGTCGGCCAGCCTCCTAGAGTGGAGCGGGCACACGCCCCGAGACCTCTGGGAGGCCTTCATGACCGGCGCGGCCCGTAGCAAGGTGAGGCGCTGGCAGCTGCTGGCCTGTGCGGGTCTGCTGGCCCTGCTGGCCGCGGCGCCACCGGCGCACGCCCAGGATCCCGACGATCTCGTCATCCGCAGCTTCTCGGTCGACCTGACGATCGAGGAGTCCGGCACCCTGCTGGTGAGCGAGACGATCGAGGTCGACTTCCTCGATGAGCACCACGGCATCCTGCGGACGATCCCGACCGCCTATCCGCTGTCCGAGGACGACACCCAGGTCGAGCTGCCCGAGGACCGCGAGGCCGCCGACTTCAACCGGATCGTCGAGATTCGCGACGTCACGGCGACCTCGACGGCTCCGGACGACGTCGAGGTGACCGAAGAGGGCGGCGGCGTCACCATCCGCATCGGTGACCCGGATGTCGAGGTCTCCGGGCCGCACACGTACGAGATCACCTACTCGGTGCGCGGGGCCCTCAACCGCTACAGCGAGCGCTCCGAGCTCATCTGGAACGTCACCGGAAACGAGTGGGAGAACGTCATCGAGTCGGCCTCCGCGGTGGTGACCGCCCCGGAGATCCTGGAGGTCGACTGCGCCAGCGGTCCCTCGGGCTCCACCGACCCCTGCGACGAGGCCGAGGTCACGGATGGCCGCGGCACGTTCTCGACCGGCCGGCTGGACCCCGGCGAGGGCCTCACCGTCTCGGTCAGCCTGCCGCTCGGGGCCGTCGACGTGCCCCCGCCGCTGATCCGCGAGCGCTGGCGCCTCAGCACGGCCCTCGCGGGTGACGCCCAGGCCTGGCCCCTTGCGGGCCTGACCACCCTCCTGGGCGCCGCCGGCGTCGTCCTGCTCGCCCGCAGGCGCCGCCAGCGCATCCGCTCTCTCACGGTCGACGCGGGCGTGCAGATGAGCGGGCAGATGCTGAGGGGCGATCCACCGCAGGGGCTGCGACCGGCGCAGGTCCGCATGCTGACCGAGGAGCGCGTCGACGCCACCTCGCTGGGTGCCACGCTGCTGGACCTCGCCGCGCGCGGCCATCTGGAGATCGAGACGGACGGCGACTCGGATGATGATGACGCCTCCGGCTACCGCTTCCGGCGCGTGCCCGGCGCGCCCGACGGCGACCTGCTGAGCTTCGAGCGCGCCCTGCTCGACGGCCTCTTCCGGGACGGCGGCACCATCACCGCCGAGGAGATCGCCGAAGAGCACGAGGAGGAGCGCACGCGCTTCGAGGAGCAGGTCCGCGCCGACGCGATGGAGCGGGGCTGGTTCCTCGGCAAGCCGAACGAGCTCCGCACCGGACGTGCCCTCGTCGGCTTCGGGCTCGTCCTGCTGGCGGTGCTCGTGCTGATCCTCGCGCTGGTGCTCACCCGCGTGGGCGTCGCCGCCCTGCCGCTGCTGGTCGCGGCCGTCATCGCGGCCGTCCTGATCTACCGCATGCCGACGCGCACGCCCGAGGGCAAGCGACTGCTGGCCGAGGCGCGCGGCTACGAGCAGTACATGTCGAGCACCGACGGCGGTCTGCCGACCGACGGCCGCGGCCCGGCCGAGGTGTTCGGCACGACGCTGCCCTACGCCATGGCGATGGGCGTGGCGCCGCGCTGGGTGCGGCGCTTCAAGGCCACCGGTGCGCCGGCCACGCAGTGGGTGCCGGCCTACTACCTGCCGCTGATGCTGGCCTCGGACAACGACCCCGACCGCTTCGCCACCAGCGTCGCCTCGTTCGGCGACGCGGTCACGCCCGCGCCGTCCTCGAGCTCCAGCGGAACCAGCGTGAGCTCCGGCGGCGGCTTCGGCGGCGGCGGCGGGGGCGGGTGGTGAGGTCCGCCCCCGCCACGGGAGGTCAGCCGGCCGGCGCGATCCGCGGTGCCGCGTCCGGGAGGATGATCTCCTTGTCGGCTCCGGCCGCAGCCTGCGCCGGAGCCGGCTCGCGGCTGATCAGCAGAAGCAGCCCCGGGAGCACCAGCAGGCTCGCGATCAGCGCCAGGGCGATCATCACGGCCGTCAGCAGGCCGTAGCTGGCGAACATCGGCATGGGCGCGAACGCCAGGATGGCGAACCCGGCGACGCTCGATAGGGTCGAGCCGACCAGCGCCATGCCCGTCCCTCCGGCCGCGGCGCGCAGCGCCTCCAGGCGTGAAGAGGCGCGCTCAAGCTCCTCGCGGTAGCGCATGGCCAGGTGCGTGGCGAAGTCGATCCCGACGCCGATCGAGATCGCCCCGATCGTCGCGGTGACCAGGTTCAGGCTGTAGCCGGCCGCGTACATGAAGCCGTAGAGCCACACGACCACCAGCAGGATCGGCACCAGGCTCACCAGCGCGTAGCGCAGCGAGCGCATGAACGCCCACACCACCAGCAGGCACAGCACCACGGCGATGGGGATCGACACCTGCATCGAGCGCGACACCGCGTCCAGGCTGGCGACGCGGGCGACCGGTGTCCCGGTCAGGGTCGCCTGCGAGCCGGGCTCGATGGCGGCCAGCTCGGCTTCGAGCTCGGCGACCATCGGCTCGAGCAGGTCCCGGGCGGCCTGGACGTTCTCCTGCGCGCGGCTGCCGACCAGTCCCACGCTGATCCGTGCCGCCATGAGCCCGTCGTCGTCTGCGGGCGCGACGACCTGCGCCGCCTCGACGGGCGTGAGCGAGGACGTGCGGTCCAGGACAGCCAGGGCGTCGCGCTCGACCAGGACCCGGCCGTCGCTGCCGTGCGCGAGCAGGTCGGTGTCCAGCTGCTCGAGCCGGTCGGCGAAGCTCGCAAGCGCGGCCTGCGCTTCGGGGTCGTCCAGATCCCCGCTGACGAGCACGACGGCCTCCTCGCCCGCCTGGTCGCCGACGTGCTGATCCAGCTTCTCGAGACCGACGACGAAGTCAGTGTCCTGGGCGAAGAAGTCCTCGACGTCGAAGCTGCTCGGGACCTGGACGGCGTATACCGCAGCGACCGCGGACAGCAGCAGCGCCGCGGGGAGCACGAGGGCGCGCCGCTTGGCGACGCTGACGACCGTGCCCGCGAGCGCGGAGCCGAAGCGTCCCCCGCCCTCGGTCCGACGCGTCTGCGAGGAGGCGTCTCCGCGGTTCACGCGCCCCGCAGCCAGCAGCGGCAGGCCGAGGAACACGACCAGGTACAGCGCCAGCAGACCGAGCCCCACCGGCGGGGCGAGGAACACCGTGAACAGCACGGCGGCCATGGCGGCGGATGCCGCGCCCAGCGACCCGGCGATCGACAGCGGCCGGCTCCAGCTGGGCTTGCGGCCCGCGACCCGCCGGTCGATCAGCGCGACGGCGACCGGCACGACGATGCCGAGGACGACGAAGGCGGACACCAGCGCGATGGCCGCGGCCAGGCCGAACTGGAAGATGGACTCGATGCCGCTCGCCAGGTTGGACAGGAACGCCACCACACCGGTCGCCAGCGCCAGCACCAGCGCCGGCAGCACACCGGTCAGCCCGCGGCGCACCGCACCGAGCTGGTCGGGCGTCTCCGCGCGCTCCTCGCGGTAGCGGCCGACGGAGTGGAAGGCGTAGTCGACGCCGAAGGACAGCATCGCGATCGGGACGACCGTCGACAGGATCTGGTCCTCCTTCATCCCGATGAGGTTGGTGATGCCCTCGAGCCAGACCAGCAGGGCGACCAGCGCGGCTCCGACGACGGCCAGCGGCCAGTAGCTGCGGAAGGCCACGCCGACCAGCAGGACGATGGCCAGCACCGTGAACCCGATGAACGGACCCGCCTTCTCGCCCTGCTCCGAGGCGGTCAGGCCCTGGTCCAGCGCCACGCCCCACACGTCGAGGGCGTTCGTGTCGCGCAGGATCGCCTGCACCTCGCGGCCGGCCTCCTCGACGGCGACGTCCGAGCCGAAACCGGCGTCATCGCCCCGCCCTTCGATCCCGTTGCCGTCGACGAGCAGCGACACGCTGAGCGCGGGAGCGCTCCACAGCCCGGTGGCGTCGTCGCGCTCGGCCTCGGCCGAAACGCCCAGCTCACCCGGCCCGCGGGCGTCGATGATCTCGCTTGCCACCGCCCGCACCGCGTCGTCGTCGGCGCCCTCGAGGCCTCCCATCCCCGCCTGCTCGAGCGCGGCGTCCACGAAGCCGGCCAGCGAGATCACGCCGTCGAAGGTCTGTCCCGTCTCCGCCGAGGTCCGCGGCAGCAGCAGCGGGCCGTAGGTCGGATTCGCCTGCACGGCCTCGACCCGCTCCGTCAGCGCCAGCATGCTGTCGCGGTCGAGCATCTCGCCGTCGCGAGCCTCGACGATGAAGAACCAGCCGACCACCCCACCGCCGAAGCGCTCCTGCAGCTCATCGCGCGCCTCGAAGACCCGGCCCTCCGGCTCCTGCGAGGCGAACTCGTCCGGCTGCATGGCCAGGAACGGGATGGCCAGCGCCGCGGTGACGACGACGGCCAGGATCAGCACCGCCCGCGCGCGTCCTACGACCGCGGCTGCCACCCGCGCGGCAAGGCCGGAGCTGGACTCGGTCTGTTCGCGAGCATCCATTGCGTCCCCTCAGGACGAGGAACAATCTTGACAGTGGATAGATTGGACCTGAGGGCTTTCCACTGTCAAGATGCAGTTTCGTTCAACTGGAGGGCCAGATGGGTTCGACCTACCACCACGGCGATCTGCCGTCGGCGCTGCTGGAGGCCGTGGACTCCATCGTCCGGGAGCGGGACGTCGCCGGGGTGTCGCTGCGCGAGGCGGCGCGTCGGGCGGGTGTGAGCCACGCCGCGCCGGCGTATCACTTCGGGGACAAGGCCGGGCTGCTCACCGCCTACGCCGAGCAGGGCTTCGCCGACCTGCGCGATCGACTCCTGGAGAGCGGCCGCGAGAATCCCGTCGAGGGAGGGCGGCAGCTGTTCGCGATGGGCGTCGCCTATCTCCGCTTCGCCCTGGCGGAGCCGGGACGCTTCAAGGTCATGTTCCGCCCCGAGGCCCTGCGCTCCGA
>CAZVUW010000063.1:6641-10389 GCA_964629825.1 uncultured Actinomycetota bacterium
GGGTCGCCGGCTAGCTGGCCAGGCCGTTCAGCAGCAGCTCGGCGACGCGCTCGCCGTCCGGCATCCCGCCCCGGGCCGCGGAGGCCCGGTAGCCGTCCAGCGTCGCGGTGATGTGGGCGGCCAGCTCGTCCACCGTGCCGCGGAACACCCCCTGCCGGACGCCCTCGGCCACGATGCCCTCGAGGACGCGGCGGAAGGGCTCGACGTGCCGCATCAGCTCGTCGTGCTGCTCGGGCGTGAGCACCCCCGAGTAGTCGTGGCTCGCCACGGGATGCTCGCGGAAGGCGCTCAGGCTGCGCTTGACGTAGGCGGCCAGCGCCTCGCGCGGTCCCTCCGCGGCGTCCACCTCGCGCTGCAGGTCCTCCGCCGCGGCTGCGACCGAGCGCTCCACGGACGCGAACAGCAGCCCGTTCTTGTCAGGCACGTGGTTGTAGATGGCGCTGCGTGCGATTCCGGCGTCCGCGGCAACGGCCGCCAGCGTCGTCGCCTCGAACCCCCGCTCGGCCACCAGGCGCTCGAAAGAGTCCAGGAGTAGATCGAGCACCAGGCGGCGATGCTCGTCCAACGTCTGAGCCCAAAGCGAAGGCATGTCGGTCCGAGTGTAGGTTGCGACGCTAGGTTGCGGTCGCGACACCGTGTCGTAAAGTGGGCAGTCATGTTCCTCGCATGGCGTGAAATCCGTCGGGCCAAGGCTCGCTTCCTCCTCCTCGCCGGGGCGGTGGGTCTGCTCATGTACGTCCTGCTCGTCTTCCAGGCCGTCTCGGACGGCTTGGTGTCAGGGCTGACCGGGGCGATCGAGAAGTCCTCCGCCGAGGTGCTGGTCTTCGCCGAGGAGGCACGCCGCAACCCGTCGGCGAGCACTCTGTCCACCGAGGTGGCCGATCAGGTCGCCGAGGTCGACGGCGTCGCCGAGGTCGCCGCCCTGGGGCAGTCGTTCTTCAGCGTCGAGGCCGGCGGCGAGGGGCTCGAGGCGGTCCTGTTCGGGATCGACCCCGAGGGACCGGGAGCCCCGACGACGGTGGTCGACGGGCGGCTGCCAGAGGCCGTCGGTGAGGTCGTCGCCAGCGTTCAGGACGAGTCCGGCTTCGGCATCGGCGACACCGTCAAGCTCGAGCCCCACGGCCAGGAGCTCACCGTCGTCGGCATCGCCGAGGCGGCCCAGCTCAACGTGCTGCCCACCCTCTACGGAACCTTCGACACCTACACCGAGGCGGTGCGCGGACGCGCACCCGTCCTCCAGGACGTCCCCGCATCGATCCTTGCGGTAAGCGTCGCCGACGGGGCGGAGCCCGTCGACGTCGCCGAGCGCATCACCGCCGAGGTGGACCGGGTTGAGGCGCTCGATCGAGAGACAGCGGTCGAGTCGCTGCCGGGCAGCGAGCAGGTCACGCAGTCGTTCAGCATCCTCAACGGACTGCTGTTCGCGGTCGTCACCATCGTGACCGGCGTGTTCTTCCTGATCCTGACGGTTCAGAAGCGCGACGCGCTCGTCCTGCTGCGCGCCGTCGGCGCCAGCCCCGGCGACCTGGTCAAGCCGGTCGTGCTCCAGGTGGGCGTTGTCGTCGGTGGTGGTCTCATCGCCGGCACGGCGCTGGCCGCGGTCACGCTGGTCGGCCTCTCCTCGATCCTGGAGGTGAGCCTGGCGGCGCGAACGGTCCTGACCACGGCCGTCGCCGTCCTGGTCCTCGGCCTGATCGCCGCGTCCGGCGCCATCCGACGGATTCTGCGGATCGAACCCATCGAGATCACCGGCGTGGAGGTCGCCTGATGCGCATCGCACTCCGCGAGCTCTGGCGTCGACCCGGCCGCTTCCTCCCGGTCGGCGCGGCCTTCACCCTGCTCGTGCTGCTGCTGCTCGTGCTGGGGGCGTTCCTCGACGGGCTGTACCTGGGCCAGACCGGCGCCATGCGAGCGCAGGGCCGTTCCGTGCTCGTGTACAGCGACGACGCTCGGCTGCAGATCAACCTGTCGCGCCTGGACGGGGCGGTCGCGGACGCCGTCGCGGCGGTGGATGGGGTCGAGGAGGTCGGAGGACTCGGGACCGCCACGGTCCCCGCTCGTGTGCCGGCCTCCGAGGGCCTCGATGACGACCTCGTCGACGTCGCCGTGATCGGCTACGAGCGCGCCACCGACGTCCTGCCCGAGCCGCCCGGGGAGGGGGAGGCCGTCGTCGACCGCCGACTCGAGGACATCGCCGGGGTCGAGATCGGCGACACGCTGCGCATCGGCCCTGACGAGGAGGAGGTCACGATCTCCGCCTGGGTCGAGGACACCACCATGGGCCGGCCGAGCATCTGGGTGGAGCCGGACACGTGGCGGAGGATCCAGACCGCCGCCTCGCCCGTGAACGCCGTGTCCGAGGACGCCTTCCAGATCCTCTCCGTCGCGGTCGCCGACGACGCCGACCTCGCGGAGGTCGCCGGTCGCATCGACGAGGCGACGGGTGCGACCACGACCGTCACCGTCGACGAGGCCATCGCGGCCATGCCGGGGGTCGAGCAGCAGAGCCAGGTGTTCTCCGCGATCATCGCGATCACGTTCGGCGTCGCCGGGCTGGTGGTGGCGCTGTTCTTCGCTCTCCTGACCCTCGAGCGCGAGTGGCTGTACGCCGTGCTGAAGGCGGTCGGGGGACGCAGCCTCGACCTGATCGCGGGTGTGACCGCGCAGGCCGCCGTGGTCGCGGCCGGCGCGATCATCCTCGGTGGAGCCATCGGCATCGGCCTCCTGGGCGCGGTTCCGGCCGAGCTGCCGGTGCGGCTCGAGCCGGCGCGGCTGGCGCAGGTCGCCGGCGGCGCACTGCTGACCGCGGTCATCGGAGGCATGACCACGTTGCGGAGGATCCTCCGGATCGACCCCGCGCAGACCATCGGCTGACAGGGAGAATTCTGATGCCGGCATTGGAGCTCAAGCAGGTCCGGAAGGTGTTCGGGGAGGGCGACAACCAGGTCGTCGCTCTCAACGACGTGGACCTGTCCGTGGGCGACGACGAGCTGCTGATCCTGATGGGTCCGTCCGGCTCCGGTAAGACCACGCTGCTGACCGTGGCCGGCGCGCTGCTGTCCCCGACGGCGGGCACGGTCCTGGTCGGCGGCGAGGACATCTCGAACCTCGACAGCAAGGGGCTGGCGCGCTTCCGGCGCGAGCAGGTCGGTTTCGTCTTCCAGTCCGTGAACCTGGTGCCGTTCCTGACCGCGCGCGAGAACCTCCTGGCAGTCCGCGAGCTCGGACGCGGTCGGTCCGGCAAGGCGGCCCGCCGGCGCGCCGACCAGCTGCTCGACGAGCTGGGGCTCGCCGACCGCGCCAACAACCTGCCGAGCCAGCTGTCGGGCGGTCAGCGCCAGCGCGTCGCCATCGGTCGGGCGCTGATGAACGAGCCCTCGCTGGTCCTGGTCGATGAGCCGACGGCCGCCCTGGACTCCCAGCTCGGTCGCCAGGTGATGGATCTACTGCGCCGTGAGGTCAAGGACCGCGGCGTGGCGGCGGTGGTCGTCACCCACGACGAGCGCCTGCTCGACTTCGGCGACCGCACCCTGCACATCCTCGACGGCAACCTGACCGACCCCTGATGGCGCTGCGCTGGGGAGCCACCGCATCGCTGATCGAGCGCCTCGCATGGGGCGGAAGATCCGCCTCCCCGTATAAGCGCCTACAGTCCGAGGGCGCTACCGCTTCGCTACTTGAGCGCCGGTCCGGGGGCGCTACCGCTTCGCTACTTGAGCGCCGGTCCGGGGGCGCTACCGCTTCGCTA
>CAZVUW010000063.1:10489-19245 GCA_964629825.1 uncultured Actinomycetota bacterium
GCTTCGCTACTTGAGCGCCGGTCCGGGGGCGCTACCGCTTCGCTACTTGAGCGCCTAGAGAAGTCCCTGTCGGAGGGCTGCCGCGACCGCCGCCGCCCGGTCGTTGACGCCGAGCTTTGCGTAGATGTGGCCGAGGTGGGTCTTGACGGTCGCCTCGCTGATGAAGAGCCGCCGCGCCGCCGCGGCGTTCGTGTGACCCTCCGCGATGATCGACAGGATCTCCCGCTCGCGCTCGGTGAGCGGCTCCGCCGCGGGGGAGCGCACCCGGCCGACCAGGCGGCTCGCCACCGCCGGTGACAGCACCGACTCGCCGCGCGCGGCCGCGCGCACGGCTCTGAACAGGTCCTCGCGCGGCGCGTCCTTGAGCAGATAGCCGGTCGCACCGGCCTCGATGGCGGGGATGACGTCGCGGTCCGTGTCGTAGGTGGTGAGGACCAGCACCCGCACCTCGCCGTCCTCGGCCAGCAGCTCGCGCGTCGCCGACACGCCGTCCAGCTCGGGCATGCGCAGATCCATCAGCACGACGTCGGGCCGGAACAGCCGCGTCCGCGTGATCGCCTCGCGGCCGTTCGCGGCCTCGCCCACCACCTCGAAGTCGGGCTCGCCGGTGAACATGCCGCGCAGGCCGTCGCGCACGACCGGGTGGTCGTCGACGATCAGCAGCCGGATGGGTCCGGCGGTCTGCGCCTCAGACATCGACGGGAGGGATCGCCGGTACGCGCGCCGACACCGCCGTGCCGTCCCCTGCGCTCGACTCGATGACCAGGGAGCCGGACAGCCGCTCCACCCGGGCGCGCATCGTCGACAGGCCGAAGCCGCCGTCGGCGGCGGTCCCCGCGGAGCCGGACGTCGACCCAGGAGCACCGGCGCCGGCGAGGACGCGCGGCGCGTAGTTCGGGACCTCGAAGCCGATCCCGTCGTCGCGGACGTCCAGGGCCACCTCGTCACCGGTGAACGACAGCGTCAGCCCGACGCGTGTGGCCCGGGCGTGCTTCGCGACGTTGGCGAGGGACTCCTGCGCGACCCGCAGCAGCGTCATCTCGACCTCGGGGTGCAGGTCGTGAACGGGTCCGTGCAGGTGCGTCTGGACCGCAACCTCGTGCAGGTTCGACCACTCCTCGGCGAGCACCGACAGCGCCTCGGGCAGCCGTGCCGCCTCCAGCTCGTCCGGTTGCAGTGCCAGGACGGAGCGGCGCGCCGAACGCAGGCTCTCGCGGGCAAGGGCCAGCGCCTTGTCGAGGTGGCGGTCCAGCTCGGCGTCGTCGTCCCGGCTCTGGCTGGCGGCCTCGAGCTGGGTGATGACCCCGACGAGCCCCTGTGCGAGGGTGTCGTGGAGCTCGTGCGCCATGCGCTGGCGCTCGTCGCGGACGGCGGCCTCGCGCGCCTGGCTCACCAGCTGGGCGTGCAGCCCCGCGTTCTCCGCGAGCGTGGCCTGGAGCCGGTCGACCATCTGCCGGCGCTGCTCGCTGAGCTCTGTCAGCTTCGCGCTGCCGAAGTACCCCCCGCTGATCGCCGCGGTCTGGATCACGATGATGGTCACGAACATGACCGCCATGCCGAAGTCGTCGGTCGGCACCCCGCCCCAGGTGAGGGCGTGGATGGCGAACGACGTCAGGCCGATCCCGAGGACGACGACCGGCCAGGGGCGCAGCAGCACGGCGTGGAAGAAGCCGGTGATCGCGAAGACGAAGAACAGCGGGTGCAGGGCCATCAGCACCGACGAGATCGCGAGCAGGCCGGCGAAGTACACGAGCAGCGGGCCGACCCGCGCCCTCCAGGCGGGGGGTGGCAGGGTGAAGGCCCCCGCCACCCAGGCAGCAGCGAGCGCCGCGACCAGGACGATCGTCGAGCGCGAGCCCGCCGACGCCGGATCCGCCACGGTCAGGACGGTGCTGATGGCCAGCAGGGCGTAGGGCGCCCAGCGCTCGACGCGGGCCTCCCAGCGCTGCCAGGCCGCCGGCGCCAAGCCCGCCGTCGCGGGCTTCACACCGACCTCGGAGCCGCTGATGGTCTCACCCCCAACGGAACAGCTTGGCCGCGCCGACGCCGGCCAGGATGGCGAACAGCGCCAGCACGGCCAGGCTAGTGCCGGAGGGCGCCGCACCGAACCAGGTGTCCTGCAACGCCTGCACCGCCGCGCCCGCGGGGCTGAGGTCGCTGATGGTTCGCAGGGTCTCCGGCATCCCGTCGCGCGGGAACCACAGGCCGGCCAGGAACATCAGCGGGAACCACAGAAGCGTGCCCAGCGCCTGACCGGCGCTGGCGCTGGGGGCGATCGCCGCGACCAGCAGCCCCAGCGTGAACAGCGCCGCGGCCGCCAGCACGAACGCGAGCAGGAAGCCGAGCGGGTTCTGCGGGAGATCGATGTTGAACGCGAGCGCCGCAACCGCCACCGCCATCAGGCTGGCGAGCAGAGCGGACCCCAGGTGCACCAGGAGCTGGGCCGACAGGACCCTGGCCGGCGAGATCGGGGTGGTCCGCAGGCGCCGCAGGACGCCGCGCTCGCGGTAGGTGGTCAGGGTCGCGGGCAGCGCCGTGATGCCGAGCATCGCCAGCGCGAACACCAGCATCACCGGCGCGTACACGTCGACCGGTCGGCGTCCGCCCAGCTCCTCGGCCGCGTCCAGGAAGCCGGGGAACAGCGATCCGACCGCGAACAGCAGCAGGGCGGGGAACAGCAACCCGAAGAGGATGCCGACCGGCTCGCGCACGAACAGCTTGGTCTCGACGGCGAGAAGCTGGCGCATGGCGCGCCCCACCGGCGCCCTCTCTGTGGTCGTAGCAGACATCAGACCCTCCCCTCCGCGGGCTCGTCGCCCGCCTCCGCTCGGCGCCCGGTCAGAGAGACGAAGGCGTCGTCTAGGCTCGGCTGCTCGATCCGCAGCGACCTGGCGATCACGCCCTCTCGGGCGAGCAGTGCGGTGACGGCGTGGATCACCTCGCCGTGGCCGCGCACGGTGAGCTCGCGCCCGTCCCGCGTGACGCTCGTCACCTCGGGCAGTGCCGTGAGCAGGGCCTCGGCGATCGGCACCGACGGCCGGAAGTGCAGGACCTGCTCATCGACCGTGCCGGCGACCAGCGCATCGGGCGTGTCGAGCGCGATGATCCGACCGCCGTCGACGATCGCGACGCGATCGCACAGCCGCTCGGCCTCCTCCATCGCGTGGGTGACGAGCAGGACCGTCACGCCGGAGTCGCGGACGCGCTCGATCAGCGCCCAGGTGTCGCGTCGCGCCTGCGGATCGAGCCCCGTCGTGAGCTCGTCCAGGATCACCAGCTCCGGCCGCCCAACCATTGCGAGCGCGATGGACAGCCGCTGCTTCTGCCCGCCGGACAGCTTGCGGTAGGCCACGGATCTTGACGCGGCAAGACCGAGCTGCTCCAGCAGCGCCTCCCGAACGGCGGCCCGCCCCTCGGGCGGCTCGGGGTAGAAGGCGCCGTACAGGTCGAGCGCCTCCTCGACCCGCAGCCGGTCCGGCGGCTGGCTCTCCTGAAGCTGCACGCCCAGTCGCTGCCGCAGCTCCTCGGCCTCCGCCACCGGGTCCAGGCCCAGCACGCGGATCCGTCCGCGGTCTAGCCTGCGCAGCCCCGCGATGCACTCGACGGTCGTGGTCTTGCCGGCGCCGTTCGGCCCGAGCAGGCCGAAGATCTCACCGGCCTCGACCGTGAAGCTCACCCCGTCGACCGCGACGGTCGACCCGTACGTCTTTCCGAGATCCTCCACCTCGAGCACCGTGCTCACGGCCACCTCCTGGTTCGACTCCATCCCAGAGTCACCGGTGGCGGCTCCTAGAGCCTCGGGCGACCGGCGCGGAGGAGGCGGCGGTGCGGTGGATCGGCGCGCGGCCGGCCGGGCGATCGAAGATCAGCCGAACGGGGGATGCGCGGCTCCTATGCTGCGCACCCATGAGCGCACGCCTGCCTCACCTGACCTCACGCCTGCAGGGCTTCGGCACGACCATCTTCGCGGAGATGACGGCGCTGGCCCTGGCCCACGACGCGGTCAACCTCGGCCAGGGCTTCCCCGACTTCTCCGGCCCCGACAGCGTCCTCGAGGCCGCGCGGGAGGCCATCGCCGCCGGTCACAACCAGTACGCGCCGGGCATCGGGCTGCCCTCGCTGCGCCAGGCGATTGCCGAGCACCAGCGCCGCTTCTGGGGCCTGGACTACGACCCCGACAGCGAGATCACGGTCAGCGCCGGCGCCACCGAGGCGATCTGCGCCGCCCTTCAGGCCCTGTGCGAGACCGGCGACGAGGTCGTGCTGTTCGAGCCCTACTACGACTCCTACCGGGCCAGCGTCGCGATGGCGGGCGCGGTCGAGCGCGTGGTCACTCTGCGCTCCTCGCCGGACGGCTTCGCGTTCGACCCGGCCGACCTCGACGCCGCGATCACCGCCAAGACGCGCGCCATCCTGCTCAACAGCCCGCACAACCCGACCGGCAAGGTCTTCACCCGCGCCGAGCTCGAGCTGATCGCGCGGCTGTGCGTCGAGCGGGATCTCATCGCCATCACCGACGAGGTCTACGAGCACATGGTGTTCGACGGCGAGCACGTCCCGCTGGCGAGGATGCCCGGCATGCGCGAGCGGACGGTGACGATCTCGTCGGCCGGCAAGACCTTCTCGGTCACCGGGTGGAAGGTCGGGTGGCTGTGCGCGCCGCCGGAGCTGACGGTGGCGGTCCGCACCGCGAAGCAGTTCATGACCTTCACCAACGGCACGCCGTTCCAGCACGCCATCGCCGAGGCGCTGGCCCTCGGGGACGACTTCTACGAGGACCTCGCCGCCGGCTACCGCCGACGCCGCGATCGCCTGGTGGCGGGGCTGCGCGAGGTCGGCTTCGACGTCCTGCCGGCCGAAGGCTCCTACTTCGTCAGCGTCGACATCCGCTCGGTCGGCTACGACGACGGCATGACGTTCTGCCGTGACCTGCCCCAGCGCGTCGGCGTGGCCGCGATACCGCACTCGGTCTTCCACGTGGACCCGCGCGGCGGACGGCACCTCGTGCGCTTCGCCTTCTGCAAGACCGACGCCGTGCTGGACGAGGGGATCGAGCGCCTGCGAAGGCTCCGACGAGGACGACCGTGACGGCATCGCGCCTGCGGCCGGCCTGGTGCTTGACGTGCGAGGTCGGCGCTGCGAAGCCCCCGCCGGATCCCCCCAGAAGCCCGGCGGGGGTCGCAGCAGCCGTGGCTCAGCGGCGGCGGCTGGAGACGAGGCCACCCACTCCGGCGACGAGGCCCAGGGCACCGAGCGCCATGGCCGCGTAGACCGGCCCGTTGCCGTCGCTCCTGTCGTCGGAGCCGGCGTCGGCGGACTCGGACTCGCCCTCGCTCGCCTCCTCGGTCGCCTCCTCCTCGGGGGCTGCGACCAGCTCGACGGTCGGCGCCGGGCGCTCCGCCTCCTCCTCGAGCTCGACCCACTCGACCACCTCGCCGTCGGAGTAGGTCTGGATCGCCTCGAAGGTCAGCGTGCCGGGCTCTTCCGGGTTGCGCGCCTGGAAGCGGAAGTCCATGAACTCGTTGATGCCGATCTCGCCGCCCTCGATGATCAGGAGGTCGTCCTCGAGCGTGATGTCCCAACCGGGCTCGGGCTCATAGCGGCTGGCCGTGAAGCCCTCGGGCATCCGGATCTCTACCCGCACGGTGCCCGCCTCGGCGGATTCGTTCGGCACACGCACGGTGTAGACCGCGTAGCCTCCCGCGGTGTTGTTGTCCACCCTGAGCGTCACGTGGGCCAGTGCCTGGCCCGCCATGACGGTCAGCGCGATCAGGGACAGCAGGACCACGCCCGCTGCACGCTGGAGCTTCCGCTGCATCGCCACTCCTGTTCATGTTCGCAATCGCCAGCACCACGGCCGCCAAGGACCGCTGCGAAACTAGTCCGCGACCGCGAGAGATTAGTTCCATTTGTCTTACGTGTACACGGCGATGATGGTTTCAGATGACGAGGACGCGCCGATGAGCAGACCAAGCCCGATCGACGTCGACGACCTGATCGGCCGCTACTACGACGACGTGCCCGACCCCACCGACCCCGCGCAGCGCGTCTCGTTCGGCACCAGCGGTCATCGCGGCACCTCGCTGCGCACCTCGTTCAACGAGCTGCACATCCACGCGATGACCGAGGCCATCTGCCGCCTGCGCCGCGAGCGCGGCATCGACGGACCCCTGTTCCTCGGTCGTGACACCCATGCGCTGTCCGAACCCGCCTTCTCCAGCGCCCTCGAGGTGCTCGTGGCGCACGGCGTGGAGGTGCGGGTTGATGACGCCGGCGGCTACACGCCGACCCCGGTCATCTCGCATGCGATCTGCAGCCACAACGCGAACGGCTCGAACCCCACCGCCGACGGCATCGTCGTGACGCCATCGCACAACCCGCCCGAGGACGGCGGGTTCAAGTACAACCCCCCGCACGGCGGGCCGGCGGACACGGACGTGACCGACCGCATCGCGGAGCTCGCCAACTCCTTCCTCGCCGATCCCGGCCAGATCCGCCGCGTGCCGCTGCAGGAGGCGCGGGCGGCGGCCGTGCCGCACGACTACGTCTGGTCCTACGTGTCGGACCTCGGTCGCATCGTCGATCTGGAGGCCGTCGCGCAGGAGGGGCTGCGGCTGGGGGCGGATCCGCTGGGCGGGGCCACCGTCGCCTACTGGGGGGCGATCGCCGAGCGCTGGCGGCTGGATCTGGAGGTCGTGAACGACCGGGTCGACCCCACCTTCTCCTTCATGCCGCCCGATTGGGACGGCCGCATCCGCATGGACTGCTCGTCACCCGATGCGATGGCGAACCTGGTGAGCCTGGCGGGGCGCTTCGACGTCGCCTTCGGCAACGACCCCGACGGCGACCGCCACGGCATCGTCACGCCCGCGGCCGGCCTGATGAACCCGAACGCCTACCTGGCGGTTGCGATCGACCACCTCTTCCGGACGCGCTCCTGGCGGCCCGACGTGGGGGTCGGGAAGACGCTCGTCTCCAGCGCGCTGATCGACCGCGTCACGGCGGCGCTGGGACGTCCGCTGGTCGAGGTGCCCGTGGGCTTCAAGTGGTTTGTACCGGGCCTGGCCGGGGGCGACCTGGGGTTTGGCGGCGAGGAGAGCGCCGGCGCCTCGTTCCTGCGCCACGACGGCAGCGTGTGGACGACCGACAAGGACGGCCTGCTGCTGTGCCTGCTGGCCGCCGAGATTACCGCCCGCACCGGCGTGGATCCCGCGGCGCGCCACGAGGAGCTGGTGGCCGAGCACGGCCGTCCCGCCTACCGGCGCGTCGACGCGCCTGCGACGGCGGCGGAGAAGGCCGTCCTCAAGAGCATGTCGCCGGCCGACGTCACCGTCGACGAGCTGGCCGGAGCGCCGATCACAGCCGTCCTCACGCGCGCGCCCGGCAACGACGCTCCTATCGGGGGCCTGAAGGTGACGACCGAGCAGGGCTGGTTCGCGGCCCGGCCCTCGGGCACGGAGGACGTCTACAAGATCTACGCCGAGAGCTTCCTCGGGCCCGACCACCTGGAGACCCTGATCGCCGCGGCGAGGGATCTGGTGGGGGCGGTCCTGGCCAGGGCGGCCTAGCCGGCCGGCCGGTCGTGGGTCAGCAGCACCACGAGCGTCCGCACGGGTGCCACCAGGGAGCCGAACCGGGAGG
This sequence comes from uncultured Actinomycetota bacterium, assembly GCA_964629825.1. Classification (GTDB taxonomy): domain Bacteria; phylum Actinomycetota; class Nitriliruptoria; order Euzebyales; family Egibacteraceae; genus CAZVUW01. Next base: position 18,131 of record CAZVUW010000063.1, read on the forward strand.
CGGACAGGCGCTCCAGACGCGGGCCGTGGCGCGGCAGCGGCCAGTCCTCGGCGTGCAGAGCCGCGGGCACGACGCGCAGGAACAGCCCCAGCTCGCGCGCCAGCCGGCGCAGCTTGAGCAGCGACATGTTCTGGGTGCGGGTCGTGTGCAGCCGCGTGTAGCGCAGGCGGCGGTCCTCGGACAGCCACGGCAGCCGACCCAGGGCGGCGAACAGCCGGTTGGCAAGCCCGATCGGCAGCCACGGCGGGCCTGCGATGTCGAAGTGCTGCTCGACCGGCCAAAGGCGGTTGGGCGTCACCAGGAGGATCAGGCCGCCTGGGGCTAGCACCCGCCGCAGCTCGGCCAGGTAGGCACGCGGGTCGTCGGTGTGCTCGATGACGTCCATCGACTCGATCACGTCGAACGAGCCGTCCGGCCACGGCAGCCGCCCGCCGTCGTGCAGCACCACCTCGGCGCCGGGCAGACCCTCGACCCGCAGCGCGGCGAAGCGCGCATAGGTGGGATCCACCTCGACCCCCGTCACCGTGGCGGCCCCGGCGTCGTGGTAGGCGAGCAGCGAGCCGCCGAAGCCGCAGCCGCTGGACAGGACCCGCGCGCCGGCCAGCGGGTGATAGGCGTCGATGATGCGTGCCCAGCGGTGGAAGCGGCTGTTGTCGAGGAACGTGAGCAGCATCTGCTCGTAGTTGAACTGCGACTCCGTGCCGCGCAGGTGCTCGCGCACGGCAGCCTCGAACGCCGGGGGATTGGGAGTCATCGTCATGACCGGCCAAGCGTAGTTGGGCTCCCATGGCCATACTGGATGGCAAGGCCGTGCCCACCCGCCAAGGAGCTCCCCATGCGCGAGGCCGTCATCGTCGAAGCCGTCCGAACCGCCACCGGCAAGCGCGACGGGCGTCTGTCGGGCTGGCACCCTGCGGAGCTGCTCGGCACGGTGCTCGCCGGGCTGCTTGAGCGCGCGGGCCTGGACCCCGAGCGGGTCGACGACGTCATCGGCGGCTGCGTCAGCCAGGTCGCCGAGCAGTCCGTCAACATCACCCGCAACGCGTGGCTGTCCGCGGGGCTGCCCGAGTCGGTGCCGGCCACCACGGTCGACCGCCAGTGCGGCTCGTCGCAGC
>CAZVUW010000064.1:0-9800 GCA_964629825.1 uncultured Actinomycetota bacterium
CGTCGACGAAGTAGCGGCTGACGTCGTACTCCTCGGCGTAGCCCATGCCGCCGTGCAGCTGCTGCGCCTCGCGCGTGATCCACTCCGCGGACAGGCAGGCGAGGGACTTCACCATCGAGGACTCGAGCTGTCCGTCGGACGTCCCGGCTGCTCCGCCGGCGCCGAGCAGCTGCGCGGCGCGGTACGAGAAGCGGCGGCACGCGGCGATGAGGCAGGCCATCCGCGCCAGCTTGGCGCCGGTCAGCTGGTAGGAGGCCAGCGGCACGCCGAAGACGTGGCGCTGGCGCGAGTAGGCCACCGCGTCCTCGAAGGCGGCCTGCATCACGCCCAGGGCCCGCGCGGCGGTCTGCAGGCGGCCGCTCGCGAAGGCATCCATCTGCATGTAGAAGCCCCGCCCGAGCGCCTCCGGGCCGCCGACCAGGTTCTCGGCGGGCACGCGGTAGCCCTCGAAGCTGATCTCGAAGCTGTGCATGCCCCGATAGCCGATCGTGCCGATGGCGCGGGCGCTCATCCGGCCGCCGTGCTCGCCCTCATGCGTCCAGGCGTGGCCCGGGTAGGGCGGCTTCTCGACCACGAACAGGGACAGCCCGCGGTGTCCTTCGGAGGCCTCGCCCGTGCGCGCGAGCAGCATCACGAGGTTCGCGCGGCCGGCGAAGGTGCACCAGGTCTTGGTGCCGTTGACGACGTAGTGGTCGCCGTCGCGCACCGCGCTGACCTTGAGGTTCGCGACGTCGGAGCCGTAGTCGGGCTCGGTGACGGCGACGGCGCACATCAGCTCGCCGGCGGCGATGCGCGGAAGCCAGCGCTGCCGCTGCTCGTCGGTCCCGCCGCGCAGCAGCGCCCGCGACAGGATCTCGGGGCGGGTGATGAGGCTCCCGGCGACGCCGAGCGAGCCGCGTGACAGCTCCTCGGTGACGATCACCATCGCCATCAGGTCGTTCTCCGACGACGTGCCGCCGTCGCCGCCGGCGGCGAAGCCGCCGAAGCGCTCCGGGATGGACAGCCCGAAGGCGCCCATGGCGGCGAGGTCGGTGATCACGTCCTCGGGGATGTCCTCGTCGTTGCGGTGCACCCGCTCGGCGATCGGGCGCACCCGCTCCTCGGCGAAGTCACGGAAGGTCGCCCGCACCATCTCCTCATCCTCGCTGAGGTGCCGGGGCAGCTCGGGCGAGCCGAGGACGTCCTGGGCGATCGCCGCGTAGAGCCGCGCCGAGCGCGCCTGCGCCAGCGCAGCGCCCACGTCGGGGAGCAGCCCACCCCAGGCCTCCTCACGACCGGCCATGCGCGCGACCAGGTCGGCCACGACCTCGCCGGCGAACGCGGTGGTCAGCCGAGCCTCCAGCGCGCCGGCCTCGGCGTAGTCGAGCATCTCCTCGGCGGCGGTGACGCGGCTGGCGGCGCTGGCCAGGTCGTAGGCCAGCACCTGCTCGCGGTCCATCCGTGCGACGTCGATGCGGCCGCCGTCGGCGCAGTCGGCGGCCATCCGGGCGGAGGCACGGTCGACGACCTGCCGCGCCGCCTGCACGAGGGTGTGGGCCACCTCTGGAGTCACGTCCAACGACGGGTCCTTTCACGCGGCATGGCACGGCCGTCTCGGATTGAACCGCCCGTGCCGTCCCCCACGCAATCCGCACACAATGGGCGCGGAGGTGAAGGTCGCGGTGAAGCTGGTGCTGCTCGTGGGGCTGATCGGCCAGGTCCTGGCGCTGCGCCTGCTCGCCATCCAGCTCGCCCGCGGGCCCGAGGACCCGCCGCTGCTGCGCCATCACCGCGCCCCGGAGGAGGTCGCCCGCCGCAGGCAGCGCCACCGTCGCCTGACGGCGCTGGCCATCGGCGGCTTCACGGTGGCGACGCTGCTCGCGAGCGCCGGCGTGGTCGGCCTGCTCGCCTGAGCCGGCCGCCCATTACGATCAGCGACCATGGACATCCCGGAGCTGGCCGCTTTCGAAGCCGAGTGCCGCGCCATCGCCGCGACGCTGGCCGACATCACCCCGGACGCCTGGTCCGGACCGGGGCTCGGCGAGTGGAATCTGCACGAGCTCACGGTCCACCTCATCGGCTCCGCGGCGCGGCTGTCCGAGTACGCCCAGCAGCCGCTGACCGGCGACGAGCCCGTGTGCGACCGGGTCGAGTACTGGCGCATGGACCTGGTCGCCGAGGCGCCCGCGGTTGCGGAGCGCGCCCGGCAGCGGGCGGCGGGCATCCCTCCGGAGCGCGTCACCACCGCCTTCGACGAGGCCTGGAGCGCCACCGCCGAGGTGGTGCGGACCCGGGGCCCGGCGGCGCTCGTCAACACGCTGCGGGGTCCGATGCGCATGGACGAGTACCTGGCCACGCGCGTGGTCGAGATGTGCATCCACCACATCGACGTGCGCTCCGCCCTGGACCTGCCGGCGGCGGCCACGCCGGAGGCGTCGCGGATGACGATGGAGCTGCTCGAGGCCCTGCTCGGCGGCCCGCGGCCGCGCAACCTCGGGCGCATCCGCTTCATCCTCGCGGCCACGGGTCGGGTTCCCAGCGACGACCCCCGCTTCCCGGTCCTCTCCTGAGGGCCGTCCGACCAAGGAGCAGCTGATGGAGTTCGGTCGCTACCTCGAGGACTTCGAGGTGGGAGACGTCTACAAGCACTGGCCGGGCAAGACGATCACGCAGGCCGAGGACATCCTCTTCTGCGCGATCACGATGAACCAGCACCCGCTGCACTCGGACGACAACTACGCCGCGGCGGCGAGCCCCTCGGGCAGGGCGATGGTGGTGGGCAACCTCGTGTACTCGATCGTGCTCGGCCAGAGCGTGCCCGACATCTCGGGACGGGCCATCGCGAACCTGGAGATCGAGAACCTGAGGCACGCCAACCCGACCTTCCACGGCGACACGATCTACTCCGAGAGCGAGGTGCTCGAGGTGCGGCCCTCCCGGTCCAAGCCCGACCGCGGCATCGTGCGGGTGCGCACCATCGGCTACAAGCAGGACGGGACGATCGTGTGCGAGTTCACCCGCAAGGTTCTGGTGCCGCGGCGCGGGCACGGCTTCGACGGCCACCCGGGGCGGCCCGAGCCGAAGCGGGAGAGCTGAGCGCTACAGGACCGCGTTGAGGCTGCCCGAGCGGAAGCCGCCCGCATCGATCGTCACGAACGACCACCCCAGGGCGCGCAGCGCCTCGTCCAGCTCGCCCGCGATCTCGACCACGTCCGCGAGGCGATCTCGGTCCACCTCCACACGGGCGATGTCGCCGTGGTCGCGGACGCGCAGATCGGTCTGGCGGCCCAGGCGCTCTCGCAGCCAGGCCTCGGCCTGCTCCACGCGGGCAAGCCGGTTCGGCGTCACCTGCAGCCCGTAGACGATGCGGCTCGCCAGGCAGGCCGCCGCCGGCTTGTCGGCCGTCGGCAGCCCGAGCCGGCGCGAGAGCTCGCGGACGTCGGCCTTTGACAGCCCGGCGTCGGCGAGCGGTGTGAGGACGCCGCGCTCGGCCGCGGCGCGCAGCCCCGGCCGGTGATCGCCGAGGTCGTCGGTGATCGTCCCGACCGCGATCTTCGCCCCGCCGAAGCGCTCCGCCAGCGGCTCCAGCACGTCGAACAGCGCGCTGCGGCAGTGGAAGCAGCGGTCGGAGTCGTTGCGCCGGTAGGCGGCGCGCTCCATCTCACCGGTGGTGACCTCGACGTGCCGCACGCCGAGCTGTCGGGCCAGCTCCTGCGCCTCCGCGCGCTCCGAGGCCGGCAGGGAGGGGCTGACGGCGGTCGCGGCGGTCACGCCATCGCCGAGCACGGCCGCGGCCTCGGCCAGCAGGTAGGTCGAGTCGACTCCGCCGGAGAACGCCACCACCAGCGAGCCGTGCTCACGCAGACGCCTGCGCAGGTCCTCCGCGCGGGCGTCGAGGTCGGGATCGACGGCGGCGGTCCGGCTGGCGAGCTCCATGCGGCCGAGTCTGCCATGCCCGCCGCCGCCCCCGAACGCCGACCCGCGCCCGGCGCGGCGGACGCGAGCGGCTAGCCGCCGGCCACGGCCGGGATGATCGACACGGTCGAGCCCTCCCGGACCGGCGTGGACAGGCCCTCGGCGAAGCGGACGTCCTGGTCGTCGACGAACACGTTGACGAAGCGGCGCAGGCTGCCGTCGTCGGCGAAGAGGCGCTCGGTCACGTCCGGGTGGACCTTGCCGAGGCCGTGCAGCACCTCGCCGACGGTGCTGCCCTCGACCTCGACGGTCGAGGCGCCGCCGGTCGCGGTGCGCAGGGGCGTGGGGATCCTGATGGTGGCGGGCATGTCAGCTCCTTGACTCAAGCGAGAGCGCGGCCTCGAAGTCGTGCAGGCCGGCGTTGATCGTGTATGTGGGGCCGAGGTCCGAGCCGAGCGCGTCGAGCGTCTTCAGGCCGTGGCCGCTGATGACGGCGACGGTGCGCTCGTCGGGCCGGACGCGGCCGTCGGCGGCCGCTCGGGCGAGGCAGGCGATGGTGACGCCGGCCGCGGTCTCGCCGAGGATCCCCTCGGTCTGGGCGAGCAGGCGCATAGCCTCGGCGATCTCCTCGTCGGAGACGTCCTCCATCCAGCCGCCGCTGCGGCGGACGGCGTCCAGGGCGTAGTAGCCGTCGGCTGGGTCGCCGATGGACAGGGACTTGGCGATGGTGTCGGGGACGACGGGCCGGATGGGTGCCGCCCCGTCCTTGAAGGCGGAGGCGATGGGTGCGCAGCCGCTGGCCTGGGCACCCGAGATGCGGACCGGGTGGTCGTCCACCAGCCCGACGCGAATGAGCTCGTCGAAGGCCTTGTCGATCTTGACCAGCATCGCGCCCGACGCCATGGGCGCGACGACGTGGTCGGGCAGCTGCCAACCGAGCTGCTCGGCGATCTCGAAGCCGATGGTCTTGGACCCCTCGGCGTAGTAGGGGCGGACGTTCACGTTGACGAAGGCCCACTCGTGCTCGCCGGCGACCTCGGCGCAGAGGCGGTTGACGTCGTCGTAGCTGCCCTTGACCGCGACGAGGTTGGGCTCGTACACGGCCGAGGCGAGGATCTTCGCCTGCTCCAGGTCGCTGGGGATGAAGACGTAGGCGTCCATCCCCGCGGCGGCCGCGTGGGCGGAGACGGCGTTGGCCAGGTTGCCGGTCGAGGCGCAGGCGGCGGTGTCATAGCCGAGCGCCTTGGCGGCGGTCAGCGCAACCGACACGACCCGGTCCTTGAACGAGTTGGTCGGGTTGCGGGTGTCGTTCTTCAGCCACAGATCGGACAGCCCGAGCGCCGCTCCGAGGCGCGGAGCCGGCCGCAGCGGCGTCCAGCCTGCGCCGAGGTCGACGCGCTGCGCCGGGTCGGAGTCGGGCACGACCGGCAGCAGCTCTTGGTAGCGCCACAGCGTGTGCGGACCTGCGGCGATGGACTCGCGGCTGACCCGCTCGCGGATGGCGTCGTAGTCGTAGACGACCTCCAGCGGGCCGAAGCACAGCTCGCAGACGTGCAGGGCGGCGATCGGGTGGTCGCGGCCGCACTCGCGGCATCGCAGACCCAGGATGTTGCTCAACTGCACTCCCCTCTCGACGAAGAAGCCCTCCACGAAGGGAGAGCTGGTCAAGAAGGGCAACCATCTTCCCCCCGCAGGGGCCGGATTTCGCACCTGCCCGCGGCTGCGGGTGGTTGCGGAGGCGTCGTCGGGCCGGATCCCTCGACCTCTCTTGATGGCGTAGCTATTCAGTTGGAGCCCCGAGGCTGTCAGACCCGGGTGCCGAGCGCAAGCCTGAGCCTGTCGCGCGGCTACAGGCAACCCTAGCGCTTCCTCCAAGGCTCGGATGCGGCCGCCCGGACCTTGAGCGCAGGCCTGCCGGCGCCCTGAGCGAGGCATGCTGGGCTGCATGGAAGCCCTTCTCGTGCATCTGTCCGCCCTGCCGCCGGCGCGGGTGCTCTACACCGACTTCGACGGCACGCTGCTCGGCCCGCGCGGCTCGCTGCTCACCGGCCCCGACGGGCGTCCGTCGGTGCGTGCAGCCGCCGCCCTGGTCGCGGCCGAGGCCGCCGGCCTCGAGGTGGTGCCGGTCAGCGGGCGATCGCGCATCACGCTCGAGCACGACGTCCGCCTGCTCGGCCTGCGCGGCTGCATCGCCGAGGCGGGCGGTGTGATCGTCCGCGACGGCGAGGTCCGGTTCGAATGGGGCGAGGCGCCGCGCGACCTCGGTCCCAACCCCCACGACGCGCTCCAGGCAGCGGGCGCGCTGTCCCTGCTGCTGGAGCGCTTCGAGGGGGATCTGCGCCTCTACCACCCGTACTGCGACGGCCGCGAGGGCGGGCACCTGCTGCACGGCCTGGTGGATGTCGAGGAGGCCAACGAGGCCCTGCGCGAGGAGGGGCTCGGCTGGGCCTACCTGGTCGACAACGGCCGGGCGGGCGGCTGGCCCGGCCGCTCGGTCCACGCCTATCACCTGCTCCCACGCGGCGTCGGCAAGGAGCGCGCCGTCGCCGACGACCTGGCGTGGCGCGGCATCGACCCCGCCGAGGCCGCGGCCGTGGGCGACTCGCACGCCGACGCGACCATGTCCTCGGTCGTCGGCACCTACCTCCAGGTGTCGAACGGCCACGCCCCGGTCGGCGAGGGCAACCGCTTCGGCGTGACCGGCGCCATGGGCCACGGCTTCGCCGAGGTCGTCGAGGCCCTCCTGGCCCGGCGCGGCGCCCCCGACCAGGGCAGTACCCTGTCCGACGCGGCACAGCCGCCAGGCCGGGTTAGCTCAGCTGGCAGAGCACCGCTCTTGTAAAGCGGATGTCGTCGGTTCGATCCCGACACCCGGCTCCAGCCGATCGTCAGCGCGTGGCCGCCTGAAGCAGGCGGTCGGAGAGCCGCACCAGGTCGTCGTGGGCCTCCAGGCGCTCCAGCCAGGCCTCCGGTATGGCGTCGTAGCCGAGCAGCGCGCCGGCGAGGGCGCCGGCCATCGCCCCGATGGTGTCGGTGTCGCCGCCGAGGCTGATGGCGTAGGTGACCGCGTCGGCGAAGGAGCCGGTCTGCGCCAGGGCGGCGTGCAGGGCGGCGGGCACCGCCTCGGCCGCCGAGATGCCGTGGCCGATGCGCGCGACGACCTCGTCCCGGCGTGCGGCGGCGGGCACGACCGTCTCGTCGTGCACCTCCTCGAGCACCGCGAAGGCCTGCTGGAGCTCGGGAGCGGGCCCAAGGGGCCGCAGGGTGGCGAGCAGGCGGCGCGGCAGGTCAGGGTCCGCTGCGCCGTCGGACGGCTCCGCGCTCAGAACTGCCACGGCCGCAGCCTGCACGGCGGCGCCCTGCTTGCCGACCTCGTGCGCATGCGTGACGAGGGCGCTGCGACGGCCGAGGTCCGCGGCGGCCTCAGGATCTCCCAGGGCGTACAGGCCCGCCGGCGCGGCGCGCATCGCGGCGCCGTTGCCGAAGGAGCCCTGGCCCCCGAACACGGCGGCGGCCGGCTCGTCCCACGCCGCGCCGTCGCGAAGGGCGCGGAAGATGCGCGGCGGGCCGGCGCCGTAGCCGCGATCGGGCTCGGCGAAGAAGCGCTCCATGAAGCGCGCCGCCAGGTCGGGCCCGTCGAAGCCACCGCTGGCGATCAGGGATTCGGCCAGGCCGATGGTCATGGCGGTGTCGTCGGTCCAGCGCAGAGTGGCGCCGTCGCTCGCCCAGCGCCTGACGGCGTCGGGGTCGACGCGCCGACGTCCCTCGAACGGGGCGCCGAGGGCGTCACCGACGGCGGTCCCGACTATCGCGCCGCGGAATCGCTGCAGATCCATGGGGTCTTGCTACACGGCCTCGGGCAGGTCGTCCACCCCGGTCGCCCAGGTCCTCGGGCGGGACAGCCGCTCGACGCTGCGGCGGATGACGCGCGCCACCCAGCACTCGGCGAAGGCGCGGAACGGCTTGGCGGAGCGCGGGTCGTAGAGGGAGATCGACTGCCGCAGCCCCTCCATGCCGCTGGCGAGCACGTCCTCGCGGTCGCCGCCCACGCCGAAGTGCGAGCGCGCCAGCCGCCGCACGACGCCCGCGTAGCGGCTCAGAAGCCGGTCGCGCGCGGCGCGGTCGCCGCGTCGAGCCAGGACGACGAGCTCATCGTCTCGCAGCGTGGCGAGCGTCTTCGGGGCAGGGTTGACCAAGGGCATCTGGGCGCTCTCGCGGGGGTCGTCGGTCGGCCGGGTGGCCTTGCGGGATGCCCTAGATCGTTCCCATATCGCCCGGAGATCAACATCCGGCGCGTGTCCAGAGGGCCGGGTTTCAGCCCGTCTGGCGGCGGCGCACGACCTCGAACAGGGCGATCCCGGCGGCCACGCCGGCGTTGAGCGACTCGAGCTCCCCGCGCATCGGGATCGAGGCCAGCGCATCCACGCGCTCGGCCACCAGGCGGGCCAGCCCTCCGCCCTCGGCGCCGACGACCAGTGCGACCCGGCCGTCCAGGAGGTTGCAGGTCCAGATGGTCTCGGGTGCGTCCCCGGCGAGGCCGACCGACCACAGCCCGCGCTCCGCCAGATCCTCGAGCGCGCGGACGATGTTGGGCACCAGCGCGACCTGGATGCGGCTGAACGCACCCGCGGCGGCCTTCTCCGCGGCCGGGCTCACATGGGCGCTGCGCCGCTTCGGGAGCACCAGCGCGCCCGCCCCTGCCAGCTCGGCGCTGCGGGCGATGGCTCCGAGGTTCTGCGGGTCTGTGATGCCGTCGAGCACCACGACCAGGTCCGTGTCCGACACCTCGGCGAGCGACCGGTACGGGAACGGCGGGGCGAGCGCCACGACGCCCTGATGGCGGACGCCCTCGGCGAGCTCGTCCAGTGACTCGCGGTCGGTCAGGCGCACGGGGACGCCGGCCGACCGGGCCACGTCCGCGATCCTGTGCAGGTCCTGCCCGGCGCGGCGGTCGATCACCACCTCCCGGAGCCTGCGGCCGGCGCGCAGCGCCTCGGAGACGGGGTTGCGGCCCGGTATGGCCAGCCGCTGAGGCGGCGGCTGCGTGTGTCGGGTCCTGTCGCTCACCGCGCGAGATGCCAGCGGGCGCCCTCGCGGGTGTCCTCGACGACCACGCCACCCTCGGTCAGGCGCTCGCGGATGGCGTCGGCCGTGGCGAAGTCGCGCCGCGCACGTGCCTCGTCGCGCAGCTCCAGCAGCGTCTCGATCAGAGCGGAGACGAGCTCCTGCCCAGCGGCCTCGCCGTCGCGGCCGAGGTCGTAGCCCAGGACTCCGGTCAGCTCGTCGACGGCGTCACGGGCCGCCGCGGCCCCGGCGCGGTCGCCATCGCTCAGGCGCGCGTGACCCGCGCTCACCAGGTCGAAGATGACGGCGTGCGCCTGCGGGGTGGACAAGTCGTCGTCCATGGCGCGGCGGAACTCGGCGCGGGCCTTGGCGGCCTCGCCGCGGTCCAGCGGCTCGTCCTCGATGCCCGCCGTCGCGCGCAGGAAGCCCCGCCAGCGGTCGACGGCGGCAGAGGCCTCCTGCAGCCGCTCCTCGCTGAGGTCGACCGGCGTGCGGTAGTGCGCCGACAGGTAGAAGAAGCGCAGGACGTCGCCCCCGAGGCGGTCGAGTGCCTCGGCCAGCGAGATGACGTTGCCCACCGACTTCGACATCTTCTCGCCGCCGATGTTGAGCAGCCCGTTGTGCAGCCACTGCCGGGCGAACGGCTCGCCGGTGGCGGCCTCGGCCTGGGCGATCTCGTTCTCGTGGTGCGGGAAGACGAGGTCGATCCCGCCGGTGTGCAGGTCGAACCCGGTGCCGAGGTACTTGCTGGCCATGGCCGAGCACTCGATGTGCCAGCCGGGGCGACCCGGCCCCCACGGCGAGCGCCAGCTGGGCTCGCCGGGCTTGGCCGCCTTCCACAG
>CAZVUW010000064.1:9838-19227 GCA_964629825.1 uncultured Actinomycetota bacterium
CGGTCTCGACGCGGGCGCCGGCGACCAGCTCGTCGATCTTGCGGCCGGAGAGCTTGCCGTAGGAGGGGAAGGTCCGGACCGCGAAGAAGACGTCGCCGCCCGACTCGTAGGCGGAGCCGCGAGCGATGAGCTGCTCGATCATCTCGATCATCTCGAGGATGTGACCGGTCGCCCGCGGCGCGATGTGCGGCGGAAGCACGTTCAGGCGGCTCATCTGCTGCTCGTAGATCCGCCCGTACTCCTCGGCCACCGCCATCGGGTGGCGGCGCTCCTCGGTCGCCTTGGCGATGATCTTGTCCTCGACGTCGGTGATGTTGCGCACGTGGAGGACCTCGACACCGCTCCACTCCAGGTAGCGGCGCAGGACATCGGGCACGAGGGCGGCCCTGGCGTGGCCGAAGTGCGGGGCGTCCTGGACGGTCGGGCCGCACACGTACATGCCGAAGCGTCCCGGCTCGCGCATGGAGAGCTCGTCCACGGATCGCGTGAGCGTGTTGTACAGGCGCATCGGCCGAAGGTTAGCGGGAGTGCCTCAGCGGGGTTTGATCAGCGCGACGACCAGGCACGCGATGCCCTCCCCGCGCCCCGTGAAGCCCAGCCCGTCCGTCGTCGTCGCCTTGACGTTCACGGCCCCCGCCGGCAGCCCCACCAGCTCCGCGACGGTGCTGCGGATGGCGGTCCGATGCGGCGCCAGGCGCGGGCGGGCGGCGATGATGGTGCAGTCGAGGTTGCTCGGACGCCAGCCGGCGGCGCTGAGGCGCTCCAGCGCGGCCCTGACGAATCCTGCGGACGCGGCCCCTGCGACGGCCGGGTCGTCCACCCCCACCAGCTCGCCGATGTCCCCCAGGCCGGCGGCTCCGAGCAGGGCGTCGACCACGGCGTGCAGGAGCGCGTCCCCGTCGCTGTGACCCTCCAGCCCCGGGCCCTCGGGCAGGGTGACGCCGCCGAGAAGCAGCGCACGGTCGGGGTCCGGACTGAACGCGTGGACGTCCACACCGTGACCGACGCGGATCACCGGCCGTCCGCCTTCAGCAGCGCGGCGGCCACGGCCAGGTCCTCGGGGAAGGTGATCTTGAGGTTGGTCCGCTCCCCCGGGATGAGCCGGACGCGCCCGCCGGCCCGCTCGACCGCGACCAGGTCGTCCGTCGCCGCGGGGTCGTCTGGGTCCAGCCGCGCATGGGCGGCCTCGAGCACCGAGCGGGGGAAGACCTGCGGGGTCTGGACCGCGCGCAGCGACTCGCGCTGCACCGTCTCGACGACCCGCTCGCCATCGACCCGCTTGAGGGTGTCCACGACCGGCAGGGCGGGTGCCACGGCGTCCCAGGGCGGCTCGAGGGCCGCGATGGTGCGCTCGATGAGGCTCGGTGAGACCAGGGCGCGGGCGGCGTCGTGCACGGCGACGACCTCCTCGCCGCGCGGCAGCGCCGCCAGCCCCCTCTGCACCGAGGCCGCGCGGGACGCGCCTCCGCGGCAGACGACGATCTTCATAGCGCCGCTGAGCGGCGCGGCCAGGTCCTCGACCTCGCCCTCGGAGCCAGCCGGTGCGGCGATCACCGCGGTGCTCACCCGTCCGCAGGTGGCCAGCGCGCCGAGCGCGTGCAGGAACAGCGGCCGTCCCGCCAGATCGATGAGCGCCTTGGGTCGGCCGAAGCCGAGCCGCTCCCCGGAGCCGGCCGCGACCAGGATGGCGGCCGCCGTGCTCATGTGGCCGCGCCGGCGTAGCCGGTGACCGGGGCCGAGACGCCGCCCTCGGCTTCCGGCGCCCTGAGGGTGGCGAAGACCATCCGCCCGTTGGCGTTGGACAGGATGCTGGTCACCTCCGTGCGCACATCGCCGCCGAGGTGCTCCCGGCCGCCCTCGACGACGACCATCGTGCCATCCGCCAGGTAGCCGACCCCCTGGGCCGCCTCGCGGCCCGGCTTGACGATGCGGACCGCAAGCTCGTCGCCCGGCAGGACTGGGGGGCGGAGCACCTCGGCGAGCTGGTGCAGGTTGAGGACGCGGACCCCCTGGATCTCGGCGACGCGGGCGAGGTTGCCGTCCACGGTCAGCAGCGGCGCCCGGCGGGCCTTCGCCATCGCGACGAGCTTCGCGTCGACGGTGTCGATCTCCGGGTAGTCCTGCTCGGTGACCTCGAGGGACACCGCGGCGGAGCGCTGGAGGGCCGCCAGCACGTCGAGGCCGCGCTGCCCGCGACGGCGGCGCTCGGGGTCCGAGGAGTCGGCCAGCCCCTGCAGCTCGTAGAGCGCGAAGCGCGGGATCACCAGGGTCCCGTCCAGGAATCCGCCGCGCACGACGTCCACCACCCGGCCGTCGATCAGCGCGGACGTGTCGACCACGCGCGAGCCGGGGCCGGAGGCAGGGCTGGTGACCTGGAGGCGTCCGGAGGCGCCCAGGGCGCGGAGGAGATCCCCGCCTCGGCCGACGCCGACACGAACGCCGGTGGCGGTGGTGATGAGGACGACCAGGACGCCGATCGGCACGGTGACCTGGGGGGAGCCGAGGAACAGCAGCGGCCAGGTCAGGCCCAACCCGACCACCAGACCCGTGAAGCCACCGATCACGGCCGCCAGCAGCTCACCCGAGGACACGCCCGTCAGCTGGCGCTCGGCGGCGTCGATGCGCCCGAGCGTGAAGCGGCCGAGGGCGCCGCCCAGCACGTAGCCGATGCCGGCGCCCAGGACGAGGACGACCACGTGCTGCGCGTCCGAGCCCCCGGCGACGGGGAAGGCCAGCAGGTCGCCGGAGGTGAGCTCGTAGGAGCCGACGATCGCCAGGGCTACGACGATCAGGCGGATCAGCTCCACCAGCAGGGAGGTGGGCGAGGTGGGACGAGGGCGGGACATCGGGCGGCTCCTGGCGGCAGCCGCGATCTGCGCCCGGCTGCCGGTCGTCGGCGGGCGGTGCCGCCGGACGACCGGGGTCAGTCCGCGAGCACCGCGTCCAGGAGTGCTTCGGTCTCTTCCTCGGTCTTCTTGATCGCCGCGGCGAGCTCGGAGACCAGGATCTGCTTGGACTTGGTGAGCATCCGCTTCTCACCGGCGGACAGACCCTTGTCGCGCTCGCGCAGCGCCAGGTTCCTAACCACCTCGGCGACCTGGAAGATGTCACCCGAGCGGAGCTTCTCGTAGTTGGCCTTGAAGCGGCGGGACCAGTTGGTGGGCATGGAGCCGTCGCGGCGCTTCAGCACCTCCATGACCTGGTCGACTTCCTTCTTCGAGACGACGTTGCGGAGCCCGACCTCCTCGGTCGCATCCGCCGGCACCATCAGCGTCAGGTCGCCGTAGGTCAGCCTCAGAACCAGGTAGTCCCGCTCTTCGCCCTGCAGGTTTCGCCGTTCACGCTTCTCGATGACCGCTGCACCATGGTGCGGATATACAACCGTGTCACCGACGCTGTACGTCATGCGGGGGCCCTCCAGGCCAGCCTCCGATAGGGAGACGGCGCTCGCTTGTGGACCTCTGACGATACCACACGCAAAGAGGCCCCAACAAGGCAAAACCGCAGGTCAGAGGCCTAATGAGGCTATATTCCCCCACCTGGGGGAAGCCAACCCCACCCGTCCGTGGGGCCTCAGGCGTAGCGTTCGAGGATCGAGGTCTCGGCGAGCCGGGCGATGCCCTCCCGGATGGAGCGGGCGCGCGCCTCACCGATCCCCTCCACCTCGTCGAGCTCCTCGAGGCTCGCATCCATCAGCCGCTCGAGCGACCCGAAGCGGGCCACGAGCTTCTCGATGACGCTCTCCGGCAGGCGCGGGATCCGCGACAGCAGACGATAGCCGCGCGGCTGCACGGGCTGGTCGACACCCTCCTCGGCGGCGCCGTAGCCGAGGGCCTCGGCCAGGTTGGACAGGTCCAGCAGGGCCTGCGCCGGGATGGCGTCGAGCGCCTCCAGGACGGCGCTCATCTTGCGCCGCCGATCCGGCAGGTAGTCGCGGACGACGAGCTGGCGCTCGGCCTCGACGCCGAACATCAGCTCCTCGAGCTGCAGGCGCAGCAGACGTCCGTCGGTGCCGAGCTCGGCGACGTAGGCCTCGATCTCATCCGAGATGCGGCGCACCATCTCCGCGCGCTGCAGGACGCTGAGGACGTCGCGCAGCGTCACGACGTTCTCGACCTCGAGAGCGGACAGGGCGCTCGAGACCTCGTCCAGCCGGTTGCGGTAGCGCTCCAGCGTCGACAGGGCCTGGTTGGCGCGGAACAGCACCGAGGAGATCTCCTCGAGGACGTGCTTCTGCGTGTTGAGGTAGAGGCTGACCAGGCGCATCGACTCGCTGACGCTGATGACCGGCTTGCCGGTCTGGCGCGCGACGCGCTCGGCGGTGCGATGGCGGGTGCCGGTCTCGGCGGTCGCGATCCCGGGGTCGGGCACCAGGTGCACGTTCGCCCACAGGACGTTCTCGGCGTCGTCGTCAAGCACGAGCGCGCCGTCCATCTTGGCGAGCTCGGACAGGCGCTGGGCCGTGAACTTGGTGGACATCTTGAACCCGCCCGACAGCAGCGGGGCCACCGAGTCGTCTAAGCCGAGGACGATGATCGCGCCCTTGCCGGACCGGATGATGCGATCGATGCCCTCGCGCAGGGCGGTGCCGGGCGCGACCTTGGCGAGCACCTGCCGGAGGGTCTCATCGCGAGCCGCCACCAGTTGCTCCTCTAGCGCAGGTCGTGCTGCCTACGGGTTTCCCTGCGCCGGGCCAACCCGCGGCGGCCGCTCCAAGCCGTGCTCCAGTGCCCCCAGAACATCACGCACTCGGAGAAGCCTCAGTCCATGGTCGTCGCCATCATACGCATGCGGTAGGAGAGCCGACCGCAGCCCGAGCCGCGCGGCCTCGGCCAATCGGCGCTCGATGCGCGCGACCTGGCGCACCTCACCCGCCAGCCCGACCTCGCCCAGGGCGACCATGCCGGCACGCACCGGCAGGTCGAGCCTGGCCGAGGCGACCGCGAGGCACAACGCCAGGTCGACGACCGGCTCCACCAGCCGCAGCCCGCCGACGCTCGACACGTAGACGTCGTGGTGTACGGTCCGGACCTCCGCGCGCCGGTCGAGCACCGCCAGCAGCAGCGACAGCCTCTGGCTGTCCAGCCCCGACGCGACGCGACGCGGGTTGGCGAGGTCGCTGGTGGCCACGAGCGCCTGGACCTCGCACAGGAGCGGCCGCTGGCCCTCCAGGGCCATGGTGCGGGCGATCCCGGTGGTGGCCTCCGGCAGCTCGGCGACGAACAGCCGTCCCGCGTCGGAGATGCCGCGCAGCCCCGTCTCGGTCATCTCGAAGCAGCCGACCTCGCCGGCGGCGCCGAAGCGGTTCTTGGTGGCGCGCAGAAGGCGCAGCGCGTGGTGGCGCTCGCCGGCGAGCTCGCACACGACGTCGACCAGGTGCTCGAGCACGCGCGGACCGGCGAGCTGGCCGTCCTTGGTGACGTGGCCGACCAGGATCGTTGCCATGTCGCGCTGCTTGGCTTCCTGGACCAGGGCTGCGGCGCACTCGCGCACCTGCGACATGCCGCCGGCAAGGCCCGGCACCTCGGCGGAGCGCACGGTCTGGATCGAGTCGCAGATCAGCACGTCCGGGTCGTGCGCCGCGATCAGCCCGAGGATGGCGTCGAGGTCGGTCTCGCTGGCCAGCAGCAGCCGCTCGTCGAGGGCCGCCAGCCGCTCGGCCCGCAGACGCACCTGGCCGGGCGACTCCTCGGCGGAGACGTACAGCACCGTGCGGCCCGGCGTGTCCAGCTCGCCAGCCGCAAGGCAGCTCGCGGCCTGCAGCAGCAGCGTCGACTTACCCGCGCCCGGCTCGCCGCCCACCAGCACCACGGAGCCGGGGACCAGCCCGCCTCCGAGGACGCGGTCCAGCTCGTCCAGCCCCGTTGCCGCCCGTGCCCGGACGTCGAACGGCACCTCGCGGATCGGCGTCGCAGCGGCGGCTGTGGGCGGCGCGCCACCGCGTGCCTTGGCGCGGTCGGGTGCGCGCTCCTCGACGAGCGTGCCCCACGCGCCGCACTCGGGGCACTGCCCGAGCCAGCGCGGCTCTACCCGCCCGCAGGCGCTGCAGCGGTGGACGGACCTGGTCTTCGCCATCGTGGCGATGCTAACGGCGGGGTGCGTCAGGACCCTGGACCGCCTGTGGACCGGTGACCGCGGCGGGCGGCCGCGGCGGGCGGCCGCGGCGGGCCGTCCCGGCAACGCCAGATCAATGCCCGATGTTGTTTTCGGCGGACATGTCCGCCGAAAACAACATCGAACGGACGTGTGCGGTGGTCAGTCGACCGGACGTCTGCGGTGGTCAGTCGAACGACGGCGTCAGGTTCAGCCCCAGGCCGGCGAACTGCTCGCTGGGCCGGTGGTAGCCGCGCTCGAGGTGGTGGATGCCGCGCAGGGTGGACGGCCCGTCGGCGATGGCGGCGGCGATGACCGACGAGAAGCCCGCGCGGACGTCGGGCACCTCGACCTCGGCCCCGTGCAGCTTGGAGATGCCCTTGACGACGGCCGAGTGCATCGCCGTCGTGTCGTGGAAGCGGCAGGCGGGGCCGCCCAGGCAGGTGGAGAAGAGCTCGATCTCGGCGCCCATCGCCTTCAGCGCCGGCACGTAGACGAGGCGGTCCTCGTACACCGTCTCATGCAGCACCGACATGCCGTCCGCCTGCGTGAACAGCACCACCAGCGGCGTCTGCCAGTCCGTCATGAAGCCCGGATGGGTGTCGGTCTGCACGGCGGCGGGGCGCAGGCCGTCGGGGGCGGTGGCGCTCATCCAGTCGTCGGCGATCTCGAAGTGCGCGCCCATGCGCTGGAGGGTCGTGATGGCGGTCACCAGGCGCTCCTGGGCGCAGCCGTGCACACGCACCTCGCCGCCGGTGACCAGGCCGGCGACCAGGTAGCTGAAGGCCTCGTTGCGGTCGCCTTGGAGCTGCATGCTCGCGCCGCGCAGCGAGTCGACGCCCTCGATGACGATCCGGCGGCCGGGGGACAGCTCGATCCGCGCGCCCATGCGCTGCAGGAACAGCGCGAGCTCGACGACCTCTGGCTCGGTGGCGGCGTTGCGCAGCACCGTCCGGCCCTCGGCGAGCACGGCCGACATCAGGACCGTCTCGGTGGCGCCGACGCTCGGGTAGGGCAGCTCGATGCGGGCGCCCTTGAGCCCCGTGGTGCGTGCGTACACGCCGTCGGCGCGCTCCTCGACCTCAGCGCCCAGCTGGCGCAGCGCGCTGACGTGGAAGTCGATGGGGCGACGCCCGATGCGGTCGCCGCCGACCATGGGGACGAACGCTTCGCCGGTGCGGTGCAGCAGCGGCCCGAGGAGCAGGATCGGGATCCGGTTCAGCCCCGAGAAGGACATCGGGACCTCGGACAGCGGCTTCGGCGTCGGGTCGACCGTGACGGCGTCCGCCCAGCGCTCCACGCCGAAGCCGAGCGAGCGCAGGATGTCGGCCGTGATGTCGACGTCGGCCAGATCGGGCGCGTTGCCGATCGTGCTCGGCGCGTCGCCGAGGATCGCGGCGACCATGTGCTTGGTCACAGCGTTCTTGGACCCGCGGACGAACACGTCGCCGCGAAGCGGGCCTGAGGGCTCTACGTACCAGGTGGACGCCACGGGTCCAAACTAGCGGTCCATCAGGCTGGGGTCCTCCCCTGCCAGCTCGTCCACGGCGGTGGTGTCCGCCAGCTCCGTGCCCGACCAGTATGCGGCCCGACTGAGCATGTGAGCCCCGGTCGGGGCGGTGATGAACTGCAGAGCGACGACCAGGAAGAGCTTGCCGGTGGCGCGCGCGTCCTGGAGGTGCAGCGCGGTGGCGACGGCCATCAGCAGCAGGCCCAGCGTGGCCGGCTTGGTGGCGGCGTGCATCCGCGCGAAGACGTCCGGGAACTGCTGGAGGCCGAGGGCCGCGGTGAGCGACAGCAGCGCGCTCACCAGGACCAGCGCCCCCACGACGAGCTCGAGGATCACGACGTCCCCCTCCAGCTGATGTAGCGGGCGATCGTCACTGACCCGATGAAGCCGATCAGTGCGGCGATCAGCAGGACGTCGAGGAAGGCGTCGCTGTCGCTTTGGATGGCGAGCACCGCCACACCCGACACGCACACCAGCAGGAGCGCATCCAGGGCCACCATCCGGTCGACCAGCGAGCCGCCGACCACCAGCCGTCGGACGCACAGCAGCGCCGACACGGCGAGGATCGACAGGGCGAGGGTCGTGACCACGTCCAGCATGGGCGTCTCCTTGTCAGCTCCGCTTGCGCTGGTGGTGCCGGGCCAACAGCTGCTCACGGGTGCGCCGGGCGTTCTCGATCGCCTCGGCGGTGCCGAAGGCCTCTAGCGCGAGACGCTCCAGCTTCAGGGTGTCGCGCAGGGTGTCGTCCACCGACTGGAGGTGCAGCACGTGCATGTACAGCGTCGGTGGGGTGCGGCGGACCTCAAGCGTGATCGTCCCGGGTGTCAGTGTCGTGGCGAAGGCGATGATCGTGATCACCGCCTCGCTCGCTCCGGTGATCGGGACGGCGACGATGCCCTCGTGCAGCTCGTCGCCCGGGCTGACGACCTCCCAGGCGACCACGAAGCTGGCCTCGACCAGCTTGTAGAGGAAGTAGATCAGGAAGCGCAGCGCCCGCAGCGGCCGGAAGACGAGCTTGGGCCCGGTCGTGACGAACGGGAACAGCGTCATCAGGGCGAGGCCGACCAGGAGGCCGGAGATGATGTTGGCCGGCGTGGCCTCACCCCACAGCGTCACCCAGACCAGCGTCAGGAAGACCAGCTCGGTCAGCCGTCCGACCATCAGCGCTGACCTCCCTGGCTGCCGAGGACCGCCTGGATGTAGGCGCTCGGATCGGCCAGCTCCTCGGCCGCGCGCACGGACAGCCCGTTGAGCGGCTCGACGAACAGGGCGATGGCCAGGCTCACCCCCACCAGGGCGACGGTGGAGATCGTGAGCAGCGCGGGCAGCCGCCGGGCCTCGACGTCGTGCGCCGGCGTCGCCTCGACCGGCTCACCCCAGAAGGCCCCCGCCCAGATCTTCGTCATCGAGTACAGGGTCAGGATGCTCGCGGCCAGGGCCACACCGGTGACCACCCAGCGCTGGGCGCCGAACCCCGCCTGCACCAGCGCGAGCTTGCCGAAGAAGCCCGAGAACGGCGGCAGCCCCGCCAGGCTGAACGCGGCGAGGAGCCACAGCCAGGCCGCAACCGGCAGGCGCCGCGCGAGCCCACCGAGGCGCGCCAGCTCGACCGTCCCGGTCGCCTTCTCGACCATGCCGCCGACCAGGAACAGCGAGGTCTTGACCGGGATCTGGTGGAGCAGGAAGAGGATCGCGCCCGCCAGGCCCGCGACCGTGAACAGGCCGATGCCCAGGATCATGTAGCCGATCTGGCTGACGATGTGGAAGCTCAGGATGCGCTTCATGT
>CAZVUW010000065.1:0-18975 GCA_964629825.1 uncultured Actinomycetota bacterium
GCGCCGCCCCCGCCCCCCCCCCCCTGCGTTGTGGTGGGCGGCGTACGGGCCCCCCGAAAACAACATCTCTCCGGCCTTCCTCCCGCCGGACCCTATCCCGGCGTTGGCCGGTCGCCAGCGGCCTGGAGCGAGTAGCCAGCGAGGGCGGCGAGGAGGCCCAGCAGAACAGACGCCAACACGTAGGACGCCGCTGCCAGCTGCCGGCCTTCGCGCAGCAGGCTGAGCGTCTCGTTCGAGAACGTGGAGAAGGTCGTGAAGGCGCCGAGGAACCCAACCCCGACGGCCGTGACCAGGGTGGCGTTCCAACGGCCGGGCGCCCAGCCCAGCACGAGGCCGAGCAGGAACGAGCCCGTGGTGTTGATGCCGAGCGTCGCCCACGGGAAGGCAGCCCCTCCGAACGCCAGTGACACCCAGTACCGGGTGAGCGCGCCCAGGGCGCCCGCGATCGCGACGGCAGTGGAAGCCATGCGGCGAGATGATGCCGATCCCAGGCCGCCATGTCGATCCCGCGAGCCAACCTCGAGCGGTCACGCATTCGTGGCCCGGCCTTGTTGCCTCCTCCCTTCCTAGGTCCTTGACCGAGGGCGATCGGGCTCTTCCGTCCGCATCGCCCTCGGAGGATGATCCGAGTGTCGGGACGATCACACCCCCAATGCAGCGGGATGGTGACACTGATGGCACCTGCTGGCGCGCAGTGAACCGCTCCGGGATTCCCAGAGCCTCCGAAGAACCCGGGGCGGTTCAACGACGTCTACAGGTGGGGTGAGGATGCGACGTGTCGCGCTGATGACGATTGTGCTGCTGCTCGCGTCGGTGGGGATTCTGCCGCCGGCCGAAGCGGCGACGGATGTGGATCGACGGGCAGGTCGGGATCGGGTTGGCACCGCGGTCGAGGTGGCCCGGGCCGGTTGGCAGCGCAGCGAGGTCGCGTTGCTGGCCACCGCGTACGCCTTCCCCGACGCGCTCGCGGCCGGTTCGCTGGCGGCCAAGCTGGAGGCGCCCCTGCTGCTGACCGCACCGGACGCGCTACCGGAGGTGGTCGCTGACGAGCTTCGACGGCTGCAAGTCGCAGAGGTGGTGATCCTCGGGGGCGCTGCGGCGGTGTCTGCTCGGGTGGCCGAGCAGGTGCGTGGGCTGCCGACGCGGCCGTCGGTGCGGCGGGTGAGCGGCGCGGACCGGTGGGAGACCGCGGTGAGGGTCGCGCGCGAGGCCGGCGCTCCCTCCGGTGAGGTCGTGATCGTGTCCGGGACGAACTACCCGGATGCGGTGTCGGCGGGGGCGCTGACCGCCACCGGGGATCGCCCGCCGGTGCTGTTGACCCAGCGGGACGATCTTCCTCCGGCGACGCTCGAGGGGCTGTCGGCGTTGCGGGTCGAGCGCGCCGTGGTCATAGGCGGCAGCGCGGCGGTGAGCGGACGGGTGGTCGAGCAGCTGCAGCGTCGGGGGTTGCAGGTGCGTCGCTTGTCCGGCGACAGTCGCTTCACCACCTCGGTCGAGGTGGCGAAGGAGGCCATGCGTCGGCTCGACGGACCGGTGCCGGTCGTGTTCGCGACGGGGCAGAACTACCCCGACGCCCTGTCGGCCGGTGCGTTCGCCGCTCGCGTCGGCGGCCCGGTCGTGCTGGTGCCTGCGAACGGGTCAGGTGCACCGCTCGATGCGTTCTTGCGCTCGCACACCCAGCGGTGGCGGGCCGCCACTATCGTCGGCGGTCCCGCAGCGATCTCCGCGGCCGGGGCGGAGCGGCTACGCCGAGCCATCAACGACGCTCCTCCGCTGGAGCTCAGCGCCGGCATGTCGGCCATCGCAGGATGGTTCGCCGCCCTGGACGGTCGCGACTACGCGGCCTTGCGGGCGCGCTCGTCTGGCGCTGCCGGCGTGTACGCGGACTACGTCAGCAGGGCCGCGCCCCTGGGGGACCTCGGCGTGTCCCGCCACCACATCGTGTCCGAGGCGAGCGGTGCCCGCCCGCTGGGCGGCGGCCGGTTCGCGTTGAACGCGGAGGTCGACTGGACCGTTGAGGGCAGCGCCACGGTCAGGATCAACGCGTTCACCGTACGCGAGCATCCCAACGGGGCGTTCACCGTGGAGAACTTCCTGCGGGCCGGCCGGCAGCTCGGCGAGTACGTGCTCGACGGCGCCGCCCACGGTGTCGACCACGGCCACTTCGCCGTTCACGACATCCGCTGGTTCCGGCGGGCCGACCTGCCCAGCCACGACGTGCTGCTGCTGGCGCGGATCACGAATCGGCGGGCCTACCCGATCTTCATCGACGACCTCGCGGCCGGCCTGCAGACGACCGCCGACGGCCGCTTCTATGCAGCCGACGACGCGCGGTTCCCGCAGATCCCCGCGGGAGGCATCCGGGACGTCCTGCTCAGCTGGGAGGCTGTCAGCGCCTCTCACGGCGGAGGCTGGGCGTTCTTCATGGTCTATGGGCCCGACCGGCAACACGAGTACGAACAGCTCGTCGATCTCGTCCTCCCACGCTGGCCGCGGTAGCTCCCTCTGGAGTGCAGCATGAAGATGTCACCCAAGCAGGGGCCAACTTCGAGGCAGCCCCGGACTACCCCGGCCACCCCGGCGTCCGAGCGGCTGTGGAGCACCGCCAAGCTCGCCGAGTACCTCGGTCTTCCTGTCAAGACGATCCACCAGTGGCGCTACCTCCAGAAGAGACCCCGCGGCTTCCGCGTCGGGCGCCACCTGCGGTTCCGCCCAGCCGATGTCCGGGCCTGGGAGGAGCAGCAGCTCGACGCGTCCGCCTAGGCATCCGGTCGGCGATTGCAGGCGGGCTGCACCCGCATGCAGAGATCCACAGGCGCAGCGAACCAGGGCCGCTGCTGGCGTCGCCCCGGGCGTAGCGTGGCGTCGCCCGGCGGCGACGGGCGATGGGAGGAGTCATGGCATCCATCCGCAGGCGCCCCGACCGGCCGAGCCCGTGGGAGGCCGTGTTCCGTGACCCGAGCGGGCGTCAGCAGACGCAGGCGTTCCGCCGCAAGGTCGATGCGCAGCGCTGGCTCGACGAGCAGACGGCGGCGATCGTCACCGGCCAGTACCTCTCCCCCGAGGCCATGAGGGTGACGGTCCGCGTGTACGGCGAGCGGTGGCGTGCGATGCAGGTGCACCGTCCATCGAGCGCCGACAAGATCGAGTCGCTCCTGCGGCTGCACGTGTATCCAGTGCTCGGTGACCGGCGCATGACCACGGTGCGGCCGTCGGATATCCAGGCGTGGGTCAAGCGGCTCATGGTCGAACACCGCCTGGCGCCGGCGACGGTGGCCGTCGCCCATGGCGTCCTGGCTTCGATCTTCAAGTCCGCAGTACGGGACGGGATCGTGCCCGCCTCCCCGTGCCAGGGCACCCGCTTGCCCGAGAACCATCGCCAGCCGGTGGTGCCCTTGGCGCTAGAGCAGGTGCTCGCCCTGGAGGCCGCGATGCCGGTGCGCTGGCGTGCGATGGTGCGGCTGGGCGCGGCAGCCGGTCCACGGGTGTCCGAGGCCCTCGGGCTCACGGTGGACCGAACCGGCCTCAAGCCGCCCTCGGCGAAGCCCACGCTGCGGATCGACCGGCAGCTCGTGCGGCGCACGGGCGCGAGCCGGCGTAGCTGGGTCCGCCCAAGCGCAAGGCGTCCCAGCGCGACGTGCCGGTCCCCCGTGTGCTGGTCGAGGCGCTCGCGGCGCACCTCGCCGCCTTCCCGCCCGTCACTCGGGAGATGGTCTGCCGCGACGAGGCCGGCCGCACCTGGACCGAGGTGGTCGAGCTCGTCTTCACCACCGAGCGGGGCGACCCGCTGAAACCGCTCGCGGTTCGGCGACCTTTGGCGCCGTGCCATCGCGGAGGCGGGGCTTGCAGCCAGCGTCACCTATCACGACCTCCGCCACTTCTACGCCTCCCTGCTCATCGACCACGGTGAGAGCGTGAAGGTGTGCAGCGCCGGCTCGGCCACGCCTCGGCTACCGAGACGCTGGATGTCTACTCGCACCTGTGGCCGGACAGCGAGGACCGCACGCGCGAGGCCGTCGACTCCGTGCTCGGCTCCTCCTGTGAGCCAAATGTGAGCCAAGCGGCGTCGCCGCCGGCGTTTCCGCAGGTCAGCCGGGGAGAAGTGGAGGAGCCGGCCGATAAGCCGGATTCTGTCCGCCCGGTGGGCGGGGCGACCATCTATCTAGGGCCGCCGTTGCCGACGGCCTCGAGCGGCCTACCTGGTGCTCGGCGGGCAACCTGCGAACGCACCTGCTTGGCCTTGCTCCGGACGGGGTTTGCCTGGCCGCCGGCGTCGCCGCCGGCGCCGGTGCGCTCTTACCGCACCCTTTCACCCTCACCACGCGCCCGCCCTTAGGTGGCGGGCCGTTCGGCGGTCTGCTCTCTGTTGCACTTTCCGCGCGTCGCCGCGCCTGGGGATTACCCAGCGTCCTGCCCTGTGGAGTCCGGACTTTCCTCGGCACCTAACGGTGACGCGGTCGCCTGGCCGACTCCTCCAGGCCGAGGATACCCGTGGGGTCCCGCGGCGAAGTCAGGCGTCGAGCACCAGCAGCCGCCCGCACTGCGGGCACGCCGGCAGTCCGCGCTTCGCGCCTTCGCGGACCTCCTCCAGCTCGATCACGGTGAGGTCCAGGTGGCAGCCCTGGCAGGTCGGGCCCTTCAGCTCGGCGACCGCGAGACCGCCGCTGCGGGCGCGGATGCGGTCGTACTGGGCCAGCAGCGGTGCGGGCAGCTCGGCCGCGGCGGCGGCGCGCTCGGAGCGGCGCTCGGCCAGCTCGGCGTCGATGTCCTTGGCGGCCTCGTCCCGCGCGGCGGTGAGCTGGTCGACCTGACGGGTCAGCTCGTCGTGGCGCTCTTCGAGCGTTGCGACCAGGCTGGTCAGCTCCTCGACCCGCTCCATGGTCTCGAGCAGGGAGTCCTCGAGATCGTTCTTCTTGCTTCGCAGGGTGGAGATCTCGTTGCGCAGCGCCTCCAGCTCGCGGTCGGAGGTGATCATGCCGGAGTACATCCGGCCCTCCTCCGACTTGCGTCGGGCGTCGACGGTCGCGATCTCCGACTCATAGCGTCGCTGCGCGACCTCCTGGCGCTCCAGCTCGTCCTTGCTGTTGGCGTACTCCAGGGCGACGCGCTTCAGGGTGTCGGCGTTCTCGTCGAGTGCTTGCTGCTCGGGCAGGTTGGCCCGGCGGTGCTCGAGTCGGCGTATGGCCGTGTCGATGTGCTGGAGGGCTAGCAGCTTGCGCCGCTCCTCCATCGTCGCCGGGATCAACTGCTGCCCCCCTCTGGCGGCCGATACGCCGCCCACGGCTCGGTCCTGACGCGCGAAGGTATCAGGCTCGCCTCGAGGCCGCGCTCGCGCGACCGCTCCTCGAGGATCGACACCACGGCGGGCAGCGCCGCGGCCTCGGTGGCGTAGTGGCCGGCGTCGATCAGCGCCAGGCCCAGAGCCATCGCGTCCAGCGCCGGATGGTGCCGCAGATCCCCCGTCACGTAGACCTCGGCCCCGCTGCGGACGGCCGCGTCGATCAGGGAGTCGCCGGCGCCACCGCAGGCGGCGACACGCTCCACCCGTCGCTCGAGGTCACCCGCGACGCGCAGGTGCGGCGCGGGCAGCGCTTCGGCCAGCCGGTCGGCCACCGCCCGCAGCGCCAGCGGCTCGGGCAGCCGCCCGACCCTGCCGAGCCCCTTGCCGGAGGGCTCGTCGACCAGCGGGTAGACGTCGTAGGCGACCTCCTCATAGGGGTGCGCCTCGACCAGCGCCGAGACGACCGCGGAGAGCCGTCCCCGCGGCAGCACCATCTCAAGGCGGTGCTCATCGACCTCGTTGCGGACGCTGCGCTCCCCTACGGCTGGGTTCGCGGCCTCGGACGGGCGGAACGTCCCGACGCCGGCGACGCGGAACGAGCACTCCTCGTACTCCCCGATCACGCCCGCACCCGCGGCCGCCATGGCCGCCAGGACGGCGTCGGTGGACTCGACCGGGGTGAACGTGACCAGCTTGCAGCGGGCCTCGCCCGAGCGCGGGATCAGCGGCGTCACGTCCACCAGACCGAGGGCCGTGACGATCGGGTCGGTCGTGCCCGGGATCGCCACGTCCAGGTTGGTGTGGGCGGCCACCACGGCGACACCCTGCCGCGCGGCCCGCAGCGCGAGGCCCCCGGAGGCGGTCTCCGGGGTCAGCCGCTCGAGCGGCCTGAACAGCAGGGGATGGTGCGCCAGCAGCAGGTCCGCACCCACCTCCGCCGCCTCGTCGAGCGTGTCGGCGGTGACGTCGAGCGCGACCAGGACGCGGCTGACCGGATCATCCGGTGCGCCCACCTGAAGCCCCACCGAGTCCCAGCTCTCGGCATCCCCAGGCGGATAGATGGAGTGGACCAGCTCCAGCCAGTCCCGAACGCGCTCGGCCATGTCCCGAAGAGTAACGGGGCGGGAGATCACTCCCGCCCCGTCAGGTCTCTACGCGTTCGGCGCCTCAGCCGTCGTCGCCGGACTCGTCCGCCTTGTCGTCACCGGTCTCGTCATCCGGCAGCTTGCCGTCACCGCCGGCCAGGACGTCGGCCAGCATGATGTTCATCCGGCTGATCTCGATGTTCTGGTCGGAGATCACGTGGTTGGCGAAGCGGAAGATCTCCGGCTCCTGACCCCCGTCGGCCGCGAACAGGTCCTCGACCATCTGGATCGCGCCCTGGTGGTGCTTGGTCATCCCCTCGATCCACAGCTTGTCGAACTCGGGACCGCTGGCCTCGCGGATGGCCTTCATCTCGTTCTCGGACAGCATCCCGGGCATCAGGGCCACGTCGGGGTCGTCGGGGTTGTGCCCGTGGTGGGAGTGCAGGTTCTTCAGGTCCTCGGGGCCCTCCGGCACCGCCTCGTCGCGGTCCTCGAGCCAGCGCTTCATCAGGTCGATCTCGTCGGCCTGGGAGATCAGAATCCGCTCGGCGAACAGGGCCAGGTCCTCACGCGTGCTGCGCCCCTCGATGAGCTCCACCAGCTCGGTCGCCTGCTCATGGTGGATGATCATCATCTGCATGAACTCGACGTCTTCGGGGGTGTGCTCCGGCGGGCTCAGGTCGAGTTTCGCGACCTCTTCGGCCGTCAGGACCTTGCTCGGCTCTCCCGGCGCGCCGGGCTGGATGTACCGCACCTCCGGCGTGGCCGCCTCGGACGCATCCGACTCGGTGGAGGACTCACGCGCCTGGTTGGCTCCAGAGCAGGCGGACAGAAGGACGGCAGCCGCCAGCATGGCGATTCCCGTGCGAGACAGACGCAACATCTGCAAGCTCGGCCTCCGACTTGGGTGAGACGACTCTCGGCGCGCAGACGACCCCCCACAGGAAAAGCCTGTGCATCGGCACGCCGGGCCAGTGTGCGTGCGGGCACCCCCCATTGCAAGGGGTCAATGTGCCTGAGCGCTGATCGCACGGCCCGCGCCCGTCATATGGCGAGCCCAGGAATCCGTGTCCGGGCCATCCGCCCGGACGCCTGGGACCCGTTGCGCCATACGTCCACTCCGTTGGCCCTTCAGCCTCCGAGCGGACGTCTCCACCCGTGCCTTGCCCCGCGGTCGTGACCGGGAACGGTAGGGCGGAGCCGGGCGCGACCTGTTTCTCGTCGGCCTCCATGCGGGGGGCCGCTCTATCGGAAGGTCCTGCTAATGGCGTCCTCTATGCATCTTCGCGGGCGCACGCGTGCCCGTAGCCGGTTGATGGTGCTCATCGCAGCTGTCGTGCTGCTGCTGAACGTGATGTCCACGGCTGCAAGCGCGCAGGTGCGCCTGCCCACCCAAGACGACCCCCGGGTGGGGCTGGCCCCCGGTGCCGGTGAGACCGCCGGTCAGGCGATCTCCAACCTGGCCAAGCTCGCGAGCCTCCCGAAGCCCGCGTCGGTGAGCAACACCAACTCCGACCTGGCGTTCACGGGCGACTACGTCATCTCGGGCAACTACAACGGGTTCAACGTCTACGACGTGTCCGACCCGTCCGACCCCGAGCTCGTCACCAGCGTTCTGTGCCCGGGCAGCCAGAACGACGTGTCCGTCTACGGCGACCTGCTCTTCATGTCGGTCGAGGCCACCAACGCCAAGATCGACTGCACCACCACCCCGGCCGCCAACGCGCAGACCCGCTTCCGCGGCGTCCGCATCTGGGACATCAGCGACATCCGCAACCCGGTCCAGCTGCCGGGCGTGCAGACCTGCAAGGGCTCGCACACCCACACGGTCGTGACCGACCCGGAGGACGACGAGAACATCTACATCTACGTGTCCGGCACCGCAGGCATCCGCGGGGCGACCGAGCCGCCGGGCAACTGCACCGGTGAGAGCTCCCTGACCAACCGGAACACGGACAACTTCTCGATCACCGTCATCAAGGTGCCGCTGGACGCTCCGGAGACCGCAGCCATCGTCAACCGCAACGCGCGCCTGTTCAGCAAGTGCGGTGACAACTCCTGTGAGGCGGACCACGCCGTTCAGGAGCAGCACCCGGACCCGCGCTACGGCGTGCGCGGCATCCTCAACTGGCTGAACACGAGCGGCGCGCAGCCGCGTTACGCCGACGACGACCCGCGCGCGCCCGGCGGCCAGTCGGTCTCGCAGAGCAGCCAGTGCCACGACATCACCGCTTACCCGGAGATCGGGCTCGCGGCCGGTGCCTGCCAGGGTGACGGCCTGCTGATCGACATCAGCGACCCGGCCAACCCGCGCCGGATCGACACCGTCACGGACTTCAACTTCGCCTACTGGCACTCCGCGACGTTCAACAACGACGGCACCAAGGTGGTCTTCACCGACGAGTGGGGCGGCGGCTCGAGCGCCCGCTGCCGGCCACAGGACCCGCTGAACTGGGGTGCGGACGCGATCTTCGACATCGTTCAGACCGAGGACGGCCCGAAGCTGGAGTTCCGCAGCTACTACAAGCTGCCGATGTCCCAGACCAACCAGGAGAACTGCGTCGCCCACAACGGCTCGCTGATCCCGGTCCCGAACCGCGACATCATGGTCCAGGCCTGGTACCAGGGCGGCACCACGGTGTTCGACTTCACCGACTCGGCCAACCCGGTTGAGATCGCCTTCTTCGACCGCGGGCCCGTCAGCGGGACCTCCCTGGTCCTCGGCGGCTTCTGGTCCACCTACTGGCACAACGGCTACCTCTACGGCAACGAGATCGCGCGCGGCTTCGACGTGTTCGACCTGCTGCCCAGCGAGCACCTGAGCGAGAACGAGATCGCCGTCGCCAAGAGCGTCTACTTCGACGAGTACAACGTCCAGGGTCAGCAGCGGCTCACCTGGGACGTCACCTTCACCTACGGCCACGCCCACCTCGACCAGCTCGTCCGTGACGGAGCGATCACGGAGGGCCTGGAGGGCAAGATCCGCAACGCCCTCGACAAGGCCGAGGAGTGGCTGGGCATCCCGGGCAAGGAGCTCGTGGCCCTGAGCCACTTCGACCGCGCCATCCACCTGCTGCTGTGGCAGGCCGACGTGATCGAGGGCAAGGACAAGCCCAACCAGGGCGACGCCGACCGCCTGCGCGCCCTGGCCGACACCATCGCCGAGCTGCAGGCCAACAGCTAGGCAGCAACGCAGTCTGCGGACCGTCTAGCAGAAGGGGGCGCCATCCGGCGCCCCCTTCGCCATCTGTCAGGCCGGGAAGGCCTGAAAGAACCGTTTGTCCATCGCGTTCTACGCATCCGGAACTACGTCTTGTCGGGCTGGCACGCGCGCTCTTAGCGTCCGCGCTCTCGCAGGCCTCATGCGGTGGCCTGCGCGACCGCGTGGGCGTAGGTAGTGCTGCGCCCACCTGAGCGAGAGGGTCCTCGTCATATGAATCGATCGCATCTGAAGCCGGCGGTCCGCGCGTCGGCACGGCGGGTGGCGCTGGCACTGCTGTCAGCGCTGATGCTCGTGACGCTGCTTCCGCTGGGCGCCAGCGCCCAGCCCGACCCCGACCCCCGCATCGGCCTGGGGCCGGCCAGCACGAATGACGACGTGGTCGGCAAGGCCGCCTGGAACATGGAGCGGCTCGCTCACGAGCTGAAGCCCGCTCCGGTCAACGGCACCAACTCCGACCTGGCGTTCACGGGCGACTACGTCATCTCGGGCAACTACAACGGGTTCAACGTCTACGACGTGTCCGACCCGTCCGACCCCGAGCTCGTCACCAGCGTTCTGTGCCCGGGCAGCCAGAACGACGTGTCCGTCTACGGCGACCTGCTCTTCATGTCGGTCGAGGCCACCAACGCCAAGATCGACTGCACCACCACCCCGGCCGCCAACGCGCAGACCCGCTTCCGCGGCGTCCGCATCTGGGACATCAGCGACATCCGCAACCCGGTCCAGCTGCCGGGCATCCAGACCTGCCGTGGGTCGCACACCCACACCGTCGTGACCTCGCCGAACGACCCGGACAACGTCTACGTGTACGTGTCCGGCACCGCCGGCCAGCGCGCCGCGGCCGAGTTCGTGCACACCCCACAGGGCTATGTGAGCGGCCGCTGCGGTCAGACGAGCGCCACCAGCGCCAACCCGTCGCAGTGGATGATCGAGGTCATCAAGGTCCCGCTCGCCGCCCCGGAGACCGCTTCCGTCGTCACCGAGGCGCGCCTGTTCGCCGACCCGGTCACGGGTGCGGTCAACGGCCTGCAGAACGGCGCCCCCCCGGGTGGCCACCCCTGCAACCGCGACTCCGACCCCGCGTACTTCTGCAACCCGGCAGGCACGGGCTACTCGCCCACCCCGAACACCAACACCTGCCACGACATCACGTCCTACCCGGCGCTCGGGATCGCCGCCGGCGCCTGCCAGGGCAACGGCATCCTGATCGACATCACCGACCCGGCGAACCCGAAGCGGCTTGACGCCGTTGCCGACCAGAACTTCTCGTACTGGCACTCGGCGACGCTCAACAACGACGGCACCAAGGTGGTCTTCACCGACGAGTGGGGCGGCGGCAGCGGCGCTCGCTGCATGGCCAACCACCGCAAGGAGTGGGGCGCCAACGCCATCTACGACATCGTCCAGACCGAGGACGGCCCGAAGATGGAGTTCGCCTCCTACTACAAGCTGCCGGTGCCGCAGACCGCGCAGGAGAACTGCGTGGCCCACAACGGCAACCTGGTGCCGGTCCCGAACCGCGACATCATGGTCCAGGCCTGGTACCAGGGCTGGACGTCGCTCTGGGACTTCACGGACTCGTCCAACCCGGTTGAGATCGGCTACTTCGACTACGCGCCGAACAGCGCCGCCAGCCTCCAGAGCGGCGGCTTCTGGTCGAGCTACTGGTACAACGGCTACGTCTACGGCAACGAGATCGCCCGCGGCTTCGACACGTTCCAGCTGCTCCCGAACGAGCTGCTGACCGAGAACGAGCTGGCCGTGGCCCGGTCCGTGACCTTCGACGAGTCCAACGCCCAGCACCAGGACCAGCTGACCTGGGACATCACCTTCACCTACGGCCACGCCCACCTCGACCAGCTCTCCCGTGACGGAGCGATCACGGAGGGCCTGGGGGGCAAGATCCGCAACGCCCTCGACAAGGCCGAGGAGTGGCTGGGCATCCCGGGCAAGGAGCTCGTGGCCCTGAGCCACTTCGACCGCGCCGTCCACCTGCTGCTGTGGCAGGCCGACGTGATCGAGGGCAAGGACAAGCCCAACCAGGGCGACGCCGACCGCCTGCGCGCCCTGGCCGACACCATCGCCGAGCTGAAGGCCAACAACAGCTAGGCATACCGCTTCAAGCGGTCCAAAGGGCCGGCCCCCATGGGGTCGGCCCTTTCGCATGCCCTGCGACGGGCTCGCCCAGCCGCCCGCAGCCGGGACGCGCGCGGGGCGCACACCTCCCCGCCCACGAACGAGTCCGGTTCATCCCAGTTGAACTGTCGCTTCACTTCTCACCGGCAACATTAAGCAATGAGTTCTGGAAAACCCCTTGTCTAGGCTGATGGACATGCGTACCGTGCACGCCACTATCGGCCGCCGCACTACCGGGGGCCTCAGAAGGCTGTGGGGGTCTCATGCGGGTGCCCCCAGAGGAAAGGGTGCTGAATGCACGGACACGCACGGGCGAGACGGCGCGCAGCAAGCCGTTCGCTGATCCTGGCCGCCGCCATGCTCATGGTCGTCGGCCTGTTCCCGACGGGCGCCGTCGCCGCCGACCCGCCGACGCTCCCATACGGGACGCCCGACCCCAACGACCCCCGGGTTGGACTCGGCGCGGGCTTCGACGACGCCGAGATCGTCTCGTGGAACATCGAGCGCATCGGCCGCTTCGACAAGCGCGATGGCATCTTCTTCGACCCGAACGCGATCGGGTCGATCTCCTGGGCGAACTCGGACATCTCGTTCACCGGCAACTACGTGATCGCCGGCAACTTCTCGGGCTTCCAGATCCACGACATCTCGGACCCGACCAACCCCACGCCCGTGACCCAGGTGCTGTGCCCGGGTGGTCAGGGTGACACCAACGTCTACGGCGACCTGCTCTTCCTCTCCGTCGAGGAGACCCGCGGCCGGATCGACTGCGGCACCACCCCGCCGACGTCGGCCGAGCGCTTCCGCGGTGTCCGCATCTTCGACATCTCCGACATCCGCAACCCCGTCCAGGTGGCGGCCGTCCAGACCTGCCGCGGCTCGCACACCAACCGCCTGGTCGAGGACCCGAACGACCCCGAGCACGTGTACATCT
This sequence comes from uncultured Actinomycetota bacterium, assembly GCA_964629825.1. Lineage (GTDB taxonomy): Bacteria > Actinomycetota > Nitriliruptoria > Euzebyales > Egibacteraceae > CAZVUW01. Next base: position 12,660 of record CAZVUW010000065.1, read on the forward strand.
ACGTCCAGGGGACGTCGAGCGTCCGCTCCGGCACCGAGCTCGAGGGCTGCGCCAACCCGTCGAAGTCCTCGCCTGACTTCAACGAGACCTCGTCGCGCTACCGCATCGAGGTCATCAAGGTCCCGCTGGCCCGTCCCGAGGACTCCGCGGTCGTCAACGAGGTGCGCCTGTTCGCCGACGAGGAGACCGGCCGCATCGACGGCCTCTGGCCGGGCGGCAACCACGGCCCGGGCACGCAGTCGACCTCTGAGACCGACGCCTGCCACGACATCACCGCCTTCCCGGCCATCGGCCTGGCGGCGGGCGCCTGCGAGGGCAACGGCATCCTGATCGACATCTCCGACCCGGCCAACCCGAAGCGGATCGATGTCGTCTCCGACCCGAACTACGCCTACTGGCACACCGCGAACTTCTCCAACGACGGCACCAAGATCGTCTTCACCGACGAGTGGGGCGGCGGCACGCAGGCCCGCTGCCGCGCCAGCGACCCGCTGAGCTGGGGTGCCGACTCGGTCTACGACATCGTCCAGACCGAGGACGGCCCGAAGATGGAGTTCCGCAGCCACTGGAAGATGCCTGCGGTCCAGACCTCGAGCGAGAACTGCGTCGCTCACCAGCTGAACATCCTTCCGATCCCCAACCGGGACGTCTTCGTCCAGGGCTGGTACCAGGGCGGCATCTCGCTGGTGGACTTCACCGACTCCGAGAACCCGTTCGAGATGGGCTACTGGGACCAGGGTCCGATCGACGCCAGCCGCCTGACGCTGGGTGGCTTCTGGTCGGCCTACTGGTACAACGGCCACGTCTATGGCCCCGAGATCGCTCGCGGCTTCGACGTGTTCGACCTGCAGCCGAGCGAGTTCCTGACGCAGAACGAGATCGACGCTGCCAAGGAAGTCCAGCAGGAGTACCACAACGCGATGGCGTGGGTGCCCTACGAGTGGGACGCCACCTTCGCGCTCGCTCGCGCCACGGTCGACCAGATCGTCCGCGACGACGACATGACCGAGGGCATGGAGGGCAAGATCCGCAACGCCCTCGACATGGCCGAGCAGTTCCTGGCCATGCCCAAGAAGCACAACGTGGCCCTGTCCCACTTCGACCGCGCCGTCCACCTGCTGCTGTGGCAGGCCGACGTGATCGAGGGCAAGGACAAGCCCAACCAGGGTGACGCCGAGCGCCTGCGCGCTCTGGCCGACACCATCTCCGAGCTGAAGGCCAACTCCTAGGCCTTCGGCGAGGACGCCGCAGAGGGAGGGGGGTGTCCGTCTTGGACGCCCCCCTCTCTGCATCACATAAGCCGCGAACCTGGAGGAACCGCGCGCCCAACAGCCCTTGATCGGGAAAAATGTGCGCCTAGCACGTCGGAAACCCTTGTGAAGAGGGCGGTGCAGCCCTTACCTTTCCGCGCCTCGCCTTGCTCCGGCTCCCACCGGGGCGGACGTGCCGTGCGGGGTTCATGCGGGAACCCCGCGAAAGAGGAAAGGGCACCGAATGCACCGACTCACCTCAGCTGCGCGGCGGCGTGCCCGCCGTTCATTGCTGCTTATGATGGCCGCGCTCATGGTCGTGAGCGTGCTGCCGGCGGTCGCCAGCGCGCAGGAGTTCCCCGACCCGGATGACCCCCGTGTCGGGCTGGGAGCTGGATACAACGACGCAGAGACCGCCAGCTGGAACCTCGAGCACATCGGCCGGTTCCGCAAGGAGGACGGCGGCTTCTTCGACCCGAACTCGCTCGGGTCGTTCGCCTTTGCGGGCTCCGACCTGTCGTTCACCGGCAACTACGCCATCGCGGGCAACTTCGCCGGGTTCCAGATCCACGACATCTCCGACCCCGCGAACCCGACCAAGGTGACCGAGGTCCTGTGTCCGGGCGGCCAGGGTGACACCACCGTCTACGGCAACCTCCTGTTCTTCTCCGTCGAGGAGACCCGCGGCCGCCTCGACTGCGGCACCACCAACCCGACTCCTGAGGAGCGCTTCCGCGGCGTCCGCATCTTCGACATCTCCGACATCCTCAACCCCGTCCAGGTCGCGGCCGTTCAGACCTGCCGCGGTTCGCACACGCACCGCCTGGTCGAGGACCTCAACGACCCGGAGCACGTCTACATCTACGTGAACGGCACGGCAGGCGTCCGCGCCGGCAGCGAGCTGGCGGGTTGCGCCAACCCGTCCACGTCCAGCCCCGACTTCAACGAGACCTCTTCGCGCTATCGCATCGAGGTCATCAAGGTGCCGGTCAACAACCCGGCGGCCGCCGCGGTCGTCAACGAGGTGCGTCTCTTCGCGGACGCCGACGGCCGGATCAACGGCCTGTGGCCGGGTGGCAACCACGGCCCGGGCACGCAGTCGACCTCTGCGACCGACGCCTGCCACGACATCACCGCCTACCCGGAGATCGGCCTGGCTGCCGGCGCCTGCGAGGGCAACGGCCTCCTGATCGACATCTCCGACCCGGCCAACCCGAAGCGGATCGACGCGGTCACGAACCCGACGTTCGCCTACTGGCACTCCGCCAACTTCTCCAACGACGGTGAGACGGTCATGTTCACCGACGAGTGGGGTGGCGGCACCAGCCCGCGCTGCCGCGCGACCGACCGCCTGAGCTGGGGCGCCAACGCGATCTTCACGATCGACCGCAGCGGCGACACCCCGAAGCTCGAGTTCCAGAGCTACTACAAGATGCCGGCCGTCCAGACCAACCAGGAGAACTGCGTCGCCCACCAGGCGAACATCCTCCCGGTCCCCGGCCGCGACATCGTGGTCCAGGGCTGGTACCAGGGCGGCATCTCGATGTTCGACATGACCGACCCGGCCAACCCCTACGAGATCGCCTTCTTCGACCGCGGTCCGATCAGCCCGACGTCCGCCATTCTGGGTGGCTTCTGGTCGGGTTACTGGTACAACGGCAACGTCTACGGCGGTGAGATCGCGCGTGGCTTCGACGCCTTCGAGGTTCTGCCGAGCGAGCACCTGACGCAGAACGAGATCGACGCCGCCAAGACCGTCCAGCTCGCCGAGCACAACGCCATGGCGATGCGGATGTACCAGTGGGAGCCCACCTTCGCGCTCGCTCGCGCCACGGTCGACCAGATCGTCCGCGACGACGACATGACCGAGGGCATGGAGGGCAAGATCCGCAACGCCCTCGACATGGCCGAGCAGTTCCTGGCCATGCCCAAGAAGCACAACGTGGCCCTGTCCCACTTCGACCGCGCCGTCCACCTGCTGCTGTGGCAGGCCGACGTGATCGAGGGCAAGGACAAGCCCAACCAGGGCGACGCCGACCGCCTGCGCGACCTGGCCGACAAGATCCTGGACCTCAAGGCCGCCTCGTAACGGCTGCCAGGACCTGACGAGGAGGGGCGCCCGCGGGGCGCCCCTCCTCTGCATATGCGCATCTGCTCAAAGCGGGATAAAGGCCGCGCGGCCAGGGCCAGATCTTCCGGGATGTGCGCCGAGCGCATGAAAAACCCTTGTGAAGGGAGCCCCCCAGACCGTACTTTGCCCCCCTCATCACGCTCTGGCTCTGGCCGGAGTGATGTGCCGTCCTGAGTTTCATGCGGGTACCTAGAGAGGAGGGCACTGGTGCACCGACTCAGCTATGCCGCCAGCCGGCGCGCTCGACGGTCGTTGCTCGTGATGACGGTGGCTCTTCTGGTTGTGAGCCTCCTGCCATCGGCCGCGAGCGCCCAGCTGGCACCATTCCCCACCACTGACGACCCCCGGTACGGATTGAGCCCGGGTTACAACGACGCCGGTGTGGCGACCTTCGGCCTGGAGCACATCGGCCGGTTCGACAAGCAGAACAGCCCGTTCTGGAACCCGACCAACATCGGCGCCATCTCGAACGCGAACTCCGACCTGGCCTTCACGGGCAACTACGTGATCCAGGGCAACTGGCGCGGTCTCCAGATCTACGACGTCTCGGACCCCACCAACCCGACGCTGCGCACCACGGTGCTGTGCCCGGGCGGGCAGGGCGACGTGAACGTGTACGGCAACCTTCTCTTCCACTCGGTGGAGGAGTCCACTGCCCGGATCGACTGCGGTGAGGGCGGCGTCAATGCCCAGAACCGCTTCCGCGGGGTTCGAATCTGGGACATCAGCGACATCGACAACCCGGTGCAGGTGGCGGGCATCCAGACCTGCCGCGGTTCGCACACCAACCGCCTGGTCGAGGACCCGAACGACCCGGAGCACGTCTACGTCTACGTCAGCGGCACCGCCGGTCAGCGCTCCTCGGCCGAGGCCGTGCACACCCCGCAGGGCTTCGTGACCGGTCGCTGCGGCCAGACCAGCCCGACCAGCCCCAACCCGTCGCAGTGGATGATCGAGGTCATCAAGGTGCCGGTGGACAACCCGGCCGCGGCTGAGGTCGTGAACGAGGCGCGCCTGTTCGCCGACCCCGTCACCGGTGCGGTGAACGGCCTGCAGAACGGTCCGACCCAGCCGACCCACCCGTGCGCGGTCGACCCAGGCGGCAACCTCTGCTCGCCCGCGGGCAACAACTACTCGCCGAGCCCGAACACCAACACCTGCCACGACATCACCGCCTACCCGGAGATCGGGCTGGCGGCCGGCGCGTGCCAGGGCAACGGGATCCTGATCGACATCTCCGACCCGGCGAACCCGGTTCGGCTCGACGCCGTGGCCGACCCCAACTTCTCATACTGGCACTCGGCCAACTTCTCCAACGACGGCACCAAGGTGCTGTTCACCGACGAGTGGGGTGGCGGTACCAGCGCTCGCTGCGCGCCCAACCACCGCAAGAGCTGGGGGGCCAACGCGATCTTCACGATCGACCGCAGCGGCCCGACGCCGAAGCTCGAGTTCCAGAGCTACTACAAGCTCCCGGTCGCGCAGACCAACCAGGAGAACTGCGTGGCCCACCAGGCGAACATCCTCCCGGTCCCCGGCCGCGACATCGCCGTTCAGGGCTGGTACCAGGGCGGAATCTCGATGTTCGACTGGACCGACCCCGCCAACCCCTACGAGATCGCCTACTTCGACCGCGGTCCGATCAGCCCGACCTCCCTCCTCCTCGGAGGCTTCTGGTCGGCCTACTGGTACAACGGCAAGGTCTACGGCGGTGAGATCGCTCGCGGTCTGGACATCCTCGAGGTCGTCCCGACCGAGCACCTGACGCAGAACGAGATCGACGCCGCCAAGACCGTCCAGCTGGACGAGCACAACGCCATGGCGATGCGCATGTACTCCTGGGAGCCCACCTTCGCGCTCGCTCGCGCCACGGTCGACCAGATCGTCCGCGACGAGGACATGACCGAGGGCATGGAGGGCAAGATCCGCAACGCCCTCGACAAGGCCGAGGAGTGGCTGGGCATCCCGGGCAAGGAGCTCGTGGCCCTGAGCCACTTCGACCGCGCCGTCCACCTGCTGCTGTGGCAGGCCGACGTGATCGAGGGCAAGGACAAGCCCAACCAGGGCGACGCCGACCGCCTGCGCGACCTGGCCCAGAAGATCCTGGACCTCAAGGCCGCCTCGTAAGGCGAATCGGTCGACCTCAAGAGGGGGTGCCTGGGGGCGCCCCCTCTTCTATCCGGTTTTCACGCTTGGCTGTCGCCCGTGTCCTCTAGGATCCGCCGCAGCGCGAACCTCAAGGCCGGTGCACTCGTGGCGTCTGCGGGAGGTTGCGCCCTCGTGCGCCGGACCTTCGCCACGTCTTGACGGCAGATCGTGCGGTTCATGAGCCAGAACCATCCATTGCAACAGGAGACTGCATGGAACTTCGAACGACCGCACGCACGCGTCGAGCGAGCGTATCGATCGCGCTGGCGGTGCTGATGCTGACCGCGCTGGTAGCCCCGGGAGCCACCGCGCAGGACCGCGCCGCCGACATCTCCGAGCATCCGGCTCTGCAGCCGATCGATGCGCAGAGCTGGAAGGACGAGGTCGACCAGACCTGGGACGACTACGTCAAGATCCGCCCCGACTCGTGGACGGATGGCACGACCCCCGCGAGCGAGACGCAGTACCGCGGCGCCGTCGTGCTGCTCGAGTACACCGACCAGCCGTTCCTGATCACCCAGGAGCCTGAGACCCACCCGTTCGGCAACCCCCGCCCCGGTCACGTGCCCGTGCCCCAGGACCAGGTCGCCGACTACATGAAGCGCTGGCTGACCGACCCCACCCACCCGGCGAACGGCGGGCAGACGCTGCACGGCTACTGGATGGAGACGAGCCACGGCAAGATCGGCGTGGACGTCGAGGTCTTCGGGCCCTACACGCTGCCGGGCAAGGTGCACGAGTACGGCCTGTCGGGCTACGCGCCGACCACGGGCGCGAACTCGGTGTG
>CAZVUW010000066.1:0-18509 GCA_964629825.1 uncultured Actinomycetota bacterium
GGGCGGAGCGGGTCAGCCGGCCGGTGGGATGTTCACGTTCGACCGGAAGACGTTGTCCGGGTCGTAGGTCGCCTTGATCGCCGCAAGCCGCTCGTAGGTGGCGCCCGGGTAGGCGGCGCGGACGCGCTCGGGCTCCTCGTCGCCGAAGAAGCCGACGTAGGCGCCGGTGCCGCCGAGGTCGGCGGCGAGCTGGGTGACCCAGGACTCGCCCTCCGCCACGTCGGCGGAGGTGTTGAAGCCGGCGCCCACGTTGACGGTCAGGCGGCGCTGCCGGTGCGCGAAGGCGGTGGCGTCGTCGGGGACGCGGGCCACGGCGCCGCCGAGGACGCGCAGCTGGGTCATCGCCATCGGAGCGGTGCTCGTGGCGAGCCGCTCGAGCACGAGCTCCGCCTCGTCCAGGCCGAAGCCGTCCATGAACATGCTGCGGATCGCCAGGGCGGCAGGCGCGGGCGGACCGCCCTCCTCCTCGAACAGCGCGGCGTAGGTGGTCGGCTGAACAGCGTCGACGAGCGGGTCGGCCAGGGCTCGGAACGGCTTGAAGGCAGCCTCGCCGGCCGCGGCGTCGCCGGCGTAGACCCCGAAGATCAAGGCGATCGGGCTGCCGTGGAGCTCCGCGGGGATGAAGGGCAGCGGCGGGGCCTTGGCGACGTTGACGATCATCGACAGAGCCTCGTCAGCCTCCTCACCGGCGGCCACGATGCCGGCGACCACGCGGGGCTCGGCGGGCAGCATCAGCATCCCGCCGTAGACATCCTTCACCTCGTGCAGGCGCAGGTCGAGACGGGTGACTACGCCGAAGTTGCTGCCGGCTCCGCGCAGGGCCCAGAACAGGTCGGGGTGGTTCTCGGCGTCGACCTGGAGAACCTCGCCGTCGGCGGTCACGACCTCGGCGCCAGCCAGGGAGTCGATCGTCAGGCCCAGCTTCCTCACCAGCAGGCCGATGCCGCCGGCGAGGGTGATACCGCCGATCCCGACCGAGGGCGTGTCGCCGAAGCCGGTCGCCAGCCCCAGAGCCTGCGCGGCGGAGGTGAACTCCCCGGCGGTCAGCCCGGTCTGGGCGCGGGCGATGCGGTTCTCGGCGTCGATGTCGAGCGCGCGCAGACGTGACAGATCGATCACCACGGCGCCGTCGGCCACGCCGTGACCGGCCACGCTGTGGCCTCCGCTGCGGACGGAGATCGGCAGCCCTGCCGAGCGGGCCACCCCGAGCGCGGCCGCAACGTCCGCGGCGCTCTCGACCTGTGCGATGGCCGCGGGTCGACGGTCGAAGCCGGTGAAGAACACCTGCCTGGCCTGGTCATAGCCCGCGTCCTCGGCCGTGAGCACCGGTCCTTGCAGGGCGCGGCGCAGGTCGCTGATGGCGGAGGGCGGTGCATCGAAGCTCTGCGCGGTCACGGGCGCTCCTTCCCATCGGGCGGTCGAGCAGGCGAGATCCCGGACGAGCCGGGGTGGCTAGCCGACCCGGGCGACGCTATGCGCGGAGCGGCGGGGGCGCACTCGTACAGGGGTCCCGGTGCTGCTCGGTCGATGGTCGTAGATCGCGCCTGCGCGCTTGGATCTGCCGGACGCAGACGCCTCCGGGAGCGCGGCAAGTGGCGGCGAAAACCCGCGCGCCCCGCGCCCGCAGGAGGCGACAGGGCTCGCGTAGACGCCCAAAGGGACGTCGCCCCGGCCCAGAGCTGGCCGAGGCGACGTTGGTGATCCGCTAGGTGGCGGTCAGGCGGCCACGCCGGCGAGCGCCTCCTCGGCCTCGACTCGCTCCGGCGGAGCCTCGAAGAGCTCGGAGATCCAGTCCTCGCAGGTCTCGGTTGCGAGCATCACCTCGCGGACGTCGGCGACGGAGGGGACGGGCACGTCACCCTCCTTCCACAGCCGTCGGGTGCCGCCGTCGACGGCGCTGAGAGAGGGCAGGTAGGCGATGGTGCGGCGGGCTTCCCCGCCGGCGGCGCGCGCCGCGCTGATCGCGGTCCGGGCTCCGACCTCGACCCAGGACAGATCGCTCGACCAGCCGGCCTCGCGCAGGCGGACGCGCAGTGCGCCGGCGCCGTGGGGGGTGCGGGCGTGCTCGGGCAGTGTGGTCTCGTGCAGTTCCTGCTGCGATGTGGTCATGTGGGCTTCAACGTGGCCGGGTGGCGGGGAATTCCCGCGGTCAGCCCCGCAAGGGCGCCCAGCGCGCAGCGCGCCTTCGTCCGCGGACCCGTCCGGGCTCAGGCGCTGCGCGCGGCGTCGCTGATGCGCGGGAACGGCTCGAGCGAGAAGATGACCTCGACCGGCAGGTCGAAGAACGCGGCGATGCGCAGCGCCAGATGCAGGCTCGGGTTGTACTCGCCGCGCTCGATGTAGCCGATGGTCTGGTAGTGCACGCCGAGGGCGTCGGCGAGCTCGCGTCGGGTGACGCCCTGCTCGGCCCGCAGGAGGGCGATTCGGTTGTGGACGACCTCGGTCATCTGATGAGCTGCCCGGCGGCCTCGCGCGCGGCCTGCATGGCCGCCCCCGACTGGCGACGCGCCATTCGGCGCAGCAGCGGCGGCAGCGCCAGGCACGCCCCGGCCGCCCAGGCCGACAGCACCGCGACCGTCTGCCATGTCCGCCACGTTCCGCCGATCTCGAGGGCCGCCGCCGCGTCGGGGAGAAACGCGGAGCGCATCCCGAGCCCGATCCAGTACATCGGGAAGACCTGCGCGAGCGTCTGCACCCAGCCCCACAGCGCTTGTATCGGCGCGATGATGCCCGAGATCGAAGCCAGCAGCATCACCGGCAGGATCCCCCAGGTGCCCACCTTCTGCAGCGACGGGACCACCGAGCCCACGATCATCCCGATCGGCAGGGTCGCCAGCATGCCGAGCACCAGCACCCACAGCATCGTCAGCCAGCCCGCCGCGCCCCTGTGCATGAGGCCGTCGAACAGCAGGAAGCTCGGGACGAGGATGACGAGGAACATGGGCACGACGCTTGCGGACTGGAACAGCAGCTGCCCGGTCACGTAGCCGGTCATGCCGTGCGGCAGGGCCTTGGCGCGCAGCAGGGTGCCGTCCTCGCGCTCGACGGCGAGCGTGTATGCGGGCCCGACGACCGAGCCGAACGCCAGCAGCCCACCGAGCATGCTCGGCAGCGCCACGGACGGGAAGAAGAGGTCGGTACCCTCGACCGGGTTGTTGCGGTTGATGTAGAGGAAGAACAGCACCGTGACCGCGACCACCAGGTAGAAGCCCTGATCCTGCGGGCTCTTCAGGCTGAGCTTGAGCTCCGTCCAGCCGCGGCCCAGCCCCACCTTCACGGAATGCCAGCGCAGGTTCACAGCGAACCTCCTCGCTCGTCGGTGGCCTCGGTGAACGCCCGCACCGCGGCACCGGTCTGCCCGGCCTCGTGCTGGGCGACCATGCTGAGGTAGGTGTCCTCCAGGCTGGGCCGGCGCACCTCCAGGTCGTCGACCGCAGCGCCCTCGCGCTGGAGCAGGTCACGAACGAACGCCGTGGCGTCTGCGGTCGAGTGGACGTAGCGCTGACCGTCCTGCGTCCAGCGGACCTCTGCCTGGGAGGCGACCTGTCGCGCCAGGCTGTCCGGGCTGCCGTCGGCGACGATGTGCCCCGCCGCCAGCACCAGCACCCGGTCGGCGAGCCGCTCGGCCTCGTCCAGGTCGTGGGTGGTCAGCAGGACGGTCGTCGCCTCGAAGTCGACCAGGCGGTGGATCAGCTCGTGGAACTCCCGGCGCGCATGCGGGTCCAGGCCGGCGGTGGGCTCGTCGAGGAACAGCAGGTCGGGCTTGCCGACCACGCCGATGGCCACGTCCAGGCGCCGCCGCTGGCCACCCGACAGCGTGAGGATCTTCTGATCCGCGATCTCGCCGAGACCCACCATCTCGAGCAGCTCGTCGACGTCGCGCGGGCGCTCGCGCTGCGGCGTCGAGTACGGGGCGTAGAAGCGTCCGAGGTGGGCGAGCAGCCGGCGCGGCGTCCAGCGGGCGTGATCGCGCCAGGACTGGAGCACCACGCCGAGGCGAGCGCGCCAGTCCTCGTCGCCCTCGGCGGGGTCGACGCCGAGCACCCGCACGTCGCCGCCGGAGCGCAGGCGGAAGCCCTCGAGGATCTCGATGGTGGTGGTCTTGCCCGCCCCGTTCGGCCCGAGCAGGGCGACCACCTCGCCGCGCTCCACCGTGAACGAGACGCCGTCGAGCACATCGCGGTCGCCGTAGCGCATCCGCAGATCCCGCACTTCGACCGCCGGCTCAGAGGAGAGTCCCGTGGAAGCGGCGTCGCGGAGCGTTGTGCGGTCGACCGTCATGAGCGTAATGTAGCAGGACTGCTACCTAGATAGCAACAGTGCTACATGGTTCTTAGCGGGCCGGCAGAGGTGCTGTCAGGCGCGGAACGGGGCACACCATGAGCATGCCGTCAGCGGACGTCCCGGTCGCGATCGTCGGTGCCGGCCCGGTTGGGCTGGCGCTTGCGCTCGGCCTGGCCCGGCTCGGGGTCGACTCGGTCGTCCTCGAGCGCGAGCCCCGCCTCAGCGAGCACTCGCGCGCGCCGGTGGTCCACATGCGAACCCGCGAGGCGCTGCGGCGCTGGAAGGCCGAGGAGCCGCTGCTGGCCCTCGGTACGCTCGTCCGCCGCGTCACCGTCCACGAGGCTCCGCACGGCCGACCGCTGCTCTCCGTCGACCTGACCGAGCTCGAGGACGAGGTGTCCGACCCCGGTGTCATCATCCTCGAGCAGTCCGAGATCGAGCGGCTGCTGGCGGAGGAGGTCACCCGGTCCGGGCGCTGTCAGGTCCGCTTCGACGCCGAGGTCACCGATGTGGCGCAGGACGCCGACGGGGTGACCGTGTCGGTGCGTCGCCGAGGGCGGGCTTCGACCCTCCGCGCCGACCTCCTGGTGGGCTGCGACGGCGCCTCGAGCACGGTGCGGCAGCGCATGGGGCTGGAGCTCGTCGGAGGCACCTACTCCGTGCGAGCCGTGCTCGCGGACGTCCGGCTCGGCGACGAACGTGAGGAACTGCCGTGGCCGCGCCTGCGCAGCATCGCCGGCGGCCTGACGGCGGCCGCGCGCCTGCGGCCGGGGCTGTGGCGGATCCTCCGACTGGAGCCGCAGCCCAGGAGAACCCCGGAGTCCGGTCCCGTGGAGGATCCAGAGATCTGGCGTCACGTCGCCGACGTACTAGGCACGGGGCCGGTCGAGGTCGTCTGGGCGAGCCGCTTCCGCCTCCACCACCGCGCCGCGCCGCGCTTCCGCAGCGGCCGGGTTCTGCTGGCCGGTGACGCGGCCCACCTGCACAGCCCCGCCGGCGGCCAGGGGATGAACGCCGGCATCCAGGACGCCGAGAACCTGGCCTGGAAGCTCGCCTCGGTCCTGGCCGGGGACGGTGACGCCGACGCCCTGTTGGACTCCTACGAGGTCGAGCGCCGCGGCGTCGTTGTGGGCGAGATCACGGCCTTCACGGATCGCTTGACGCGCGTCTACCTCGAGGCGCCGTCGTGGGTGCGGGACGGTGCGCTCATGCTGCTGCGAGCGTCCCTGCGCTTCCCGCGCCTCCGCCGCCGGGGGTTGCGGCGGATGTCGATGCTGGATCTGGTCACGCCGCCCTCACCGCTGCTCGAGGTCGCCGACCGCGCCGCTGGGCTGCGGCTGCCCGATCCTCTGCTGACGGCGGCGGATGGCCGCTCGATCCGCCTGCATGACCTGCTGCCGTCGGGCCCGGCGCTGCTCCGAATGGGCGCCCGCAACGTGCCCGCCCCGCCGCTGCCGGCTCCTGTGGTCGCGCGGATCGGCGCCGGCGGCCTGCAGGACGGGACCGGCCTGCTGCGGCGGCTCGCCGGGGACGAGAGCTGGCTGCTGGTCCGCCCGGACGGCGTCATCGCCTGGGCGCGCCGAGGGGATGAGGGCCTGGCCGAGGCGGTCGGCCGAGCGCTCGGGGGCTGAGGCATTCCCGCGTCGGCGGTGGAGTGCCGGGCAAGGCCGGCGGCGGCAGGGCCGCGCCATTGAGCAGCAGCCTGTGGGTAGCGCCGGTCACCTATGCGGCCGGCATGCGAGCATCAGGACATGGACCTCGACGAGCTGACCGCCCTGTGCCTGCGCCACCCGGGCGCGGTGGTGGAGCACCCCTTCGGGCCGACGACACGTGTGATCAAGGTCGCCGGGCGCATCTTCGCGCTGATCGCCGAGGACTCCGAGCCGCTGACGATCAGCCTCAAGTGCGATCCCGAGCTGGTGCCGCTCCTGCGCCGCTCGTACAGCGCCGTGCGGCCCGGCTATCACCTCAACAAGCGGCACTGGAACACGATCACCCTCGACGGCTCGGTCACGGAGGCCGAGGTCGCCGGATGGATCGAGGACTCCTATGACCTGGTGGTCGCTGGGCTGCCCCGCAGCCGCCGTCCGAGCGCCGCGGGCTAGCGCAGCCGTGCGTAGCGGCGCATCGTCAGCGGTCCGAACACCGCGACCAGCGCCGCGCAGATCGCGAGCACCACCGCGACGTCACCGGCGGATCCGGTGCCGTGCATCAGACCTCGCACGGCCGTGACCAGCAGCGAGATCGGGTTGATCTCGACGAAGGCCTGCAGCACCCGCGGCATCGTGGAGGGGTCGACCAGGATGTTGCTTGCGAAGGTCAGCGGGAACAGCACCATCATGCTGAGCCCCATGACGGCCTTCTCGGTGCGCGCGTAGAGGCCGAGCAGGGTCCACACCCACGACATGCTGAACGAGAACAGCAGCAGCAGCCCGACCGCAGCCAGCACTCCGACCACGCCCCCGGCGGGGCGGAAGCCCAGGATCAGCCCGAGGGTCAGCATCACCAGCGACGCGATCGAGTAGCGCACCGCATCGCCCAGCAGCGCGCCGACCAGCGCCGACGGGCGCCAGATCGGCAGCGACCGGATGCGGTCGAACACGCCCTTCTCGATGTCGGTGCACAGGTCGACGCCCGTGTACATCGTGATCATGACGACCGTCATCACGAGGATCCCCGGCAGCAGGAACTGCAGGTACTCGCCGGTCGAGCCCGCCAGCGCACCACCGAACAGGTAGGTGAACATCAGCAGGAACATGATCGGGAACATCGTCACGTCGAACAGCTGCTCTGGGACGTGCTTGATCCGCAGCAGCGCACGCCAGCCGAAGGCCATCGACGTGGCGAGACCGCTCGGCCGCGGCGGCCGCTCGCGCTGAGCGAGGGCCGTGCGCAGCGGCTCGACCTCGATGTGCTCCGGTGCGATCGTCATGACACCACCTCCTGAGCCGCCTCGGCCTCGGCCTCCTGGGCGGTCCTGCCGGTGAGCGCCAGGAACACCTCGTCGAGGCTCGGCTGCCCGAGTGCGAAGTTGGTCACCTTGATGCCGGCGTGCGACAGATCGACGAGCGCACGGGCGACGAGATCGGGGTCGGAGACGCGGGCGGACAGCGCCGCCGGGTCCGCCTCGAGGTGGATGTCGACCCCGAGGGTGCCGGCGAGCAGCCGCTCCGCCTCTGCGCGCCGAGCGGGGTCGGCAACCCGGACGTGCAGCGCCCCGGAACGGACCCGGGCCTTGAGCTCGCTGGGGCTGCCCTCGGCGATCACGCGTCCGTGGTCGATGACCGCTATGCGGTCGGCCAGGCGGTCCGCCTCGTCCAGGTACTGGGTCGTGAGCAGGACCGTCGTGCCCTCGAGCACCAGGGTTCGCACGATGTCCCACACCTGGTTGCGGCTGCGCGGGTCAAGCCCGGTGGTCGGCTCGTCCAGGAAGATCAGGTCTGGCGTGACGACGATGCTCGCGGCGATGTCCAACCGCCTGCGCATGCCGCCCGAGTAGTTCTTGACCTGCCGGCCGGCGGCGTCCTCGAGCCCGAAGGCGGCCAGCAGCTCCTCGGCGCGTGCCCGCGCCGCCGTGCGCGAGTGGCCCAGGAGGCGGGCGAGCAGCACCAGGTTCTCGGCGCCGGTCAGGTTCTCGTCCAAGGAGGCGAACTGGCCGGTGAGGCTCATGCGGGCGCGCACGGCCTCGGCCTCGGTGACCACGTCGTGCCCGAGGACGCGCGCGGTCCCGGAGTCCGGCCGCAGCAGCGTAGCCAGGATTCGGATGGTGGTCGTCTTGCCGGCGCCGTTCGGGCCGAGGAAGCCGTACACGCCGCCCGCGCCGACGGCCAGATCCAGGCCATCCACGGCCCGGACGTCGCCGAAGCTCTTGACGAGGCCGACGGCCTCGATGGCTGGTTGCATGGAAAGCTCCCCTTCTGGCGACGGGCGCGCTACCAGATGCCCGTCATGCCGACGGCAGGAACGCTAGTTCCGCGCCGGTGGCTGCACCATCGTCTTCAGGTCGCAACGGTGGGTGCGACCGGTCCTAGGACCGCCTCCGCGGCGCGAACTAATCGCCGCCTGGCACTAGGCTCCTCCGCAGCCAGCCCCGCGCGCGCAGGAGACGGCGATGATCGAGAAGCTGCTCGTGGCAAACCGCAGCGAGATCGCGATCCGCGCCTTTCGCGCGGCCTATGAGCTCGGCATCACGACCGTCGCGGTGTACACGCAGGAGGACCGCGACGCGCTCCACCGGCTGAAGGCGGACGAGGCGTATCAGATCGGCGAGCCGGGCCACCCCGTCCGCGCTTACCTCGACATCGAGACGCTGGTCGAGACCGCCGTGCGGGTCGGCGCCGACGCGATCTACCCAGGCTACGGGTTCCTGTCCGAGAGCCCGGAGTTCGCGCGCGCCTGCGAGGCCGGGGGTCTCACCTTCGTCGGGCCACCGGCCGACGTGCTCGCCCTGACCGGCGACAAGCGCAGGGCGCGGCGCGCAGCGACCGAGGCCGGGCTGCCCGTCCTCGCCGGCTCGGAGCCGATCCGTGACGACGAGCACGCGCTGGCCGCGGCCGAGGAGATCGGCTACCCGGTGTTCGTCAAGGCGGCGGCGGGCGGCGGCGGGCGAGGGCTGCGGCTGGTCGAGCGACCCGCGGACCTGCCCGCCGCCGTCGCCACGGCGCGACGCGAGGCCGCGGGCGCCTTCAACGACGACACCGTCTTCCTCGAGCAGGCGGTCGTCCGCCCGCGCCACATCGAGGTCCAGCTGCTCGCCGACGCGGACGGCGAGGTCATCCACCTGTTCGAGCGGGACTGCTCGGTCCAGCGCCGCCACCAGAAGGTGGTCGAGATCGCGCCCGCGCCAAACCTCGACCCCGAGCTGCGCGAGCGGCTGTGCGCGGACGCGGTCCGCTTCGGCCGGGCGGTCGGCTATCGCAACGCCGGGACGGTGGAGTTCCTGGTCGGCGCGGACGGGCGCCATGCGTTCATCGAGATGAACCCGCGCATCCAGGTCGAGCACACGGTCACCGAGGAGACCACCGACGTCGACATCGTCTCGGCGCAGCTGCAGATCGCCGGCGGCAAGCGCTTCGCCGAGATGGGGCTTCGGCAGGAGGACATCCGTCAGCGCGGCGTGGCGATCCAGTGCCGCGTGACGACCGAGAACCCGGCCAACGGCTTCAGACCCGACACCGGCCGCATCACTGCGTACCGCTCCGCCGCGGGTGCGGGGATCCGGCTGGACGGAGGCTCGGCGTTCGTCGGCGCGAACGTCAGCCCGTACTTCGACTCGCTGCTGGTGAAGGTGACCGCGCGCGGACGCGATCTCCACCAGGCCGCGCTGAGAGCCCGCCGCGCGCTGGCCGAGTTCCGCATCCGCGGCGTGTCGACGAACGTGGCCTTCCTGCGCGCCGTCCTCTCGGATCCCGACTTCCTGGCCGGCCGCACCGACACCAGCTTCATCGATCGGCGACCGCACCTCACCAGCGCCTCGGCGGGCGCGGACCGCGGCTCGAAGCTGCTGGCCTACCTGGCGGACGTGACGGTCAACACGCCTCACGGCCCGGCGCCGGCGGGGGCGGATCCGCGCAGCAAGCTGCCTCCGGTTGACGCGCCCGAGGAGCTGCCTCAGGCAGGCGGATCGGGCGGCGACAGCGAGGGCGGCTTCCCTCGGGGCAGCAGGCAGCGGCTGCTCGAGCTCGGGCCGGAGGGCTTCGCGCGCTGGATGCGGGACTCCCAGGCTTTGCTGGTCACCGACACGACCATGCGCGATGCCCATCAGTCGCTGCTGGCCACCCGCATGCGCACCTACGACATGCTCGGCGTCGCACCGGTGATCGCCCGGCTCCTCCCGCAGCTGCTGAGCCTGGAGGTGTGGGGCGGTGCCACCTATGACGTCGCGCTGCGCTTCCTGCACGAGGACCCATGGGAGCGCCTCGCGGCCCTGCGGGAGGCCATCCCGAACCTGTGCCTGCAGATGCTGCTGCGCGGCAACAACGCCGTCGGCTACACGACCTACCCGCCGGAGCTCGTGCGCGCCTTCGTCGCCGAGGCGCACGACTGCGGGATCGACATCTTCCGCATCTTCGACGCCCTGAACGACGTCGAGCGGATGCGCGCCGCGATCGAGGCGACCAGGGAGGTCGGCGCCGTCGCCGAGGCCACCATCTGCTACACGGGCGACCTCTCGGACCCCGGCGAGCGCGTCTACACCCTCGACCACTACCTCGGCGTAGCCTCGGCCCTGGTCGACGCCGGAGCCCACATCCTGTGCGTCAAGGACATGGCCGGCCTGCTGCGCCCGCCGGCCGCGCGGACTCTGATCACGGCTCTGCGCGAGTCCTTCGACCTGCCGGTCCATCTGCACACGCACGACACCGCCGGCGGTCAGCTCGGCACCTGCGTCGCCGCGATCGAGGCCGGTGTCGACGCCGTCGACGGTGCGGCAGGGCCGCTGTCGGGGATGACCAGCCAGCCCAACCTCGCTGCGATCGTGGCTGCCACCGACCACACCGAGCGCGCGACCGGCCTGTCGATGGACGCCCTCGGCGATCTGGAGCCGTACTGGGAGGCCGTGCGCAACCTCTACGCGCCGTTCGAGTCCGGCCTGCGCTCGCCGACCGGCACCGTGTACCGGCACGAGATCCCCGGCGGTCAGCTGTCGAACCTGCGCCAGCAGGCCGTCGCCCTCGGCCTCGCAGAGCGCTTCGAGGACATCGAGCGGCTGTACGCCCGCTGCGACAAGCTGCTCGGCGGCCTGATCAAGGTCACGCCGACCAGCAAGGTGGTGGGCGACCTGGCGCTGTACCTGGCCTCGACCGGCATCGACCCCGACGAGCTCGAAGCCGACCCCGGCCGCTTCGACCTGCCCGACTCGGTCATCGGCTTCCTGCAGGGTGAGCTCGGGGAGCCGGTCGCCGGGTGGCCCGAGCCGTTCCGCAGCGCGGCGCTGCGCGGCCGGCCGCGGGAGCTGCCCCAGCCGACCCTGACCGATGAGCAGCGCGCCGCGCTCAGCCAGGCGGGTGAGGAGCGGCGTCGCGCGCTCAACCACCTGCTCTTCCCCGGCCCCGCCAGGGACTTCGAGCAGGCCCAGGAGCGCTACGGCGACCTCTCGGTGGTCCCGACGCGCGCCTTCCTGTACGGCCTGGAGCACGGCGAGGAGATCGAGGTCGACCTCGAGCCCGGCGTGCGGCTGTTCGTCGAGCTCGAGGCCGTGGGCGATGCCGACGAGCACGGCATCCGCACGGTGCTGTGCTCGCTGAACGGGCAGGCCCGACCCGTCGACGCGCGCGACCGCAGCATCACCGCCGACGTCGCTCCGGCCGAGAAGGCCGACCCAAGCGTGGTCGGCCACATCGCCGCACCGCTGACGGGCGTCGTCACGGTGGCGGTCGAGCAGGGCGCGAAGGTCGCCGCCGGCGACGCGATCGCCACCATCGAGGCCATGAAGATGGAGTCCGCCGTCACCGCGCCCGTTGACGGCGTGGTCGAGCGGATCGTCGTCACCTCCGGGACCGGTGTCGAGCCGGGCGACCTGCTGATGGTGATCGTCCCCGTGACGGACGGCTGACGGCCGGTGGCCGCCGTCCGGCTGTCCGACGCGGAGGGTCGCTGGGTCCTGGCCGCGACGGTCCTCGGCTCCTCGGTGGTGTTCCTGACCAGCACGGTCGTGAACGTCGCGCTGCCCGCGCTCGGCGAGGACCTGGACGCCGGCATCGCCGGTCGGCAGTGGGTGGTGAGCGGCTACCTGCTGACGCTGTCGGCGCTGATCCTGCTGGGCGGGTCGCTAGGTGACCGGCTGGGTCGGCGCAAGATCTTCAGCGTCGGGTTGGTCTGGTTCGGGGTGGTCTCGGTCGCCTGCGCGCTGGCTCCGACCCTGACCGCGCTGGTGCTGTTCCGCATCCTGCAGGGAGTCGGCGGGGCGCTGCTGACGCCCGGCAGCCTCTCGATCCTCCAGGCGACGTTCGTGCCCGAGGACCGGGCGCGCGCCATCGGCGCCTGGTCCGCGCTGATCTCGATCGCCACGGCGATCGGGCCGCTGGTCGGCGGGCTGCTGGTCGACGCGCTGAGCTGGCGCTGGATCTTCCTGGCGCCACTGCCGCTGGTCGTGCTGGCGACGTACGCGGCCGTCGCACGGGTGCCCGAGACCCGCGACCCGGCCGAGATCCGCATCGACTGGTCTGGCGCGCTGCTGTCGATCGTGGGGCTGGCGGGCGTGACGTTCGCGCTGATCGAGGCGCCGCGGCGAGGGCTGTCGGCTGGTCTTGTGGTCGCTGCGGTGGTCGGCGTGGCGGCCCTGGTCGCGTTCGTCGTTGTCGAGCGGCGCAGCCCCGCCGCGATGCTGCCGCCCGAGGTGTTCGCCTCGAGCCAGTTCAGCGCCGCCAACGCGCTGACCTTCGTGGTCTACGCGGCGCTCGGCGGGGTGAGCTTCCTGTTCGTGCAGCAGCTGCAGATCGTGCTCGGCTACACCGCAACCGCGGCCGGTGCGGCGTTCCTGCCCGTCAGCGCGCTGCTGCTCCTGCTGTCCGAGCGCAGCGGTGCGCTGGCCCAGGCGATCGGGCCGCGCCGCCCGCTGGCGATCGGCTCGGCGCTGCTGGCCGCCGCGATGCTCTGGATGGCCGCCATCGGCCCCGACGCCGGGTACCTGACCGTGGTGCTGCCGGCGACCCTGCTGTTCGGCATCGGGCTCGTCGGCATCGTCGCGCCCGTCACCGCCACTGCGCTGGCCGCCGTCGACGAGCGCCACAGCGGCGTGGCCTCGGGCGTCAACAACGCCGTCGCCCGCGTTGCGCAGCTGCTGGCCGTGGCTGCCCTGCCGGTGGCCGCCGGTCTCGGCGCCAGCGGTGGGGACGTCCCACCCGAGCGCTTCGCAGCGGGCTTCACCCGCGCCATGCTGATCACCGCCGGCCTCGCCGCAGTCGGCGCGGTGATCGGGTGGACGGCGATCAGCGACGACGTGCTGGGCTCCTGAGGCGCGCCGGGATCGGCGGCCGCCACCGCCACCCGATCAGGACGTCCCACCTCCCCGACGGTTGGACATTTGGCCCGAGATCTCGGGCCAAGTATCCAACCGTGGAGGGTGGGTGGGAGGCGTGGAGGCGTGGAGGCGTGGGGGCTGGGGGGCTGGGGCGGGATGGGGGCTGCCGAGGCGGGGCGGCGAAAGGGCGTTGGGACCTGCTCAGGACGGCCGGGGTTGACGCGCCGATATCGTCGGAGCGTGGACTGCGACCCGCGCCTGCCCCAGCCGGGCGCCCTGGCGGCGCTCAACAGCGAGCTGCTCGACATCGCCGACGCGCGCTCGTCGGCGAGCGTGCTCGAGCGGCTGGTCGAGGCCGCGCGCCGGCTGGTCGGGGCGCGCTATGCGGCGCTCGGCATCCCCGACGAGCACGGCGGGTTCGCGCAGTTCCTGACCGTCGGGATCAGCGAGGAGCAGATGGCCCGGATCGGGCCGCTGCCGCGGGTGCACGGGCTGCTGGCGGCGATGCTCAAGGAGTCCAAGCCCTACCGCACGCCCGACATCACCGCCGACCCGCGCTACCGCTACTGGCCGGAGCACCACCCCGACATGCGCTCATTCCTGGGCGTGCCGGTGCTCAGCGGCGGTGATGTGATCGCGGCCTTCTACCTGACCGACAAGCTCGACGCCGCGGAGTTCAGCGCCGAGGACGAGCGCCTGATCGAGCTGCTCGCCGCACATGCCGCCGTGGCGATCGTCAACGCGCGGATGTGGGATGACGCCCAGGAGGATCTGACGCTGCGGGAGCGCGCCCGGCTCGCGCGCGACCTGCACGACGCCATGAGCCAGACCCTGTTCAGCCTCCAGCTGACCGCTGCGACCGCCGCCGAGGCCGTGGAGGAGGATCCCGCCGCGGCACGCGAGCACCTGGAGCGAGTGCGCGAGATGGCACGCACGGTGCAGTCCGAGCTGCGCTCGATCGTGGTCGACCTCGCACCGCCGGACCTCGCCGCCGATGGGCTCGTGGAGACCCTGCGCAAGCACGTCGCCCTGCTGGACCGCCTGAACGAGCAGCAGATCAACCTGCGAGTCGTCGGCGAGGGCGACCTCGGCGATCGCTCCGAGGTCGCGCTGCTGCGCATCGCCCAGGAGGCTCTGCACAACGCCCTGCGGCATGCCGAGGCCGAGTCCGTCGACGTGTCGCTGGTGATCGAGGACGGCCAGGCCATGCTGGAGGTGCGCGACGACGGCAGGGGGTTCGACCCGGACGCGCCCCTGGTCAGCGCGACGCGGCTGGGTCTGACGTCGATGCGCTACCGGGCGCGCGCGGCGGGCGGGCGGCTCGAGGTCACCTCGGCGCCCGGCGCCGGCACGCTGGTGAGAGCGAAGGTGCCCCGTGTCTGACCGAATCCGCGTCCTGCTCTGCGACGACCACCCGGTTGTGCTCCAGGGGCTGCGCACGTTCCTCGGCTCGCGCCCCGACATCGACATCGTCGCCGAGGCCGGCGATGGCGAGGAGGCGCTGCGCAAGGTGCCGCACGTCAAGCCGGACGTGGTGCTGATGGACCTCGTCATGCCGGGCGTCGACGGAGTCGAGGCCACGCGCCGCATCCGCGCCGACCACCCGGACGTGCGGGTCCTGGTGCTCACCAGCGCGACCGACGACGAGCTGGTCCTGCCCGCAGTGCGTGCCGGCGCGGCCGGCTACCTGCTCAAGGACAGCGAGCCCGATGACCTCGAGCAGGCCGTGCGCGCCGTCCACCGCGGGCAGTCATGGCTGCACCCCCGAGCCGCGGCGCGCGTCCTGGACGCTGTGAACTCCACTGCCGACCCGGTGCAGGACGCGCTCGCGACGCTGACCCGTCGCGAGCGCGAGGTGCTGGAGCTCCTGGCGCAGGGCCTCACGAACCGACAGATCGGGCGCTCCCTCGGCGTGACGGAGAAGACCGTCAAGACCCACGTCGGCAATCTGCTGTCCAAGCTGGGCGTTGCTGATCGCACCCAGGCTGCGGTGCTGGCGGTGCGCGCGGGCATCGGCTCCCAGCCCTAGGCGCGGCGGGCGGGAAGGGCAAATGAGCCGCCAGTCCTAGGACCATCGGTCGCGGGCACCTGCGACCAGCGGCGGATGGCGATGGCGGGCTCCCTGCATAGGTTCGGCGACGACCGATCCGAACAGGGAGACGGCACATGCATCCGATGTTCACAGCCCCCGAAGCCGAGGACCGCCGAGTCCGCTATGCGCGAGAGGCCGCACTGGCACGCCGCGCGGCCGAGCAGAGGATGGCGCGGCGCCATGGGCTGATCCTGCCCCGTCCACGCCGAGGAGGCCGAGGCTGATGCCGACTGCGGTGATCACCGGCGCCTCACGCGGCCTCGGCCGCGCGGTGGCCTCCGCGCTCGCAGCGGACGGCTGGGACCTGGTGGTCGACGGTCGCGACCCCGACGCGCTGCACACCGCGGTCGCGACCTTTGCCCCGCCCGGGCGCGTGCAGGCTCTGCCCGGCAACATCAACGACCCGCGGCATCGCGCAGACCTGGCGGAGGCGGTGGCGGCAGCGGGCGGGCTGGACGTGCTCGTGAACAACGCGGGCGCGCTCGGGCCCAGCCCGCTGCCGCCGCTGGCGGAGTACCCCCTCGATGCCCTCGCCGCGCTGCTGGAGACCAACGTCGTCGCCCAGCTCGGCGTCACGCAGTCCCTGCTGCCGCTGCTGCGCCCCGGCGGGGTCGTGGTCATGGTCACCTCCGACGCCGCCCGCGAGGCCTACCCCGGCTGGGGCGGCTACGGCGCCTCGAAGGCGGCGCTCGAGCAGGTCGCCGCGGTCCTGGCCGCCGAGCGGCCCGACCTGCGCGTCTACGCGTTCGACCCGGGTGACCTGCGGACCGACATGCACCAGGCCGCCTTCCCCGGCGAGGACATCAGCGATCGGCCCGAGCCCGAGAGCGCTGTGCCCGCCCTGCGCCGGCTGCTTCGGGGTGACTTGCCGAGCGGACGTCACTCGGCCGCTGAGCTCGGCGCGGAGGCCCTGGCTTGACCGCCCTGGCCGACCGGGTCGAGCGCATCGACCGAGCCGATCGGGCCGATCAGCTTCCGCGCCTGCCGGTGCCGAGCGGCCCGGCCGCCACCAGCCCGATCGAGGCCTCGGGCGCGCCGCGCGACAGCGCGCGGATGCTCGTCGCGTCCCCGCATGGGCTCGTCGACTCGCGCCTTCGGGACCTGCCCCGGTACCTGCGACCGGGCGATGTGCTGGTGGTCAACACCTCGGCGGTGGTTCCTGCGGCCCTGCCCGCGCGCGGTCCCCGCGGTGCCCAGCTGCGGATCCACCTGTCCACGCCGCTGCCCGGCGGCTGGTGGCTGGTCGAGCCGCGAAGGCCGAACGGTGCCGCCTCGCTGCCGCACCCCGACGTGTCGGACGGTGATGTGCTGCAGCTGCCCGATGGCGGCAGCGTTCGCCTGCTCGCGCCCCACGCCCCGGCGCCGGACCTCCCACCGCGGCTGTGGCTGGCGATGCTCGACCTGCCCGATCTGCCGCTGGGCGAGCCGACGGGTGCGGACGCCGACCGGGCCCTGCACCGCTACCTCCAGCGCCACGGGATGCCGATCCGCTACGGCGACCCGGACGCCGACTGGCCGCTGGCGACCTACCAGACGGTGTTCGCCGACGAGCCCGGCAGCGTCGAGTCGCCGAGCGCCGGCCGTGGGTTCACCGGCGCCCTGCTCGCGCGGCTGATCAGCACGGGGGTAGTGGTCGTCGGCCTGACGCTGCACTGCGGGGTGTCCTCCACGGAGGCTCCGGAGCGACCGGGTCCCGAGCGCTACCGCGTTCCCGCTGCCACGGCTCGGACGATCAACGCGCGCCGGTCCGCGGGTGGTCGCGTTGTGGCGGTGGGCACGACCGTGGTGCGGGCGCTCGAGACCGTCGCCGACGCGGATGGGGATGTGCACCCGGGCAGCGGCTGGACCGAGCACCTCGTCCGACCGGGCCAGCATCTGCGGGCGGTTGACGCCCTGCTCACCGGCTGGCACGAGCCTGACGCCTCGCATCTGGACATGCTGCGAGCGGTGGCATCCGACCCGCTGCTCATCGCCAGCTACGAGACCGCCGCCGCGGCGGGGTACCGCTGGCACGAGCTCGGCGACGTGCACCTCGTGCTGCCCTGACGGCGCGGCCCGCGCAGGGCGGTCAAGCCCGCCATCGCGCCGCGGCCGCCGCCGGATCAGCGCAGCCAGCTGACCTCGGTGGACAGAAGACCCGCGAGATCCCCGAGGGTCAGGACCACCGCTCCATCCGGGACGTGGTCGTCGCACACGGGGCGGACCGGCAGCATCCGCGTCGCCGGGCTGGGCGGAGCACCGAGCGTGCGGGCGAACGGCGACAGCCGGAAAGAGCGGGCGGCCGCCAGCGTCGTGGCCAGCCGCGGGCGCCCGAGGTCGGCGCAGCGCGCACACACGCGCTCGAACTCGACCCCCATGACCCGCTGATGCTCGCCGCGGTAGCCGCGCTCGTACTCGAGCACCTCGCCATCCAGGTCGACCGTGAGCAGGGCCTTGTGGCGAAGACCGTTGGCGGCGAGCGTCTCGCGCAGCAGGTCGAGCGCCTCGTCACGCCGCTTCAGGGCGTAGAACCCGCAGGTGCAGCCGAGCGCGGGCGGGGTGCATCCCCGGACGCAGGACGCCTCGTCATCCGCCTCGTAGGAGCCTCCCACGGTGATGCCCTTCAGGCGGGCCGCGCTGCGGTCGGGCGCGATCAGCACCTGAGCGGTCTTGTAGCCGCGACGGGGCTGGTCGTCTTCCGCCTCCGGCAGCGCCAGCCACTGTCGCGTCCGCACGCGCCGATGACCGACCGCCGCGACCTGGCTGAGCACAGCCGGCATGAGCAGCAGCACGACGAACAGCACCACCACCGGTGCCATGGCGGGCTGTGGAGGGGCTAGGAGTCGACCGCTTCGGTCGCGTCCGCCTCGACCGGCTCCGGAGCTGGCCCGTCAGCGGCGTCTTCCCGTTGCAGCTCGAGCGGCAGCTCGAACGAGGTCTCCTCCGAGCGGCGCAGATGGAGTCGCATCTGTGGCTTGCCGAGGTCCATTCGGCTCCTCCTTCTCCCGGGAGAACGGGGTAAGAACCTCACCGTACCCAGGAGCGCCCAACGTCGCTCATGTTCTTAGGGGTGATCCCGGTACGGCGGGATCAACTGGTGTGCGCGCCCTGATCTTGAGGGTGGCTTCGATCTCGATCTTGGGTGATCCCGGTACGGCGGGATCAACTGGTGTGCGCGCCCTGATCTTGAGGGTG
>CAZVUW010000067.1:0-17922 GCA_964629825.1 uncultured Actinomycetota bacterium
GCCGCCGAGCTGCGCCGCTCCGGTGCCGAGGTGCTGGTGTGCTACCTGCCCGTCGGGTCCGAGGAGGCCGCGCGCTTCTACGCCGAGGCCTGCCTTCAGGCCGGCGTCGCGTTCGTCAACTGCCTGCCGGTGTTCATCGCCAGCGATCCGCAGTGGGCGCAGCGCTTCGCCGACGCAGGCGTGCCGATCATCGGTGACGACATCAAGTCCCAGGTCGGCGCGACGATCAGCCACCGCGTCCTGACCCGCCTGTTCGAGGACCGCGGCGTGACGATCGACCGCACCTACCAGCTGAACTTCGGCGGGAACATGGACTTCATGAACATGCTGGAGCGCTCCCGCCTCGACTCCAAGAAGATCTCGAAGACGCAGTCGGTCACGTCGCAGATGGGCCAGCCGATGCCCAAGGACAACATCCACATCGGCCCGTCCGACCACGTGCCGTGGCTCGAGGACCGCAAGTGGGCCTACATCCGCATGGAGGGCCGCAACTTCGGCGATGTGCCCCTGAACATCGAGCTGAAGCTCGAGGTGTGGGACTCGCCCAACTCGGCCGGCGTCGTCATCGACGCGGTGCGCTGCGCCAAGGCCGCCCTGGACCGCGGCATCGGCGGGCCCCTGCTGGCGCCGTCGAGCTACTTCATGAAGTCCCCGCCGGCCCAGTTCCCGGACGACGTCGCCCGCCGCATGGTCGAGGAGTTCATCGCCGGGCCGGCCGAGGACTCGCCGCTGTACGTCGCGGCGGAGGAGCCCTCGACGCAGGCCCGCTGACCAGGATCGCGCCGACCAGCAACCGAAGCGCAGCGGGGGCCGACGGCCAGAGCCTCCTGCGCGCCGACCGCCGCGCGTCTACCGCAGCACGCCCGCCCGCTCCGGCGGGTGGTAGCGGTAGACGCAGCGACCCTCTATGTCCGACAGCCGCAGCGGCCCGAGCGTGCGGCTGTCGGTCGACGCGGAGGGGTTGTCGCCCAGCACCACGACCTCGCCGTCGCCGGCCTCGACCATCAGCCCCCGCAGTCCGACGCTCGAGCGCGGCAGGGCCGCGATGCGCTTGACCAGGGATCGGGTGGGCTCGCGCGGATCCGGGACGACCACCAGGTCACCGACCCGGTAGCGCCGCAGGCGCACGGCGAGGAGGCGGTCGCCCGGCAGCAGCGCCGGGGCCATGCTCATGCCCTCGACCTCGACCCGCACCGGCCGGAACCAGACCGCGGTCGCGCCGACTGCGGCCCCGAGCAGCGCAAGTGCCGCCCTGGCCAGCAGCATGTCGTCCCGGCGTGCCATCGCTGGCACCGTACCCGCTGGACGCGGGCATGCCCTACCACGGCGGCGCGAAGGGAGCTCGCCGCCGGTTTGGGGTTGCGGATCAGGCCTCTTGGCCCTGCTCCTCCAGGACTCGGCACCTGCCGACTGCGCGCTCGTTCTCGGTCAGGAACTGGCGGGCGAGGGCGATGAACGCGCCGGCGCGCTCGTCCGAGAGACGGTATTGCGTGCGCCGGCCGAGGCGGCGCTGCTCGACGAACCCGCACCAGGTCAGGCAGGAGAGATGTTCGGACGCGCGGGACTGGGTGGCACCGACCGCCACCATGAGCTCGGACTGGGACGCCTCGTCGACGTCCATCAGGGCCTCGAGGATCTTCAAGCGCGTCGGATCGCCAAGCGTGCGGAAGATGCGCGCGAGCAGCTCGTGCTCCGGTAAGGCCTCCGGCGCACGAGTGGTTATCGCGGGTCTGCCCATGGCTGCCCCCACTCGTAGGTCGGGGGAACACTACACCGAGTGAGCGAAGGTGAACAGTGCGGCTTGGTTCCCCTGCCACGAGCGTGGCTAGAGTGTGCCGCGACCGGCATGGCCGACATCCATATGGAGGAACAGATGCCCATCGTCGCTCGACTTCTGCGGGCTGCCGACGCGCTGCGCGCCCCGCGCCGAGTGTCCGCCCACTGCGACCTGCCGTGCGGGATCTACGACCCCGAGCTGGCCCGTATCGAGGCCGAATCCGCGCTGCGGGCCATCGAGAAGTACCACGCCTCCGATGACGAGGTCTTCCGCGCTCGCTGCATCCAGATCAAGGAGCAGCGGACGGACATCGCCAAGCACCACATCTCGGTGCTGTGGAGCGACTACTTCAAGCCGCCGCACCTCGAGCAGTTCCCGGAGCTGCACGACCTCGCCTGGCGGACGCTGAAGCAGTGCTCGAAGGTCAAGGCCAGCGTCGACGCCGAGGACGCCAAGGAGCTGCTCCGGCTGATCGACGAGATCGACGAGGCCTGGAAGGCCACCGGCGGCGCCGAGAACACCCGTGTCAACGGGCGCCCTAGCTGACGTACACCTTCGATGACAGCCAGGGGGCGTCCGCTGCGGGCGCCCCTTCGCGCCCCCTGGACTCGGTGAGCCCCATGAGCCCTGCCGAGCCGGACGGAAGGCGCGCCAGCCGCCATGTCGTGCTGATCGTGGACGACGACCAGCCGACGCGCGAGCTGTTCACCTTCGCACTCGAGCTGGAGGGTCTGACGGCGCTGCAGGCCTCCAACGGCCGCGAGGCCCTCGAGATCCTGGCGGACACCGCCGTCGACATCGTGATCCTGGACTCCTGGATGCCGGAGATGGACGGGCTGACGACTCTGGCCGCCATCCGGGACAACCCGCGCACTGCCGCCACCAGCGTCATCTTCGTCACCGGCCGCCACGGCGTCGCCGACCGCGTGCAGGGCCTGGAGGCGGGGGCCGACGACTACCTCCAGAAGCCGATCGACCCCGAGGAGCTGGTCGCCCGCATCCGGGCGCGCCTGCGCAGCCGCGACAAGTGGCGGCGCCTCCTGGAGCAGCAGCTGCACAGCCGCGCCAACGTCGTGCAGGCGCTGGGCGAGGTGCCACTCGACGGCACCCCCGCGGCGACGGCGCAGGAGATCTGCGCCCTCATCGACAGCGTGGGCGTGGCCACGTCCTCCGCGATCATCGCGTTCGTCGATGGCGAGGCCGAGCTGCTGGCCGGCACCGGCGTCTTCGCCGAGAGCGCGCGCACGACCGACCGTCTGTCGCAGCACCTCGCCGCCCGACTGCGCGAGCGCTCCGCGAGCGGCGGCTGGATCGAGGCGCGCACGGCCCAGCCGGCCGGGTCGCTGGGGATTCCCATCGCCGACCAGGAGGTGGTGGCCGCCGCGTTCGTCCCGCTGGTGGCGCAGGGTGAGCTGGTCGGCGTCCTGGCCATCGCGGACGCGCGCGCCCAGCAGCTGGGCGACGCCAGCCGCTGTCTGTCGGCGGGGATGGACTTCGGTCCGCTGGTGGCCGCTCTGCTGCGCCAGGTCATGGAGGGCGAGCGCCTGAGCGCGGCCCGTCGGATGGCGATGCAGGCCATGATCGAGGCGGGCGACTTCCGTCCCGTGTTCCAGCCGATCGTCAGCCTCCATGACCGTCAGCCGGTCGGCTTTGAGGCCCTGACCCGCTTCGATGACGGTCGCGCGCCCGACCGGGTGTTCTCCGAGGCCCGGGCGCTCGGCCTCGGACTGGAGCTCGAGGCGGCGACGGCACGCGCTGCCGCCGGCGCGGCTACGCAGCTCCCACCGCGCAGATGGCTGTCGATCAACGCCTCGCCCGGCCTGGTGTCCGACCCGACGCGTCTGCGCTCCTCGCTCGGGGACGCTGACCGGTCGGTGGTGCTGGAGCTGACCGAGCATGACCCGATCGATGACTACGACAGCGTGCGGCGCTCGATGGCCGAGATGGGCGAGGGCGTGCGCCTGTCGGTCGACGACGCCGGCGCCGGATACGCCTGCCTGCACCATGTGCTCGAGCTGCGCCCCGCGTTCGTGAAGCTGGACCGCGGGTGGGTGAACGGGATCGCCGAGGACCCGGCGCGCCAGGCGCTGGTCGCCGGACTCCGCTCCTTCGCCCTGCGCACGGGCGGCATGCTGATCGCCGAGGGCATCGAGACGGTCGCCGAGCTGACGGTGCTGAACGAGCTCGGAGTGCCGCTCGGGCAGGGCTGGCTGCTCGGCAAGCCGGCGCCGGCGGAGCAGTTGGCCGCGGACGTCTGAGCGTCGCGTGAGCAGGCGCGGGAAGGACGCCCTCTAGATGATCGAGCCGGATCAGCTCGCGCGCCTCGCCGATGCCTATGGGGTGGCGCGCTCGTACCGCAACGCCAGCGGTCAGCACGTCGAGGTCCCGACCGCCACGGTGCAGGCGGTGCTTCGGGCGATGGGCGTTGTGGCCGAGACCTCGGATCAGGTGGAGGGCGCCCTGGCCGAGGTCGCGGGTCGCCCGTGGCGACGCCTGGTCGCGCCAACGGTCGTGGTCGTCCAGGGTGAGGATCCGCAGGTGCGTCTGCACGTCCCTGCGGATGCGGCCATCGACGTCCGTGTGGAGCTCGAGGAGGGCGGCGACCTCCGCCTGGACCGCATAGGGCCGCCGCTGGCGGGGGACGAGCGCGGCGGCGTCATCCGCGAGGCACGCGCGGTGGAGCTCCCGCCGGAGCTGCCGCTGGGCTATCACCGGCTCGCCGTCGAGGTCGATCGCGGGCCGGTCCGGCGCGAGGAGGGCCTGCTGATCGTCGCGCCGCCCTCCTGCCCCGACCTCGCCGCGCTGCCGCCGGCGTGGGGCTGGATGATCCAGCTGTACGCCCTGCGCTCGCGGCACAGCTGGGGGATCGGGGATCTGGGCGACCTCGCCGAGCTGGTGGCCTGGAGCGGCGCGGAGCTCGGCGCCGACTTCGTCGTGTGCAACCCCCTGCACGCCATCACCCCGGCCGAGCCGATCGAGAGCTCCCCCTACTACCCGTCGAGCCGCCGCTTCTTCAACCCGCTCGCGCTGCGCGCCGAGGATCTGCCCGCCTTCGCCGCGGCACCCCCGGAGATCCGGGAGCAGGTGCAGCGGCTCGGCGCGCTCCAGCAGGAGCGCAACCGCACCGATCGCATCGACCGCGACGCGGCCTGGGCGGCCAAGCGGCAGGCCCTGGCCCTTTTGCACGAGGTCGATGACGGCTTCCGGGACTCCGTGGCGGACTACCGCCGGCGGCGCGGCGTCGAGCTGGAGGACTTCGCCACCTTCTGCGCCCTGGCCGAGCGCCATGGCGGCTCGTGGCGGACCTGGCCGGCCGAGCTGCGCGACCCGACCGGTCCGGCCGTGGTCGCGGCGCGCGAGGAGCTCGCCCGCGAGGTCGACCTGCACGCCTGGCTCCAATGGTGCTGCGAGGGCCAGCTCGCGCACGCGCAGGCCGTCGCCCGCCAGACGGGCATGTCGATCGGCGTGATCCACGACCTTGCGGTCGGTGTGGACCCCGGCGGTGCGGATGCCTGGGCGCTGCAGGACGAGCTCGCGGCAGACGTGCATGTGGGCGCCCCGCCCGACCCGTTCAACCAGCGGGGCCAGAACTGGCGTCAGCCGCCCCTGCGGCCGGACCGGCTGGCGGAGACCGGCTACCGCCCCTACCGCGACATGCTCGCCGCGGTGCTGCGCCACGCCGGCGGACTGCGCATCGACCACGTCATGGGCCTGTTCCGGCTGTGGTGGATCCCGGAGGGCGCGCCCGCCTCCCACGGCACCTTCGTCGCCTATCCGGCCCGGGACCTGCTCGCCATCCTGGCCTTGGAGGCCCAGCGCGCCGGCGCGATCGTGGTCGGCGAGGACCTGGGCACCGTCGACGAGGAGATCCGCGCGGCCCTGCGTCACCGGGGCGTGGCGGGCTCGAGGGTTCTGTACTTCGAGCGCGCCGAGCCCGGGCCGAACAGCCATGCGGGGCGCCTGCGCGCCGCCGCCTACCCCGCCCGCTCGCTGGCCTCCGTCTCGACCCATGACCTTCCGACAGCGGCGGGCTGGTGGTCGGACGAGGGCGTGCGGATGCAGGCGCGGCTGGGCCTGCTGAGCGATGACACCACCCTCGAGGCCGAGCTCGAGCGCGCAGCCCGCGACAAGGCCGAGCTGCGCGCCCTGCTGGTCGCGGAGGGCGTCCTGTCCGAGTCCGAGTCCGACCCGGTCGCACTGCGGGAGGCCATGCACGCGTTCCTGGCCCGCTGCGGCTCGCGCCTTGTGGCGGTGCAGCCCGCCGACGCGGTCGGCGATCCGCGGCAGCCCAACCTCCCGGGCACCCTGGACGAGTACCCGAGCTGGCGTCTGCCGCTGGCGCGCCCGTCGGCGCACCCCGCCGCGCTGGAGCCGGTCCTCCTGGAGGATCTGCGCACCGACGAGGGCGTCGCACGGGTGGCCGAGCTGATGCGTCAGGGGCGGGCCGCGGCCGGTCCGGCGGTCAGATAGCGCGCCTCGTCCGTCAGCTGGCGCTCGACCTCTGCGGCGCGCCGGTCTCCATCGTCCGAGGTTGCGGCCATGCGGTGGTCAGGAGGGCGGGGTGCCGTCGCCGAACGGGCGTCCGCCCAGGGCCTCGCGGCCGTGCGGGGTGAGCCAGCCGGACTCGTCGGGACCGAGCGGGACGATCCCGCTCGGGTTCAGCTGGGTGTGCACCAGGTAGTAGTGGCGCTTGATGTGATCGAAGCTGATCGTCTCGCCGAACCCGGGCGTCTGGTACAGGTCGCGGGCGTAGGCCCACAGGACCGGGTCCTCGGCCAGCTTGTTGCGGTTGCAGCGGAAGTGGTTGTGGTAGACGGCGTCGAAGCGCGCCAGGGTGGTGAACAGCCGGACGTCCGCCTCGGTGATCGTGTCTCCGACCAGGAAGCGCTGCCGGGACAGCCGCTCCGCCAGCCAGTCGAGCCTGGCGAAGAGAGCCTGGTAGGCGCGCTCGTAGGCGCTCTGGCTCTGCGCGAACCCGGCGCGGTACACCGCGTCGTTGACGTCGCTGTGGACCACCTCGTTGATGGCGTCGATCTCGTCCCGCAGATGCTCCGGGTAGAGGTCCCACGCGCCGGGGCGGTGGTGCTCCCGCCACTGGGTGGAGAAGTCGAGCGTGATCTGCTTGTAGTCGTTGGTGACGAGCTTGCCGGAGGGGATGTCGACGATGGCCGGCACGCTGACGCCGCCGTCGTAGCCCGGCTCGGCGGCTTCGTAGGCCTCGGCGAGGTAGCGGATGCCCAGCACCGGGTCGCGCCCGTCCGGGTCCAGCGTGAAGCGCCAGCTGCGCTCGTCCTGGATCGGGTCGGCGACGGCGACCGAGATCGCGTCCCCGAGGCCGAGCAGCCGGCGGACGATCAGCGCGCGGTTGGCCCAAGGGCAGGCGAGGCTCACCACAAGGCGATAGCGCCCGGGCTCGACCGGCCAGCGCGAGCTGACGTCGGCGGTGATGCGCTCGTCGAAGTGGCTCGGCGAGCGGACGAAGCCGCCCTCGTCGTCGATCGACAGCTTCGGCCCGCTGCGGGGCGCTGCGGAGCCCGCGGTGTCGGCGTCCATGGCCGGCCTCTACCCGGCGAGAGGGCTATTCAGCCGGGACGGCCCACTTGGCGAGCCACAGCTGCTCCCCGAGCTGCTCGAGGTTGTCCAGCTCGGCCTCGGCCTCGTCGACGTGGTGCTCCTCGTCGGCGAGCAGGGTCTCCAGCAGCACGCGCGTGCCCGGGTCGCCATCCTCGACGCAAAGGGCGATGCCGCGCTGGTAGCGCTCGACGGCGCCCTTCTCCATCTCGTAGTTCGCACGGAACTGCTCGATGACGGACTCGCCCACCTGCACCGTGAACAGGCGCTGCATGTTCGGGTGACCCTCGAGATAGAGGATCCGCTCGATCAGCGTCTCGGCGTGGCGCATCTCGCCGATCGACTCGTCGTAGTAGTCCTTCGCGAGCCGGGGATATCCCCAGTTGGCCGCCATCTTCGAGGCGATGAAGTACTGGTTGACGGCCGTGAGCTCGGCGGTGAGCGCCTCGTTCAGCAGCTCGATGACGCGTTCGCTGCCCCTCATGTTCGCCCCTGTCGTTCTCGCTTCACCGCTCGGCGGTCGGAGCGGCTGGGGGCAGCCTAGCGGAGTCCTCGAGGGGCCGGCCGAGGCGCCCGGAAGGCGGCGGGGCTCAAGCCTCGAGCGCCGGCTGCGGGATGGCCGCGCGGCCGCCCTCCAGGGCGGAGCCGACCGGGCAGCGGGTCGCGCACACGCGCTCGTCCAGCATCGCGCCGATCGCCGGCAGGCAGCCGCCGCAGACGGTGCCGGCCCCGCAGGCCTCGGCGATGTCGAACTCATCGCGTGCGCCGGCGTCGATGGCGTTGCTGATCTCGCGGTCGCTGACGACCTTGCAGTGGCAGAGGAGCAAGAGCGGACCGATCGGACGAGGTAAGGGCCGCTTAACCGTACCGTCGGATGGGTGCCGCGCCAAACCCGCCGCTAGTCGGAGCGTTTCGCGGCCCGGGCTGGGTCAGAGGCGCGTTGCCAGGACCAGCAGCTCCGGGTGCGCGAGCGTCGGCGGCTCCGAGCCGTACGCGCCGGGCTCCGCTCCGGAGATCGAGTCCACCCGTAGCCCGACGGCCTCGAAGAGGCAGCGCAGGTGGCCGGCGGTGTAGCAGGCGGTCCACAGGTCGAAGCGGCGACGCTCGTCGTCGGCGCCGCGGACCTCCGCTGCGGTGTGGACAAGGCCCCGGGACAGGTCGATGGAGTCCTCGGGTGCGAGGTAGCGGATCGCGAAGGCGAGCGAGAAGGCCGTCAGCGCAACGCGGCCACCGGGGCGCACGACCCGCGCCATCTCGGCCAGCACCAGGCTGTCGCCGCCGGGCGTGATGCCGAAGCCGCCCTGGCACAGCGACATCGCCGCGTCGGCCGAGCCGTCCGCCAGCGGCAGCGCCCGGCCGTCGGCGCGCACGAACGCGGGCGCGCAGCCGAGCTCGGCGGCGGAGGCGCGCGCGGCCTCGAGCAGGCCGTGCGAGATGTCGACGCCCACCACCACGAGCCCCGCGGCGGCGAGACGGCGGGCGTGCCGCCCCGTGCCACAGCCCACGTCGACCAGCCGCTGGCCCGGCCGCAGATCAAGAGCGGCGATGAGGTGCGCGACCTCCTGCTCGGCGCCGAGGGCGAAGGCGTTCCGCTCGTAGGCCGCGCCCTGGAAGTCGCCGATGGGGCCGTAGTAGGAGCCGGCCGCCGGCGGCTCGGGCCGCTCGACGGGCACGCCATCGCGGTCCGTCCAGATGCCGGGGACGCCCTCCGCCGTCACTCGCAGACTCCAGAGATGTCGGTCATGCGTGGCCCAGCCCCTGCTCCCGCGCCCACTCGTCCAGCAGCTTGGAGGCCTCCTCCTCGGTCATAGGGCCGCGCTCGATGCGGGCGTCGAGGAGCATGCGGTAGGCCTGGCCCACCAGGGGTCCCGGCTTGATGCCGAGCTGGCGCATGATCTGGTTGCCGTCCAGCGCCGGGCGGAGCTTGGCGAGCTCCTCCTCCTTGCTCAGCCGCTCGATGCGGGCCTCGAGGTCGTCCATGGCCCGTGCCAGGCGCCGCTCCTTGGCCTTGTTGCGCGTGGTGACGTCCGCACGGGTGAGGGCGTTCAGCCGTCGCAGCTGCTCGGGGGAGCCCGCGTCACGGACGTAGCGGCGGACCGCCGCATCCGTCCACACGCCCTCCGCGTAGCCGTGGAAGCGCAGGTGCAGGAACACCAGGTCGGACACCTGCTCGACCTCGCTGCGGGGGTACTTCAGCGCCGTCATCCGCTTGCGCGTCATGCGCGCGCCCACCACCTCGTGATGGTGGAAGCTGACCTTGCCGTCGGGGTGGAACTCGCGCGTGGCCGGCTTGCCGATGTCGTGGAACAGGGCGGCCAGGCGCAGGATCCGATCGCTGGGATCGCAGTTGTCCACCACCGCCAGCGTGTGCGCGTACACGTCCTTGTGGTGGTGGATCGGGTCCCGCTGCATCCGCAGAGCGGGGATCTCGGGGATGAAGCGGTCCGCCAGGCCGGTGTCGACCAGCAGGTCCATCCCGCGGGCCTGCGCGGGCGCGACGATCAGGCGGTCCAGCTCCTCGCGGATGCGCTCGCGGCTGATGCCGTCGATCCGGTCGGCCATGGTGGTCGCCGCCTTGAAGGCCTCGGGGTCGGCCTCGGCATCGAGGACGGCCACGAAGCGCGCCAGGCGCACCATGCGCAGCGGGTCATCGGAGAAGCTGACCTCGGGGTCGATCGGCGTGCGCAGCCTGCGGGCCGCCAGGTCGGACAGCCCGCCGAACGGATCGACGAAGCGGTAGTCGGGGACGCGCACCGCCATCGCGTTCACGGTGAAGTCCCGCCGGGCGAGGTCGGCCTCGATGTCCCGGCCGTAGGCGACCTCGGGATGCCGGGAGTCGGGCGTGTAGGTGTCCGACCGGAAGGTCGTGATCTCGAGCTTGCAGTCGTCCTTGTTGGCGCTGACGGTGCCGAAGCGGGCACCGGTCATCCACAGGTCGTCCGCCCAGCCCTCCAGCACCCGCCGGGTCTCCGAGGGATGGGCCGAGGTGGCGAAGTCGAGGTCGTTGTTGGTGCGGCCGTGCAGCAGCGTGTCACGGACGGTGCCCCCGACCAGGTACAGCTCGTGACCGGCATCGGCGAAGCGCTTGCCGAGCTCATCCGCGACAGGGTAGACCGCGACCAGCTCCGCGAGCCGCCGTTGCTGCTGTGCTGTCAGGGCATCGGTCATGGATGGCAAGGTGTTGCGGTGAGAGGGAGCCTTTGGGCAGACGGCGGAGCAGTCTCGAACGGCTGCGCTGAACCCTCATGCTACCGGGGTTCGGGCCCGCCCCCGACGCGGCGCAGGCCGCGAGCGGCGTCTCGGCGAGCACGCCGGTCTGGCAGCACACGACCGTCGAGCGCCACGGCCAGCCGCAGCCCGGGCCGCACACCCATCATCGACAGCGCCCCGGCGGCGGCCTCGAGGACGCTGCGGGTGCCCGGAACCGCGACCCACGGCCGCCACGGCCGCACGGTCCGCACGTCCAGCACCTCGAGGTCGGCGGTGCAGAAGGCGACGTCCAGCGCCTCGGACATGCCGAGGGTGTGGATGGAGCTGCAGGGCTCCAGGAGCAGGCAGCGGCGCACCGGGCTCTCACCCAGCAGGCCCCGCAGACGGGCGCCGAAGGAGGCCGCCACGGCGACGACGCCGACGTCAGCGCCGTCGCACAGCAGTCGCAACTCGCGCGATGGGGTCAAGCCTGCTTTCCAGGACCAATCGGTTTGAACATGGCGGATGCATGCTATGGTCCCCCCTTCTCAGCAGAGCCCGCTGCGGGATCTGCTGGCCGGGAGACCGCGGCCGAGGCCCAGGATCCCACCGCCAGCCAGCTTGCTAGTCGACGGAGTAGATGCCTCTCCTCGCGCTGAACATAGATCTGCTGTCGCTGTACGAGCCCGAGCCCATCCCCGTGAGCTCCCCGGCCTCACCGGCGGGGATGCCGGCTCTCCATCGCGCGTGCGCCACGACCATCGACGAGCACGGTCCGTCGGTGCTGCTTGTCGATCCCTCGACCTCTCCGCGCATGCGGGAGCTGGTCGACAGCGTCCGGATGCTGCTCGGCGCCTCGCGGCTCGCGATCGCGACCACCTCGCTTCCCCCGTTGGCGGCGTCGGTGGCCGCTGCGGTCCTGGCCGGCGTGATGGAGCGGCTGGACGACCCGCTCGACTCTGCTCTGCTCGTGCCCGAGGTCGAGCGGCGGATGGTCAGCCTCGCGTGGCTGTCCCGTGTGACCGGGCTCGAGCGGATCACGGTCCCCTTCGGGCTGCACCTGCGCTCATACGCCTCCCGCGCCGGCTTCGTCGCCTGCGCGGGGCCGGAGCCAGGGGTGGAGGCGGTCGGCGACCTCGATCAGCTGTCGTTACCACCGCTTCCCGAGAGCGCCCACGTCGTGGTCGCGGATCGCCAGGGCCGGCCCGACTGGTGCCGGAGCGAGCTGCTTCCGGCGCTTGGAGATGCCCCGGTGACGGAGGTCCCCCCGACCGCGAACGGTCCCGACTGGTGGGGCTGCCCACGCTTGACCGAGGTGGTCGCGTTCAGCGCTGACCTAGACCTGTTCGAGGAGTCCTTGAATTCGATGCCGCTGTCGCGCTGCGGCTGGTGCGGCGCGGCGACGACCGAGGCCTGCGGCCGCTGCGGAGCCGCGCGTCCGGCCGACGCCGCCGAGAACCGAGGTTGGTGACCCTGGATTGAACCCGAGACAGCGACGCGGACTGATGCTGATGCTCCTGGCAGCGGCCGGGGGTGTCGCCGTGTTCGTCCTCGTGTCCCGCTATGTGGCGGACGTGCGCTCGCAGGTGGAGCCCATGACGACCGTCCTGTGGCTGACCGAGGACGTGCCCGTGCAGCAGCCGATCCCCGACAGCGCCGTCGAGGAGCGCGAGATACCGCGACGCTGGGTGCCGGAGTCAGCGCTGCGCAGCCGCAGCGAGCTCGAGGGCCTGGTCGCCGCGACCGCTCTGCCGGCCGCGTCGATCCTGCAGGACGGCATGGTTCGCGAGCGTCCCCACCTTGAGATCGGCCAGCGCGAGATCGCGATCATGGTCGATGCCGAGACCGGGGTGGCCGGCAAGATCCGCCCGGGCGACGTCGTCGACATCTACGCGACCTTCCCCGGTGACGGTGAGACCCCGCCCAGCTCGGAGATCGTCGTGTCGGGCGCCGAGATCATCGATGTCGGCACCGAGCTGCTCAGCGGTGAGGAGGACCTGGGCTTCTCCGAGTCGCGGGTGGTGCCCGTGACCTTCGCCCTGTCGGTGCGGGACAGCCTGGTGCTGACCTACGTCGAGTCCTTCGCCACCAAGGTCCGCCTCGGGCTCCTGGCACCCGGTGATGACCAGCCGCTGCCCACGGACGCCCGCCGCTTCTCGCTTCCGGCGGGACGTGCGATCCCCGGCGGCCCGGACCAGCCGGGGCTCGAGATCCCCGAGGCACCTCCGGCAGCCGAGGACGCAGCCGAGGACGACGCGGCGGAGCCGCCGCCGGCCCCAACCCCGGACAGCCCGGACGACGACTCGGAGGAGACCGATGGCTAGCCGGGTCCTTCTGGGCATCGCAGATCCCGAGCTGGCAGCCGACGCCCGCGCTCTGCTGGCGGAGACCAGCGGCCTCAAGGTCGTCGGCACGGCCGCAAGCGGACCTGCGGTCGTGTCGGCCTGCCAGGATGGCGAGGTCGACGTCGTGCTGATCCACGAGGACGTCGGTCCTCTCCCGCTGCTGCATCTGGCACGGGATCTGGGTACTCGCTTCCCCACCCTCGGCGTCGTCCTGCTGGTGTCTGACCCCACGCCCGATCTGCTCAGGGGGGCGCTCCAGTCGGGCGCACGCGGGGTCGTCGGGCTCCCGCTGTCCATCGACGCCCTCGAGTCGGACCTGTCCGCGGCGGCGGCGTGGTCGCGCTCGATGCGCGAGCGCATCGCCGTCCAGCGCGTCGACGCCGGCGCGGGTTCGTCCGCCCGCATGGTCACGGTCGCCGGGGCGAAGGGCGGCGTCGGGACAACCTGGATCGCCCTCAACCTGGCGCTGGAGGCCCTCGAGGAGGCTGCGGCCACGAACCGAAGCGTCTGCCTGGTCGACTTCGACCTGCAGACCGGCGACGTCGTCAGCTACCTGGACCTCCAGCACCGTCGCAGCGTGATCGATCTGCTCGAGGTCGCGGACAACATCAGCGACCGGCATCTGGAGGAGGCGCTGCATCCGCACGCCACCGGCCTGCACCTTCTGCTGGCGCCGCTGGAAGGCGAGCACGCCGAGGACGTGACGGGCCCCCACGCACGTCAGATCCTCGGGGCCATCCGGAGCCGCTTCGACATCGTGATCGTGGACGCGGGCTCGGTCATGACCGAGGCCAGCGCCGTCGCCACGGAGCTCGCCGACAGCGTCGTGCTCGTGACAACGCCGGACGTTCCCGCGCTGCGCGGGGCGAACCGCCTGCTCGGCCTGTGGCAGCGGCTGGACATCCGCAAAGACGGGATCGAGGTCGTCGTCAACCGCGTCGCACGCATGAGCGACATCCAGCCGGAGCTGGTCGAGCAGGTCGTCGCCGCGCCGCGCGCACGAGTGGTCGTGCCGTCCGACTACAAGGGCCTTCAGGCGGCCGTGAACTCCGGCTCGCCGACGCGCGCGGCCGAGGGGTCCGTGCGCGCCGCCATCACCGACCTGGGCACCCACCTGGGTCTGTGGGCCGCCCGCACAGGTGCCGTCCGGGGACGTGCCTGGCGCCGCCGCGGCGAAGGCGGGCAGGGTGCGGTCGAGCTGCTCGGGGTCGCCCCGTTCGCGCTGGTGATCATCGCGCTCGCGTTCCAGCTGGCGCTGGTGGGGCTCAGCTTCATCTTCGCGGGACACGCCGCCAGCGAAGCCGCCCGCCAGCTTGCGGTCGGCACCCCCGCGGCCGTGGTCCAGGCACATGCCGCAGACCGGATACCGGACGCCTGGAGCAGGTCGCTGCGGCTCAGCCACGGCGGTGGCGGGGCGCAGCGAACGGTCGAGGCCGAGGTGCGCGTGCCCATGATCGTGCCCGGAATCCGTCCCGACGTCAGGGTGTCCTCGCGCTCGGGCTACGCGCTCGAACGCGAGCTGCGAGGAGAACGTCCGCGATGAGCCGAGCCCGTTGGCGCAGCGAGCGCGGCCAGGCCGCCCTGGAGCTGCTCGGCGGAGCGCCGCTGCTGGTGCTGGTCAGCCTGGCGCTGGTTCAAGCGCTGCTGATCGGCCACACGGCCGTGGTCACCGAGCAGGCCGCCCGCACCGCGGCACGGGTCGCCATGGTCACCGAGGACGGCGCTCGAACGCGCACGTCGGGGGTGTCGGCGCTGCCCCCGTGGCTCCAGTCCGGAGCGAACGTGCGCCTGTCGGCGGGGCCGAGCGTCAGCGTCACGGTCTCCAGCCGCGTGCCCAGCGTCGTGCCAGGTGTGCGGCTGGCCCGCCTGCGCATCGAACGAACCGTCGCCATGCCAAGCCTGAGGTCGCCATGGGACTGAAGGACCGGATCGCACGGGAGCAGGATCCAGGAGCCGTCGACGGCGCGCAGCTGGTTGAGCGCCAGTCGGAGACCTCCTGGTATCGGCAGAAGGTGCTGGAGGAGATCGACCTCGACGAGCTGATCGCCCTCACCCCGAGCCAGCGGCGCGCGCGCCTGGAGCGGGTGGTGGGCCGCATCATCACGCGCGAGGGCCCGGTGCTGTCCACCGAGCAGCGCTCGGCGCTGATCCGCAGGGTGGTCGACGAGGCGCTCGGGCTAGGCGTGCTCGAGCCGCTGCTGGCGGATTCCTCGATCACCGAGATCATGGTTAACGGCCCGCGCGACATCTGGGTCGAGCGTGACGGCCACCTGACGCGGGTCGACACGCACTTCGTCAGCGAGGCGCAGCTGCTCCAGACGATCGACCGCATCGTCTCGGCCGTGAACCGCCGCGTTGACGAGTCGAGCCCGATGGTCGACGCGCGCCTCCCCACCGGTGAACGCGTCAACGTCATCATCCCCCCGCTGTCGCTGTCCGGCCCGATCCTGACGATCCGCCGCTTCCCGCGCGCCTACTCCCTCCAGGAGCTGATCGAGCTCGGAACTCTCGACCAGCCGACCGCCGACCTGCTGGCAGCCCTGGTCACCGCCCGCTTCAACGTGGTCATCTCGGGAGGGACCGGCACAGGCAAGACCACATTGCTGAACGCCCTGTCGGCCTTCATCCCCGATGCCGAGCGCATCGTCACGATCGAGGACGCCGCCGAGCTCCAGCTGCAGCAGTCGCACGTGATCTCCCTGGAGTCGCGGCCTCCCAACGTCGAAGGCAAGGGGCAGGTCACCATCCGCGACCTGGTCCGCAACGCCCTGCGCATGCGCCCCGACCGCATCATCGTCGGCGAGGTCCGCGGTGAGGAGACCCTCGACATGCTCCAAGCCATGAACACCGGCCATGAGGGCTCCCTGGCGACGGTTCACGCCAACTCAACCGACGACGCCATCACCCGCCTCGAGACGCTCGCGTCCATGACGGAGCTCAACATCTCGTTCGAGGCCCTGCGCGACCAGGTCGCCGGGGCGGTGCACTGCATCGTGCAGCTCGAGCGCGGGGTGGACCGCGGCCGCCGGGTGGTCGAGGTGTCGGTGATCGTCTCTCCCCGCCGCCACGAGCTCGAGCTGCTGACCCTGTCCCGGTTCGTGCCCGAGCCCGTCGGCCCTGATCGCGTGGTGCACGGGGCGTGGGAGCTGGCTCCACCGCCGGAGGAGCTGCTGGTGCGCCTTAGCCACGCCGGCGTGGCCGTCCCGGAGACCTACCTGGCGGCCCTGGCGGCGGCGGGGCAGCGGGTGTAGCGATGCTGTACCTCGGGATCATCGCCGGTCTGGCCCTGACGACCCTCCTCCTGGTGGGCGCCATCAGCCAGCTCGCCGCCGATGCCGCCGAGCGCAGGGCCATCCGGGCGCGCAACGCTCTGGAGGACGCGGAGCGCAGGGATCGCAAGCTCCTGAACCGGTTGGAGGCTGCCTTCCGCAGGACCGACGTGGGCGAGCGCCTGTCGACCTACCTGATCGGCGGCGGAGTCGGGTGGAGCCCCCTCACGTTCCTGGCGCTCAGCGCGGGCGGTGCGCTGGCGGCCTATGTCGTGATCCGGCAGGTCCTGCCGCTGTGGATCGCGGTGCCCGCGGGAGTCGGCGGGGGCTGCGCCGCGTGGTGGTACGTCGAGCGCCAGCGCCGCCGACGCCGGGACGACTTCATCGCACAGCTGCCGGACGTCGCCAGGATGATCTCGAACGGCACGCAGGCCGGCCTGTCGCTGCTGAGCGCCATCGAGCTGGCGGGCAGCGACCTGGATGACCCCGCCGGCGTGGAGCTGCGTCGGGTGGCGTCGCAGAACCGCCTCGGCCAATCGATCGAGGATGCGCTGGGCGATCTGGTCCGCCGGATGCCCTCTCGGGACGTCGGTGTGCTGGTGTCGACGATGATCATCCAGCAGCGCGCCGGCGGCGACCTGGTGCGCGCCCTGGCGGACCTGGCCCGAACGCTCCAGGCGCGGCGCGACACCGCGCGCGAGGTGCGTCTCATGCTGGTGGGTGCGGTCTTCACGTCCTACGTGATCCCCGCGCTCGTCCTCGGGCTGCTGCTGCTGCTGAACCTCACCAACCCGGGAGCGCTCGACCAGATGGTCTCGAGCCTCTTCGGACGGGTCGTCCTGGTGGTGGCGGGGGCGATGACGGCGGCCGGCTACCTCATGATCCGGCGGACAACGAGGATCGACCTGTGACGGCGCTCGCCGCTGCTGTGCTCACCGCCTGCTATGTGCTGGCGCTGGTGGGCTTCCGCATGTACCGCCACGCCGGCCCTGATCTGGTGGTCCGCGAGGGCATGGTCCTGGAGCGCCGGCCTGAGCGCCCACCGCTGCTTCAGCGCTTCTCCGACTGGTGCGCCGACCGCTTCGCCGCCTCCGTCCTGCGCCGCCTCGGACCC
This sequence comes from uncultured Actinomycetota bacterium, assembly GCA_964629825.1. GTDB lineage: Bacteria > Actinomycetota > Nitriliruptoria > Euzebyales > Egibacteraceae > CAZVUW01. Next base: position 17,266 of record CAZVUW010000067.1, read on the forward strand.
GACCGCGTCACGGCTATCCGGCAGCGGCTGGACAGCGCCGGGCGGCCGCATGGCATGACGCTCGAGGCCTACGCGGGCCGGAAGGTCGCCCTGACGGCGATCTTCGCCGCGCTGGCCGCGGTCCTCGCCGTGCAGGGACGCTGGCTGATAGCCGCCGGCCTGGTCGCGTTCGGCTGGACCATCACCGACATCGGGCTGCGACAGGAGTCACGACGGCGTCAGCAGCAGATCGAGCGCGATCTGCCCGACTTCCTGGACATCCTCGCGGTGTCGGTGCGGGCGGGCCTGTCCTTCCGCAGCGGGATCGCGCGCGTGGCCGAGGCGCTGCCCGGCCCCCTCGCGGATGAGATGCGCATGGCGCTGCACAAGATGGACCTCGGTCAGAGCCGGCGCGCCGCGCTCCAGGAGCTGCGGGACCGCAACAGCTCCGAGGCGCTCAGCCAGTTCATCGGCTCGCTGCTGCAGGCAGAGGACCTGGGCACGCCGTTGGCGGACACGCTGGCCCAGATCTCGACCGAGATGCGTCGCGATGCGTCGGCGCGGGCGCGCCAGCGGGCGGCTCAGGCGGCACCCCGGATCAGCCTCATCGTGACCCTCGTGATCCTCCCGGCGGCGATGCTCGTGATGGTGACGGGGCTCATCATCTCGACGGACTTC
>CAZVUW010000068.1:0-11313 GCA_964629825.1 uncultured Actinomycetota bacterium
CCGTGTGCTTCTCCTGGAACTCGCCCATGTCGAGGCGCACCATCGCGCGCTCGTCATCGAACAGGAACTCGGCGAGCGTGCGCGCGAGCTCGGTCTTGCCGACGCCGGTCGGCCCCAGAAACAGGAACGACCCGAGCGGCCGGTCGGGGTCTGCCAGACCGGCGCGCGAGCGGCGCACCGCGTTGGCGACCGCGGTGACGGCCTCGTCCTGACCGATGACGCGCTGGCGCAGGGTGTCCTCCAAGCGCAGCAGCTTGTCGCGCTCGCCCTCGAGCAGTCGGGCCACGGGGATGCCGGTCCAGGCGCCGACGACCTCGGCGATGTCCTCGGCGTCGACCTCCTCCTTGAGCATCCGCCGGTCGGCCTGCAGCTTGGCGAGCTCCTCCTGCGCGGCGACGAGGTCGCGCTCGGCGGCCGGGATGCGGCCGTACCGGAGCTCGGCGGCGCGGGAGAGGTCGCCGTCGCGCTCGGCCCGGTCGGCCTCCTCGCGCGCCGACTCGATCTTCTGCTTGACGTCGCGGATGCGCGCGATGGCGGCCTTCTCCGCCTCCCAGTGGGCGGTCAGCTCGCCCAGCTCGCCGCGCAGCGTCTCGAGCTCGTCGGCGATGGCGCGACGGCGGTCGATGGCGGCGGGGTCCTCGTCGCCCTCCAGGGCCGCGAGCTCGATCTCCAGCTGGCGCCGGCGGCGGTCAAGCACGTCGATCTCGGATGGCATCGAGTCGATCTCGATCCGCAGCCGGCTGGTGGCCTCGTCGACGAGGTCGATCGCCTTGTCGGGCAGGAAGCGCTCGGTCAGATAGCGATCGGAGAGCTTGGCGGCCGCGACCAGGGCGGAGTCCGTGATCCGGACCCCGTGGTGGACCTCGTAGCGCTCCTTGAGCCCGCGGAGGATCGCGATGGTGTCCTCGACGCTGGGCTCGCCGACGTGGATCGGCTGGAAGCGGCGCTCAAGCGCCTTGTCCTTCTCGATCTCGCGGTACTCGTCGAGGGTCGTGGCGCCGATCATGCGCAGCTGCCCGCGCGCCAGCATGGGCTTGAGCATGTTGCCCGCGTCCATCGCGCCCTCTGCCTTGCCCGCGCCGACGATGGTGTGCAGCTCGTCGATGAAGGTGATGAGCTGGCCCTCGCTGGCCTCGATCTCCTTCAGGACGGCCTTCAGGCGCTCCTCGAACTCGCCGCGGTACTTGGCGCCGGCGATCATCGCCGCCAGGTCGAGGGCGATGATGCGCTTGTCCTTGAGCCCCTCGGGGACGTCGCCGGCGACGATGCGCTGGGCGAGCCCCTCGACGATGGCGGTCTTCCCGACACCGGGGTCGCCGATGAGGACCGGATTGTTCTTGGTGCGGCGCGACAGGACCTGCACGACCCGGCGCACCTCGGCGTCGCGGCCGATTACAGGATCGAGCTTGCCGTCGCGCGCCAGCGCGGTGAGGTCACGCGCGTAGCGCTCGAGCGCCTCATAGGTCCCCTCGGGCGTCGGCGAGGTGACGCGCTGGCTGCCGCGCACCTCCCGCAGCGCCGCCAGCAGGGCATCCCCCGCCACCCCCTTGTCGCGCAGGATCTGGCCGGCCGTGCCCTCGGAGGCCGACAGCGCGAGCAGCAGGTGCTCGGTTGAGGTGTAGTCGTCGCCGAGCGCCTCGGCCCGCTCCTCCGCCGCGTTCAGCACCTCGAGGGCGCCACGCGAGAGCGCCGGCTGCTGGCGCGCTCCGTGCGCGGCGGGCAGTCGGCCGAGCGCGCTCTGCACGACGCTGCGCAGCTCGGTGGGCGTCACGCCCAGCCGGCTGAGCACCGGGTAGACGGGTCCCTCGGACTGGTCGAGCAGCGCGTGCAAGAGGTGCAGGGCGTGCACCTCGGTGTGCGAGCTCGAGGTCGCCAGCGAGACGGCGGCCTGGAGCGCTTCCTGGGCCTTCACGGTGAAGCGGTTGATGTCCATGCGGCGATGGTACCCCTTCTCTCACCCGGGCACACAGAAAACCTGAGCGCTATGCGCGCAGATCTATGGATCGTCCGGCACAACGTCAGCATTGACGTCCGCAGCGGCGCTTCATAGGGTCGAGCCGTACCCGTCAACGGCGCTGCACTGCGGGCCAGGCAGCGCCATGTCCGTGGAGGAGTTATGCACCTTTCCATGCGAGTGGACAGGCTTCGCTTCGTGCTTGCGCTCGCCCTCGCGTTCGCTCTGCTGCTAGGCGGTGCACCCCTCGGCAACGCCGCCGAGGGCGTAGCCCAGCAGGCGGTCGAGGGTCAGGCGACGACCGACCCGAGCGCGGAGGAGGCCCTCGGGGCGCTCGAAGCCGAGGAGGCGGTCGAGGCGTTTGAGGAGTCCCAGGACTCCGACGCGGGCGCCACGGCTCTGGCCGACGAGCCGACAGAGATCGTGGTCGAGAACGGTCGCACCCAGCCGGTGTTCTCCTACGAGAACGCCGTCCGCGAGACCATCCGCATCCCCGGCGTCGCGTCGACCGCGAACGGCGACGATCTCGACGTCATCAACGTCGACATCATCCGCCCCGCGGCCACCGAGGAGGGGCTGAAGGTCCCGACGATCATCGTCGCGAGCCCCTACTACCTGAACGAGGGCCGCGGTCGCGCCTCCGAGATCAAGCCCGGCGCCAACGGCCTCATCACGGTCGGCAACAGCATCCTGGACGGCTGGGTCATGACGCCGTCGGTGCCCCTGGCGGGACAGACCGGGCGCCTGGTCTTCTGCGGCTTCGCCGCCACGCCCGCCGACTGCCCGGCGGATACCCCCGGCGCGATCGCTGTGATCGAGCGTGGGAACGGCATCACGTTCCAGCAGAAGGCCGAGTCGGCGCAGGCCGCCGGCGCGATCGGCGCGATCATCTACAACAACGTCGCCGGTACGTTCAACGCGACCGTGAACGTGGGCATCCCGGTCGTCGGGACCACCAACGCCGTTGGCCTGCAGCTGCGCGACCAGCTGGGTGAGGTCGCGACCCTGGAGGTCCGGCCGAAGGACGGCATCGACTTCTTCCCGCTCTACTACGACAACGTGTTCGTGCCGCGCGGCTACGCCGTCGCCCTGCTCGACCTGGCGGGCACGCGCGCCTCCACCGGCTGCCTGGACATCGGCGGCCCGGGTGAGATCGCGAACACCGGCCAGTTCATCAAGTGGCTGACCGGCGACGCACCCGGCTTCGACGTCGAGGGCAACCCGGTCACGGCCTACTGGTCCAACGGCAAGTCCGGGATGATCGGCAAGTCCTGGGACGGCACCGTCGCCAACGGCGTCGCCTCCCTGGGGCTCGAGGGGCTCACCACGATCGTGCCGCTCGCCGGCATCTCGTCCTGGTACCTGTGGTACTGGCACAACGGCGCCCGCTTCACGGGCCACACGCCGCTGAGCCTCGCCCAGTCCGTCGGCGACGCCCCCGCGGCGCAGTGCACCGAGACCAACGCGATGCTCCAGGCCGGGAACACCGAGGACCCGACCACCGACTTCTGGATGCAGCGCAACTACATCAAGGACGTCGACAAGTTCAAGGCGAGCGTGTTCGTCGTCCACGGCAAGCAGGACTGGAACGTCAAGCCGTCCAACTACGGCGAGCTGTGGGAGGCCCTCGAGGAGCACGACGTCCCGCGCAAGATCTGGCTCGCCGAAGTCGCGCACGAGAAGGCGTTCGACTTCCGCCGCGAGGAGTGGCTCGACACCATCCACCGCTGGTGGGACTACTGGCTCCACGGCATCGAGAACGGGATCATGGACGAGCCCATGGCCGACGTGGAGCACGGCCCGAACCAGTGGTTCCAGTACGACACCTGGCCGGGCGGCACCCCAGTCGCGCTTGAGCTCGGTCAGCCCGATGACGCCGATGACGCGCGGCCCGGCACCCTGAGCCTGGACGCGCACAACCAGGACGGCACCCAGTCGTTCGTCGAGCTGCGGCAGTCCTACACCGCCGCGGCGCCCAACCCGTTCAACCGGGGCAACAACCGCGTGGTGTTCCTGAGCGAGGAGCTCAACCGCGCCGTCCGGGTGAGCGGCACCACCAACGTGAAGATCAGGGCGTCGTTCGACCGCCCCGACTCGCACCTGAACGCCTACCTGGTCGACTACGGCACCGACACCCGCAGCAACTGGAACACGGGCGGCGGCATCCTGGATCTGGCGACCATCACCTGCTTCGGTGAGGGCACCGCGATCGACACCGGCTGCTACCGCGACGTCCAGCGGCGCACCCGCACGCAGAACTACGAGGTCGTCTCGCGCGGCACGGCCAACGTCCCGTTCATCGCGGGCGTGGCCCAGCTCACCCCAGGCCAGCCCTACGACCTGGAGTGGGACATCATGGCGACCGACTACGTGTTCAAGCCGGGGCACCGCATCGGCATCGTGATCGCCGGTGTCGACTCCAGCACCATCGCCAACCACGGCACCAACGGCGTCACGATCACGATCGACCTGGAGAACTCGACCGTCGAGCTCCCGATCGTGGGCGGCGCCGTCGCCGCTGGCTTCGCCTTCGCCGAGGGTGAGCTCGACCGCCTGGTGGCCGACGGCGGCATCACCGCCGGCCTCGAGGCCAAGATCCGCCACGCGCTCGCCCAGGCCGAGTTGTGGCTGTCGCTCGACCAGCAGCGGCCGATCGCCGGCACGCACCTGGAGCGCGCCATCCACCTGCTGCTGTGGCAGGCGGATGTGATCGAGACCAAGGACAAGCCCAACCAGGGCGACCCCGCCGGGCTGCGCAACCTCGCGGCGACGCTGCAGGCGCTGCTCGACGAGCTGCCTGACCAGCACTAGCAGGCAGCAGCAAAGCTGAAGGGGGGCGCCGATGGGCGCCCCCCTCTCTCTTTGCCAGCAGCCGCGGCGGGTAGTGCAGACGCGCGCCTGACGCCGAGAGCAGGAGGCCGCCGCATGGACGCCACCCCGATCGGATCCTCCGTCATCCCCGCTGCCATCGCGCCCTTCGTCACCGAGCTGGCTGCGATCACCCGGCGCTGGCTCGGCGAGGACCTGGTCGGGCTGTGGGTCGTCGGCTCGATCGCGACCGGGGACGCCGTCGGGCCCGACAGCGACGTGGACGTGCTGGTCGCCTGCGCCGCCCCACTCGGCGACTCCCGGCGCGCGGCTCTTGCCGAGGCGGTGGTCGAGGCCGGCCAGCGCTGCCCCTGGGCGGGGGTCGAGTACGTCGTCTACCGCAGCCATGTGCTGGCCGCGCCGACCTATCCGCTGGACTACGAGCTCAACGTCAACTCCGGGCCGACGCGGAAGGTGCTGGTCAGCTCTGGCGGCGACCCGGCCCACTGGTTCCTACTCGACGTGGCGATGGCGCGCGACGCGGCGGTGCCGGTCGTCGGCCCTGCCGCGGCCGACGTCATCGGCCCACCCCGGCACGCTGATGTGGCCTCCGCCCTGCTGGACTCACTGCGCTGGCACGAGCAGAACGAGACCGCCACCGCGAGCTCGATCCTGAACGCCTGCCGGGCCCTGTGCTGGCTCGAGACCGGCCGCTGGCGCTCGAAGAGCGCGGCCGGGGCCTGGGCGCTGGAGCGCACCGGCGCTCGACCCCGCGTGCCGGATGACGCAGCCGCCGCGGTGGCCGCCGCGCTCACGGCCCGCCGCAGCGGCACGACCGCGACCTCCGACCAGGCAGGAGCGCGCGCGCTCACCGCCGTGGTCAGGCAACGCGCCCGCTCTGCGCTGCGGTCCGCGGAGCGCGAGCCCGCAGATGGCGGAGCGCCCGGCGGCGAGCCCGGGCACGGCAGAATGTAAGAGCCCGACGAGGCTTCGGAGGGATCGATGGCACCACTCTCCAGCCACCACGGCCCGATGGGCGAAGTGACCTGCGTGGCAGCCGAGACATTCTGCATCTCGGACTCCGGCGGACAGATCCTGCGCGACTCCAAGCACGGCCTGTTCGTGCGCGACACCCGCGCCCTGAGCCACCTCGTGATCCGGCTCGACGGCGCAGAGCCGCTGGTGCTGCGCGGCCACACGGTCGGCGGCAGTCGCGCCCGCTTCACCGCCTGCCGGTCGAACCGGCCCGCGGACCAGCCCGACCCGACCCTGCTGCTCGACCGGCGGCGGGTCGTCTCCGACTCGCTGCTCGAGCAGATCACGCTGCGCAACCTCGGGCAGAGCCGCCTGTCCCTGCCGGTCGAGCTCGAGGTCGACTGCGACTTCGCCTACATCTTCGACGTCAAGCACGGCCTGGCGACGCGCTCGGCCCGCTGCGAGGAGGCGGAAGGCGGCCTGCGGTTCGTCCGCGGCGATCAGGCGAGCATCGTCACGTTGGACCACCCACCCCACGACCTCGACGAGCGCCGCGGCCTGCTGCACTGGCACATAGACCTCGAACCGGGCGAGGTCTGGACCACCCGGCTCAAGGTCGGCTTCATCGACTCGGACCGGGAGTCATGGCCCACGCGCAGCTGGGACGACCTGGCGGGGCTGCCGACCGACCCGGTGCCGGCCTGGCCGACGATCAGGATCGCCAGCACGCCCGCGGACCTGGTTGACGTCCTGTCCCAGAGCGTCGCGGACCTCGCCTCGCTGCTGGTCGAGGATCCCCAGGGGCCGGGCGACCTGTTCTTCGCCGCGGGCAGCCCCTGGTACCTGACCCTGTTCGGCCGCGACTCCCTGTGGGCCGCCACGATGGCCCTGCCCCTCGGGCTGGACGTGCCGCGCGGAACGCTGCGCGCGCTGGCCCGGCGCCAGGGCCGCCGACTCGACCCCGAGACCGAGGAGGCGCCCGGCAAGATCATCCACGAGATCCGCCACGGCGGGCTCACCGAGCGCAGCGACCTGCCGCCGCTCTACTACGGGACGATGGACGCCACCCCGCTGTTCGTCACCCTCCTCAACGAGGCCTGGCGCTGGGGGCTGGACGAGGCCGAGGTCGAGCGCCTGCTGCCGCACGCCGAGGCCGCCCTGGAGTGGATGGTCACCTACGGCGACCCCAACGGCGACGGCTTCCTCGAGTACCAGCGGCAGGGTGAGCGCGGCCTCTCGAACCAGGGCTGGAAGGACTCCGAAGACGGCATCCAGTTCGCCGACGGACGGCTGGCCGAGCCGCCGATCGCGCTGTGCGAGGTGCAGGGCTACGCCTACGAGGCCGCGCAGCGGGGCGCTGAGCTGCTCGACCACTTCGGCCGGCCCGGTGGGGACCGCTGGCGCGAGTGGGCGGCCGCGCTCGCCGAGCGCTTCCGCCAGCGGTTCTGGGTCCCGGCCGACGACGGGGACTACCCGGCCATCGCCCTCGACGGGCACGGTGAGCGGGTCGACAGCATCGCCTCGAACATGGGCCACCTGCCGGCCACGGGGATCCTGAACGCCGAGGAGTGCGCGCTCGTGGCGCGGCGCCTGGCCAGCCCGGACATGGCGAGCGGGTGGGGGCTGCGCACGCTGACGTCAGAGTCACCGCGCTTCAACCCGCTGTCCTACCACGGCGGCTCCGTGTGGCCCCACGACACCGCCATCGCGGCCTGGAACCTGGCTGTCGCCGGACACGACGCCGAGGCGCGGCAGCTGATCAGCAACCTGCTCGCCGCCGCCCGCCACTTCCAGCTGCGGCTGCCGGAGCTGTTCGCGGGCGAGCAGCGCGTGCCCGGCTTGGAGCCGCTGCCCTACCCGGCCGCCTGCCGTCCGCAGGCGTGGGCGGCGGGATCCATCCTGCTGATGCTGCGAGCGGTGTTCGGCTTCCAACCGCACCTGCCCGAGGGCCGGGTGGTCCTGAGGCCGCTGTGGCCCCCGCCCTTCCGCTCGCTGCGCCTGATCGAGCTGCCGCTGGCCGGCGGGCTGCTGACCCTCAGCATCGACGACCGCACCGGGCTCACCGTGGAACGGGCGCCGTCGGGGGTCGAGATCGTCCCCGAAGGCCACTGCCCCGTGCGCATCAACGTCCCGACCTGAAAGGGTGCGGCCGCGAGGCCGCGGCCGCACCCCCTCAGCGACGGATCAGCTCTCGAAGGAGCGCAGGCGGTTCAGCACGGCGTCGGACACGGCGCCGGTGCCCCCCAGCACGACGATGCGCTGCGGCGACAGGCGCCGGAGCGCCGCCAGGGTCTCGGCCGGCACGCTGTCGCGCGTGACCAGCAGGACCGGACCGCCGTCGCGGCCCGCGATGGCGCTGGCCGCGAGCGCGTCGGGGTAGTTGCCCCCGGTCGCGACGTAGACGGTCACCGCCGTGCTGTACTCCTCGGAGATGCGGGCGGCGGTCGCGAAGCGGTTCGCACCTGAGATCCGGTTGACCGGCGCGATCTTGGCGAGCGCGGTCGCGACGGCGGGCGACAGCGCGGCGGTGCCGCCCAGGATCACGATCCGACGCGGCTGAAGTCGACGCAGCTCGGCGAGGGTCACGTCCGGCACGCGGTCCGTCGCCGACAGCAGGACCGGACCGCCGTGCATACCCGCGATCGCCGCCCCCGCGAGGGCGTCAGGGTAGTCACCGCCCGTCGCGACATAGGCCGTCGGGATCCCCGGCGCGAAGGTCGCGCGCGAGATGGCGGCGGCGGTGGCGAAGCGGTCGCTGCCCGAGGCGCGGCTGACCGGGCCGAAGCGCTTCAGCTCGGCGAGGACCCTGTCGGAGATCGCGGCGGTGCCGCCGACGGCGACGATCTTGGCCGGCCGCAGACGCTCGAGCTCGGCCTTGGTCGGCTCGGGCAGCAGGTCGCGGGCGGTCAGCAGCACGGGGCCGCCCTGGGCGCCACCGGCGGCGCCGGCGGCCAGCGCGTCGGCGAAGCCCTCACCCGTGGCCACGTAGACCACCGGCACTCCAGGAGCGAAGCTGTCGGCCGAGGCAGCAGCGGCGGTCGCGAAGCGGTTGGAGCCGGAGACGCGCTGGGCGGCCACTCCCGCGCCGCGCGCGAACGTCACGGGGATGAAGCGGTCGCGCGAGGTGTCGGCCCCGGCGCGGTGGTCGCGGCGCACGAACACGCCGCACTCCGTCGTGCGGCAGTCGACCGAGCCGAAGGTCGCGCGGATGCTCAGCGGGAACGGCCCGTCCGAGGGCTTGCGCACGGTGCCGTCGGTGGGCGGCGGACCGTAGGGGTAGCGGTCGAGCGCCCAGACGCCCTGGCCGTCGCAGTCCGAGTCCTTGGGCCGCTGGCCCGCGGCCGGCTTGGCGCAGAGGCGGACGTAGACGCCCTCGTCCTCCGGCAGGCCCGTGATCGTGACCGAGACGCTGCCCGTCGTCGGCAGGTTGGTGGTCGGCTGCACCGTCACCCCGTAGGCGGGCGGGTTCGTGGTCGGGGTCGGCTCCGGCTCCGGCTCGGGGTCAGGGTCCGGGGCGGCGAACGTCACCGGCATGAACCGGTCCAGGCTCGTGTCCGACATGTCGCGGTGGTCACGGCGCACGAACACCCCACAGGTGGTGGCGCGGCAGTCGACGTCACCGAAGGTGGCGTGGACGCTGAGCGGAAAGGCACCCGCAGAAGGCTTGCGCACCGACCCGTCCGCGGGCGGCACCCCGTAGGGGTAGCTCTCGACCGCCCAGACCTGGTCCTCGTCGCAGTCGCCCTCGGCGGGGCGCTGGCCGGCGGGCGGCTCGGCGCAGAAGTACACGTAGACGCCCTTGTCCTCCGGCACACCGGTCAGGGTGATCTGGAGGACGCCGGACTCGGGCACGTTCGCCGTCGGCGTCACGACGACGGCATAGGCGGGCTGCGCCTGAGCGGGCACGGCCGCGAGCAGGGCAGCGGCCAGCAGGCTGAGCAGCACCAGCGCGCCGAAGACGCGCCGGACCGCGGGTGCGGAGGCAGGGTGCAACAGAGGCTCCTTTGCGGATCGAAGAGACGGTTGGAGAGGGTCTTAGAGCTGGCGCGCGCGGCGCAGCGTCAGGGCGCCGGCACCGAGCAGACCGGTGCCGAGGGCGAGCAGCGCCCAGCTGTCGACGCCGGTGCGCGGAAGCTGCTTCCCGGAGCCCTGGGAGCCGGAGCCCCCGCCGCTGCCCGACGCGCCGGACGAGCCCTTGGCTCCCGACGAGGAGGAGCCACCGCTGCTGGCGGTCGTCGCGGTCGGGCTGGGCGTGGCGCCGGGCGAGGCGCTCGGTGACGGGCTCGGATCGGGGTCGCCCTCCTGGCCGGCGAAGGTCACGGGCACGAAGACGTCCTGGGAGCGGTCCGAGCTGCGGGTGTGGTCCGCCCTGGTCGACACGCCGCAGGTCTGGGTCAGGCAGTCGGTGAACTCGTCGCGCCCGGTGATCTTGAGCTGCACCGTGAACGAGCCGCCCGGCCCGTAGGGCTTGGCCAGGTCGGCGCCATACGGGGGCGGGTTGGATGAAACCCAGATCGAGCGCTCGGAGTCGCCGCCCATGTCGACACCGCCGAGGCACGGCCCCGGCGCCTCGCCCGGGTCGGGCTTGACGCAGAAGGCGACGTAGATGCCCTTGGTCTCGTCGAACCCGGAGCCGGTCACGGTCACGACATCGCCGTCGGGGTTGAGGCCGCTGGTCTTCGAGACCGTGATGGTGGGGCCCGCGGCGGTGTAGGCGCGCGCGCCCTCGGCGTCCTCGAGCGGGATCACCTGCCCGGCCGCGGCGTCCTCAGCCGCTGCCTCCGGGTCCGGCGTCGTTGCGGCCGGGGCCGGCGTCGCGACGTCCGAGGGGGTTGCCTCGACGCCCTCCGCGGGCTCCGGAGCGGAGTCGTCGGGCTGGGCCTGCGTCGTCGCGGCGGGGGATGCCCCCTCCTCGCCGCTCTCCGCCTGGTGGGCGAAGCCGGGCGCCGCGGTCAGCAGCGTGCAGGTGAGGCCGGCGATCAGGAGCGCCGTCCACCGCCGTGCGCGGTACTCGTGCACGTCAAAGCTCCTCGTTTTGCGTCGGTGGGCACGTTCGGGCAATGCTGGAAAGCGGCCCTAAGTTAGGACAGGCTTACTGAAATCCCAAAACGGCGGGAGGACACACGCGGTGCAGCTGAGCTCTGAGCTGAAGACACGGACAGCCAACGCCCACGAGACGGCGGAGACGCGATCGTTCGTCACGCGGCTGCTCGGCGGTGAGCTCGACGTGTCCGCCTACGTCGCGCTGCTGGTCGAGCTGAGAGATGTGTACACCACCCTCGAGGAGGCCGAGGACCAGCTCGCAGCGGACGAGCGGGTGCGGGGGCTGCTGGACCCCTCCCTGCGGCGCGCCGCCGCCATTCGAGCGGACCTGGTCGCCCTGGGCGTCGACCCGGACCAGCAGGGCCGCTGCGTGGCGACCCGGGACTACTGCACGGCGATCCTCGCGGACGTCGCCGCCGTGCCAGCCGCGGTCGTCGGGCACCACTACACGAGGATCCTCGGCGACCTCTCCGGCGGACAGCTCATCGCCATGCGGATGCGCAAGGAGTACGGCCTGCGCCCGGACCAGCTGA
>CAZVUW010000068.1:11413-17695 GCA_964629825.1 uncultured Actinomycetota bacterium
CAGCTCATCGCCATGCGGATGCGCAAGGAGTACGGCCTGCGCCCGGACCAGCTGACCATGCTGGCCTTCGCCGAGCCCCCGAAGCGGATCGCCGACCGCTACCGCAAGGAGCTCGACACGGTGCCGTTCACCCCGGACGAGCGCGCGGCGATCATCGCGGCCTCCGAGCGCGCCTTTGCGTGCAACGCGCGTATGTTCGACGAGCTCGGCGGCGTGGAGGCGCCGGTCCCGGCGTGAGCGACCGCGGAGGGATCCGCAGCGCGGCGCCGCTGATCGCGGCGCTGCTGGCCGCGCTCACCCTGGCGGCCTGCACCCCGGTCGCCACGGCCGACCCGGACGCGACGGGCGACCGGATGGCCGCACCGACGGAGCCGGCGCAGGGCTCAGGCGCCCCCGACGCCCCCGATGAGGAGCCGGCGGCGCCGGATGACGTCAGCGAGCCGGACGCGGAGGGGTCGTCGTCGGAGGCAGCGGCGGACCAGGAGACCGAGGTCTCCCTGCCGACCCTCGAGGGACCGATCGTCCCGGTGGGCGTGCCCGACCCGAAGCTGCCCGCGACGGCTACGACGCCGTGGGGCGAGGAAGTCCAGGTGACCGACGTCAGCCGCGTGCTGCCGCTGTCGGGGGCGATCTCCGAAGTCGTCTTCAACCTCGGCTTCGCTGACGCGGTCGTGGGCCGCGACGTCGAGGCGACCTTCACCGAGGCCGAGGACGTGCCGCTCGTGACGCACGGGCACGAGGTCTCCCCCGAGGGTGTGCTGTCGCTTCAGCCCACGGTGGTGCTGGTGGACGCCCGCACCGGCCCGCCCGAGGCCCTGGAGGCGATCGCCGCCGCCGGCGTGCCGGTGGTCGAGGTCCCGGAGGCCTGGACCCTCGACGACGTCTGGCCGCGGATGCGCGCGATCGCGTCAGCGCTGGGCGTCCCGGAGCTCGGCGAGGCCCTGGTCGAGCGCACTCAGGCCCAGATCCGCCAGGCGGCCGGCGAGCTTCAAGGCCCCCCGCCACGCGTCGCCTTCCTCTACCTGCGCGGCAGCGCCGGGGTGTACCTGCTCGGCGGCGACGGCTCCGGGGCCGACGCCCTCATCGAGTCACTCGGCGCGATCGACGCCGGCACGGAGATGGGCCTCGGCCCGTACACGCCGCTGACCAGCGAGGCGCTCGCCAAGGCCGCCCCCGACGTGCTGCTGGTGATGCAGGCCGGGCTGGACTCGGTCGGCGGCATGGACGGCCTTCTCGCCCTTCCGGGCGTCGCGCAGACCCCTGCCGCGGCGGAGCGCAGGGTGATCGCCGTCGAGGATGGCGCACTGCTGAGCTTCGGCCCCCGCACACCCGCGGTCATCGCGCTGCTGCGGGAGCAGCTGCAGGAGGTGCTGCGTTGAGCGTCGCCGGCCTCGAGCGCCCGGCGCTGCTGCGCTCCCGGCGGGCCGGCGGCCTGCTGCTGATCGGCCTCGGCGTCGCCGTGGCCGCGGCGGCGGTGCTCGGCGCCGCAAGCGGCGCCTACGAGGCGTCCTGGCTCGAGGTGGTCCGCGCCCTCTTCCGGCCGCTCGGCGTTGATATCGGCGCCACCGCAGACAGCGCGGCAGTCGACGTGCTGTGGCACGTGCGCTTCCCACGCGTCGCCCTCGCCCTGCTGGTGGGGGGCGCGCTGGGCTGCGCGGGCGCGCTGCTCCAGGGCGTCTTCACCAATCCGCTGGCCGAGCCCAGCGTCATCGGCGTCTCGGCCGGCTCAGCGGTGGGCGCCGTGACCGCGATCTTCTTCGGCTGGGGCGCCGCCGGCGCGTGGAGCATCCCCGTCGCCGCGTTCGCCGGCGGGCTCGGCACCACCCTGCTCGTCTACGCCGCGGCGCGCTCGGGGGGACGGGTTGAGACCGTCACGCTGGTGCTCACCGGGATCGCCATCAACGCCATGGCGGGCGCCCTGATCGGGCTGCTGACCTTCCTGTCCGACGACGCGGCGATGCGCTCGATCACGTTCTGGAACCTCGGCAGCCTCGCGTCGTCGACCTGGCCTCGCGTCGCCGTGGTCGCGGCCGTCTTCGTGCCCTGCCTGGTCCTCGCCCTGCGCTGGTCCCGATCGCTTGACCTGCTGGCCCTCGGGGAGCGCTCCGCGCAGCACCTCGGGCTCGACGTCGCGCGGACGCGACGACGCATGGTGGTCCTCGTCGCGGCGCTGACCGGCGCGGCCGTCGCCGTCGCCGGGATCATCGGGTTCGTCGGCCTGATCGCCCCGCACCTCGTCCGCCTCCTGGTCGGCCCGCGTCATCGGGTGCTGGTCCCGGCCAGCGCCCTCGTCGGCGCCGTCGTCCTGGTGGTCGGCGACCTCGTCGCCCGCACCCTCGCGGCGCCCGCGGAGCTGCCGCTGGGGGTCCTCACCGCGCTGCTCGGCGCGCCGTTCTTCCTGTGGCTGCTGCGCCGCGCCCGCGCCGCGCAGGGGGGCTGGGCATGATCACCGCCCGCCGCATGAGGCGATCCATCGAGGCCGCGCCGACGACGCCGCTAGGGCCTCGGGTGCAGCGTCAGCCGCGCCCGGCACCGGGCACCGTCGCCCTGCGCGCGGAGGGTCTGACCGTGCACGCCGGCGGGGCGGTGCTCCTGGACGGCGTGAACATCGAGGTGCGGTCGGGCAGCCTGCTGGCGCTGGTCGGGCCGAACGGCGCCGGCAAGTCGACGCTGCTGGCCGCGCTGGCCGGGGATGCGCTGGCGAGCCCGGCTGGCCGCAGCGGCAAGGCGTCCGCGGCCAGAGCTGTCCGCTACGGGGACGCCCCGCTCGGCAGCCTCAGCCCGGGCGAGCTGGCCCGACGTCGCGCCGTGATGCCGCAGCAGCACAGCATCGCCTTCCCGTTCACGGTCGAGGAGGTCGTGACCATGGGCCGCGCCCCGTGGCACGGCTCCAGCGCGGCGGCCGAGGACGAGGCGATCGTCGCCTGGGCGCTCGAGACCACCGGCACCGCGGCGCTGCGCGAACGTGCGGTGACCACCCTCTCCGGCGGTGAACGCGCCCGCGTGGTCCTGGCACGGACGCTCGCCCAGGACGCCCCGGTCGTGCTGCTCGACGAGCCCACCGCTGCCCTGGACCCGCCGCAGCAGGAGCGCGCCCTGGCCCTGCTGGCCGAGCGCGCCGCGGCGGGCGACGCGGTCGTGGTGGCGGTGCACGACCTGACCGCCGCCGCCGCTCACGCCGACCGGATCGCCCTGCTCTCGGGTGGTCGGCTCCTCGCCGTCGGCGCGCCCGAGGAGGTGCTCACGCCCGCTCTGCTGGAGCAGGCCTACGGGCACCCGATGGAGGTCCTGACCGAGGCCTCCGGCGGCCGGCGCATCGTGCTGCCGGCACCGGTGGACAGGGCCTAGCGCCGACGAACGCCCTGGTGCCGCTCGATGGCGGTCGTGGGCGGACGGTAGAGGACGATCTCGGCGCCGGTGCGGCGCATCGCCTCCTCCAGCGCCTGACGCGCCTCGGCGCGGATCTCCTCCATCCGGCGCTGGGTCCGCTCGAGCTCCTCGCTCAGCTCCTCGATCTGATCCTGCAGCGCCAGGATGCGCAGCACCCCGGCCAGGTTGATGCCCTCGCCCTGCGTCAGCTCCTGGATCAGCCGGACCCGCTCGACGTCACGCGGGCTGTAGCGGCGGGTGCCGCCGGCGGTCCTGGCCGGCTTGATCAGCCCCCTGCGCTCGTAGGTCCGCAGGGTCTGGGGGTGGACGCCCGCGAGCTCGGCCGCCACCGAGATGATGTAGACGGCTCCATCACGTGGCATTTGCTCCCGCTCCCTCCATGGCGCTCGCCAGGTGCGCCCGCAGTGCCTCGGCCTCCTCGGTCGCGGCGAAGTCCTCCAGCAGCTTGCGCTGCGTCCGCGAGAGCTTGCGCGGCACCACCACCTCGACCGTGACCAGCAGGTCGCCGCGCTGGTGGTTGCCGCCCGACCGGCCGGCCCTGGGCACGCCCTTGCCGCGGACGCGGAAGGTCCGACCCGACTCCGTGCCAGCGGGGATCTTCAGGGTCACCGGCGGCCCGTCGAGGGTCGGCACGCGCACGCGGGTGCCGAGCGCCGCCTCGGCGAAGGTCACCGGGACCGTGATCGTCAGGTTGTCGCCCTTGCGCCCGAAGATCTCGTGCGGTGTCACGTGCACCCGCACGTACAGGTCGCCGGGAGGGCCGCCGCCGACGCCGGGCTCGCCCTTGCCCTTGAGCCGGATGCGGGCGCCGTCCGCCACGCCGGCGGGGATCCGGGCCCTGATCTCGCGTGGGCGGTGGACGACGCCGCTGCCGCTGCAGGTCGGGCAGGGGTCGACGATGACCTGGCCCCGTCCGGCGCAGGCCGGGCAGGGCTCGGTGAAGCTGAACAGGCCCTGATCGGAGAGGATCTGGCCGCGGCCGCCGCACTGCTGGCAGGTCTGGGGGGCCGTGCCCGGGCGGGCCCCGGTCCCCCGGCAGGTCGCGCACGGCGCCCGGCCCGAGACCCGCAGCGTCGTGGTGACCCCGGCCATCGCGTCCGCGAACGACAGGGTCAGGTCGGTCTCCACGTCACGGCCGCGCCGGGCGGCCGTCTGACGACGGGCGCTGGGCCCGGCGCCGAACGGGCTGCCGCCCGAGGAGCCGAAGAGGTTGCCCAGCAGGTCCTCGATGTTGATCGTCTGCTGCGCGCCCCCGAAGCCGCCGCCACCGGGGAAGCCGCCCGCGAACGCGCCGCCGGACCCGACCAGCTCGCGGATCCGGTCGTACTCCTTGCGCTTCTCAGGGTTCGACAGGACCGAGTAGGCCTCGCCGACCTCCTTGAAGCGCTCCTCGGCCTGGGGGTCGTCCGGCCGCGCGTCGGGGTGCAGCTCGCGCGCGAGCTTGCGATAGGCCTTCGAGATCTCGGCGGCCGAGGCGTCCTTCGGCACGCCCAGGACCTTGTAGTAGTCCTTCTCGAAGTAGTCGCGCTGGCTCATGTTCGCTGTGCTCGCTTGCTTGGTGTGCTCCTAGGTCACGCTCGCGCGGCCGTCACTGCGCCACCGACACGGACGCGGGGCGCAGCAGGCGGTCCTTGAAGCGGTAGCCGGTTCGCAGCACCTCTGCCACGACCGGGTGGTCGAGCGGCTCAGCCGCCTCGACCTGCATGACGGCCTCGTGGTGGACGGGGTCGAAGGGCTCGCCGACGCCGGGGACGACCTGCAGACCGGCCTGGCGCAGGATCGTCATGAGCTCCTCGTAGACCATCTCCGCGCCCTTGGCCAGGGCCTCGTCGGTGGAGTCCTTCGCGGCCTCCAGCACGTAGCCGAAGTTGTCCAGCACGCTCAGCAGCCGGGACACCAGCTGCTCGGCGCCGCGGTCCATGGCCTCGGACTGCTCCCGCATGGCCCTGCGCCGGTAGTTCTCGAACTCCGCGCGCTCGCGTCGCAGCAGGTCCAGGAACTCGTCGCGCTCGCGCAGCGCGCTGGCCAGGGGGTCCTGGGCATCGCCTGCGGGCTGGGCGTCGGCGCCCTGGTCGGCCGGCGCCCCGCCGGCCTGACCGCCCGCGGGCTGCTCGGCCGACGCCGTGGCGGCGGTCGGGTTCGCGTCCTCCCCCGGGGCCGCACCCGCGACCGGCGCCCCCTGCTCGGCGGCGTCGGAGGTCGCCTCACCCGGCGCGGGGGCCGCATCCGGCCTCTGCTCGTCGGGCTGTAGCTTGCGGTCTGACATCGTCCTGGGCACTCCCTCGGTGGTAGCGGACGCGCCCGGGACCCTGCCCGAGCGCGCTGATGCTCTTGGGTGGCGCGGGGGCGAGGGCTAGGCGGAGCGCTCCTCGCCGTCGCCCTCGTCCACGACCTCGGCGTCGACGATGTCCTCGTCGTCGCTGGAGCCGCCACCCGTGAAGCCGCCGGTGGTCTGCGCACCGGCCTGCTCCTGCGCGCCGGCGGCGTAGAGCGCCTGGCCGACCTCCTGCGACACGCGCATGAGCTCGTCGGTCGAGGTGCGGACGGCGTTGATGTCGTCGCCCTTCAGCGCCTCGCGCACGGTGCCCTGCGCCGCCTCGAGCTTGGCCTTCAGCTCGGAGCTGATCTTGTCGCCGCTGTCCTTCAGGAGCTTGTCGGTCTGGTAGAGGAGGTTGTCGGCGTTGTTTCGGACGTCCGCCTCCTCCTTGCGGCGGCGGTCCTCCTCCGCGTACTGCTCGGCCTCGCGGATCATCCGGTCGATCTCCTCCTTCGGGAGGGCGCTCTGACCGGTGATCGTCATCGACTGCTCCTTGCCGGTGCCGCGGTCCTTGGCGGACACGTGCACGATGCCGTTGGCGTCGATGTCGAAGGTGACCTCGATCTGCGGCACGC
>CAZVUW010000069.1:0-15950 GCA_964629825.1 uncultured Actinomycetota bacterium
CGGGGCAGGCGCAGCACGCAAGTCAGCGCTCATCCCGCGGCCCTGCGTCGCGTCACGGTAGGGCGGCGGGCAACCCTCCCGTCCGGCCGTGGGGCGGAGCTCGAAGTGCCAGGGCTCGTTGAGGTAGGTCTGGCAGAGCCCGTAGGCGGCGCCGTGCTCGGACAGCCAGGCCCGAGCCTCGGCGGGCCCCACGTCGACCGCATCGCCGGTCACGTGCGCGGACGTGTCCACGGAGGCAACCCAGCGGGCAGCGGCCTCTGCGGAGCCGTGCTCGATGACCGCTTCCCGCAGCAGGTGCTCCTGGTACTCGGCCGAACGCCAACCGCTGTTGATGTGCAGCTGGATGCCGACGGCCGCTGCATCCCTCGCCGCCGCCCGGACCGCCGCGAGCAGCTCCGGGTCGAGGTTCGCGATCGCAGGGTGGTCAACTGCGAACGGGGTGATGGCTTCTGGGAGGACACCGTCCGCTGCGGTCAGAACGCCGTCTGCCTCCGCTGCGCCTGCGTCCACTGGCGGAACGCCGCGCCGCCCGTCGGGCGTGGCCACCTCGGGCGCGGAGGCGACCGCTCCGCCCCCGCTCTCCGGAAGCCCATCTGTTGCCCAGGGCGAGCCCGCCCGGATCAGGGGGAGCAGGATCGCCACAACGACCACGGTCATCGCGGCGGCGACCGGCCGCGCGACGCCTCGGTTCTTCACACCTCGTCTCTTACTCATGCGAGCAGTGAAGGCCGAGCGGTGTTGCGAGGGCGTCTGCGATTTTGGAGACGCTGGCGATATGTCCCGGCCCGTAGCATTGGGGGATGCGCGTTCTGGTCGTCGAGGACGAGCCCTACCTGGCCGAGGCGATCCGCGACGGGCTGCGCCTCGAGGCGATCGCGGCGGACATCGCCGGGGATGGCGACACCGCCCTGGAGCTGCTGAGCATCAATGCCTATGACCTCGCCGTCCTCGACCGCGACGTCCCCGGGCCCTCGGGCGACGAGGTCGCGCAGCACATCGTGGCCTCCGGCAGCGGCATGCCGATCCTGATGCTGACCGCCGCGGACCGGCTCGACGACAAGGCCTCCGGGTTCGAGCTCGGCGTCGACGACTACCTCACCAAGCCGTTCGAGCTGAAGGAGCTCGTGCTGCGGCTCCGAGCCCTCCAGCGCAGGCGGGCGCACTACCGGCCGCCGGTGCGGGAGATCGCGGGTCTGCGCCTCGACCCATTCCGCCGCGAGGTGTATCGGGACGGGAGGTACATCGCCCTGACCAGGAAGCAGTTCGCCGTGCTGGAGGTGCTGGCCGAGGCCGAGGGCGGGGTCATCAGCGCCGAGGAGTTGCTCGAGCGGGCCTGGGACGAGAACGCGGACCCGTTCACCAACGCCGTGCGCATCACCATCTCGGCCCTGCGCAAGCGGCTCGGGGAGCCGTGGCTGATCGCGACCGTGCCGGGAGTCGGCTACCGCATCGACGTCGAGCAGGGCGGCCCGTGACGGAGCGGCCCCAGGCCAGACCACCCGGGTGGAGCGTCCGGCTGAAGCTCACCCTCAGCTATGCCGGGTTTCTTCTGGTGGCGGGGGCTGTGCTGCTCGCGGCCGTGTGGCTGTTCCTGCTGCGCTACGTCCCGGACGGCAATCTGACGGCCGCCCAGCCAGGCGCGCGCGGTGGGCGACCGGGCCTTTTCATCCCCAACCAGTCCGACCTGGTGCGAGCCTTCATGCCGCGTGCGGTCCAGGCTCTGGTCTTCCTGCTGCTCTTCGGTCTTGTGGGGGGGTGGCTGCTCGCTGGCCGGATGCTCGCGCCCCTGAACCGGATCAGTCTGGCCACGCGTCTGGCCGCCGAGGGCTCGCTCTCGCACCGGATCCGGCTGGAGGGCCGCCGAGACGAGCTGCGCGAGCTCGCGGACTCCTTCGACGGCATGCTGGCGCAGCTCGAGGCCGACATAGCGGAGCAGCAGCGGTTCGCAGCCAACGCCTCCCACGAGCTGCGGACGCCGCTGGCGACCATGCAGACGCTCCTCGAGGTCGCACGCGCCGATCCAGGAGCGGTCGACGCCGAGCTCTTCGAGCGCCTCCACGCGGTCAACGCCCGCGCGATCAAGCTCACCGAGGCGCTGCTCCTGCTCAGCCGCGCGGACCAGCGGGCCTTTGCCCGCGAGCCCATCGACCTCTCACTCGTGGTCGAGGAGGCAGCCGAGACTCTGCTCGAGCTAGCGGAGGAGCAGGATGTCACCCTTGACATCACGGGCGAGGTGGCGCCGACCACCGGCTCGCAGGCTCTGCTGCTGCAGATGGCCACGAACCTGCTGCACAACGCGATCGTCCACAACCGCCTGGGTGGCGGGACCGTTGAGGCCACGACGCACGTCGGCGACGACCACGTCCTGCTCACCGTCGAGAACACGGGGCCGGAGCTCGCGCCGGAGCTGGTCTCCACGCTCACCGAGCCCTTCCAGCGCGGCGCCGAGCGCCGGCGCAGCGATCACGGGGGGGTGGGACTCGGCCTGGCGATCGTGAGCAGCATCGTCCGAGCGCACGACGGCGATCTCGAGCTGGCCCCCCGCGCCGGAGGTGGGCTGACCGTGGCGGTACGGCTCCCGCTGGAGCAGCGATGAGTCCGTGCGCGCCCACCTGTCTCACCTTCCGATGACCGGCTACGGATCGGGAGAACCATGGGCCTCATAGACATCGAGCTGTTCGCGACTCTGGACCTCGTCGCGCAGTCGCCTGGCGCACCGGACGAGGACCCCATCGGGTTCCCGTTCGGCGGCTGGCAGGCGCCGCTGCTGGACGAGGTGGCCGGAGCCCAGATCGGCGCTTCGTACGAGGGCGCGGACGCGCTCCTCCTCGGCCGGCGGACCTACGACATCTTCGCCGCCTACTGGCCCCACCAGAAGGGCGGCGAGGACGGCGAGATCGCCGAGCTCTTCAACCGCATCCCCAAGTACGTCGCCTCGCGCGGCACGCCCGATCTCTCGTGGACCGGGTCGACTCAGATCGGCCGAGACCTCGCCCGCGAGATCGGGGAGATCCGCGACCGGCACGAGAAGGTGAAGGTCGTCGGCAGCCTGAACCTGGTGCAGACCCTCCTGCGCGAGAAGCTCTTCGACCGCTTGCACCTGTGGCTGCACCCGATCGTGCTCGGCGTCGGCAAGAAGGTCTTCGACGGCGGCGAGGTCCCCACCAACCTGACGCTCCTCGAACCGCCGGCGGCCGGCCCCAAGGGGACGGTCTTCCTGCGCTACGGGCTCACGGAGGGCACGCCTGCGACGGGCGACATGGGCGCTCCGGACCGCGGCGTCGGGTCGTAGGCCGCCCGGGTTCGCGCCCGGCGAGCCCGGGCGCTGCCGTGGCCTACTCGCGCAGGACCTTCTCCATCGCCCTGCCCTTGGCCAGCTCGTCGACGAGCTTGTCCAGGTAGCGGATCTCCCTCATGGTGGGTTCCTCGATCTCCTCGATGCGGACGCCGCAGATGACGCCCTTGATCGAGGCTCGCGAGGGGTTCAGCTGCGGCGCCTCCGCGAAGAAGGTCTCGAAGTCGACCTGGCGCGCAAGCTGCGCCTCCAGCTCCGTCTGGCTGTAGCCCGTCAACCAGCGGATGACCTCATCCACCTCTGACCTCGTCCGCCCCTTCCTCTCCGCCTTGGCGACGTAGTGCGGGTAGACGCTCGCGACGCTGGTCGTGTAGATCCGGTGCTGGGGCATGATCTCGCCTTGTCTGAGCGGCCAGCCTCATGTTCGCACGGTGCGCGTCGCGGGGGGGCGGCGATCGTGACGGCAACGCCGGCGGCGAGCTTCGGCGCGCTCGTCACCGCCGAGTGGGGGCCAACCGGCCGCCACAGGCTGCCTGGCAGCAGCGCCGCGAAAGTCGGGATGCGGGGATTTGAACCCCGGATCTCCGGTCCCCCAGACCGGCGCCCTGGACCAAGCTGGGCC
Organism: uncultured Actinomycetota bacterium; assembly: GCA_964629825.1. GTDB lineage: Bacteria > Actinomycetota > Nitriliruptoria > Euzebyales > Egibacteraceae > CAZVUW01. Next base: position 3,918 of record CAZVUW010000069.1, read on the forward strand.
ACATCCCGTCGCACCGGCGCACGCGAGGTGAGCCGGCGCAGGACGCACACCTTACCCGCCGACGGGCGGCGCAGGCGAACCAGGTTCGGGTGATCCGGCGAGTCCGACCGGGGTATTGTCCTCGACCTGCCGATCACCCCCCCTCGGCTGGCGCGCGGCACGGTTGGACAGTTGGCCCGAGATCCCGGGCCAAGTGTCCAACCGTCAGTGATGGGGGGATCGGGCCGGCCGAGTACAGCCGACACGCAGGAGAGCAACGTGCCCTGGTTCGACGCCGGTGGACGCCCCGGAGAGGAGCCGGTCGTCCACGACCGCGTGCTCACCGCAGCGAACCTGATCACGGCGCTGCGCCTGTGCGGGCTGCCGCTGTTCGTGTGGCTCCTGCTGGGGCGCGAGAACCTCGCGGCCGCGTTCTGGACGCTGGTGGCGGTGGGCAGCACGGACTGGATCGACGGCTACGTCGCGCGGCGCTTCGACCAGGTCACCCGGATCGGCAAGATCCTCGACCCGATCGTCGACCGTGCGCTCCTCGCGACCGCGGGGGTCAGCCTGGTGCTGGCGGACATCGTCCCGCTGTGGATCGTTCTGCTGGTGGTCCTCCGGGACGTCCTGGTGGTCGGCGGCGGCCTGGTGCTGTTCAAGGGCGTTCCCGCCATCGCCGTCTCCCGCACGGGCAAGTTCGCCACCGCCTGCCTGCTGATCGGCCTGCCAGCGTTTCTGCTCGGTGCGATCGACTGGGCCGCGGCCGGGTTCTTCGCGGCGCTCGCCTGGATCTACACGCTGGTCGGGCTCGTCACCTACTACGTCGCCGGTCTGCAGTACGCGCGGCTGGCGCTGGAGCTGCGCCGCACCGCGGAGTCATGACGGCGGTCGGGTTCGTCGACGCAGACCCCGTCATCGGCATCCCGTCAGGGCTTGTCGTCGACACCACACTCGGAGCCTGGGGTCTGGCCACGGCGGTGTTCTCGCCGTGCCGCACCTGGCGGTATCGCCTGTCGCGCGTCTGGGACCCGATCGGGGCGCGCGTCAACTTCGTTCTGCTCAACCCATCGACGGCGGACGCATTCGCGCTCGACCCGACGGTGCGGCGCTGCGTCGGCTTCGCCCGCGCCTGGGGCTTCGGCGCCGTCGAGGTCACCAACTGCTTCGCGCTGCGCAGCACGGATCCGCGGCGCCTGCGCGCGAGCGCCAGCCCCGCCGGCGCCGACCCGATCGGCGCCGACCCGACCGGCGCCGACCCGACCGGCGCCGACCCGATCGGCCCCGACCCGATCGGCCCCGACAACGACGCCGCAGTCGTCGCGGCCGCCCGCGCGGCCGACCTCATCGTGGCCGGCTGGGGCGTGCACGCAGCGCTGAACGGCCGCGACCGGGCGGTGCGAACCCTGCTGGCCGACGCCGGCGTGGAGCTCACCTGCCTACGCGTCACCAAGGACGGCCACCCGCGTCACCCGCTGTACGTGCCGGGGACGGCCAGCCCTCAGCCTTGGAGCCAGCCAACCCGGGAATCGGCCGCCACACCCCGGTGCTAGCCTCGGCGCATGCGAGGAGGCCGCCATCAGCCCGTCGCCGGGCCTTCTCGCGGGGGAGCAGCATGACCGATCCCGCCGCGGCGCTTGGGCTGCGAATCGACGCCGACGAGTACCGGCCCTCCCCGCCCGTGCGCTGGCGCCAGCCGTATCCCGGTCACGCCGTGCTGGCGTTGACCGTGATCGGCGCGCTCCTGGTCGGCTTCCTCATCGCGACCGGGATCACTGCGGGCCGCAGCGCGGCACGGGCGCAGGATGAGCGCAACGCCGAGCTGGTCGCGCTCATCAACGCCCGGCAGGAGCACGTGGACGCCCAGGCGGCCCAGCTTGAAGCCCTGCGCGCCGAGCTGGCGGCAGCCGAGGCCGAGGTGACCGGTCCGAGCGGCCTGGGCGCGGCCGTGGCTCGGGCCGAGCAGCTGGCGGGGCTCACGCGCATCTCCGGCCCGGGCATCAGGGTCCGGTTCGACGACGCCGGCCCCGGCTGCCGCGGCGCGACCGAGCAGGACTGCCGCATCCAGGACGTCGACCTGCAGCTGGCGCTCAACACCCTCTTCGGGCTCGGCGCCGAGGCCGTGGCGATCAACGGCGAGCGTGTGATCGCCACCACGGCGGTGCGCAGCGCCGGCCGGGCGATCCTGGTGAACTACCGCGTGCTGACGCCGCCCTACGTGATCGAGGCCGTGGGAGACGCGGACAAGCTCGCCCGTGACTTCCCGCGCACCGGGCTGGCCCAGGACTTCGAGACTTGGACCGGCGCGTACGGGCTCGGCTTCAGCCATGAGGTGGTGTCTGACCTGGAGCTGCCCGCCTATGGCGGCAGCATCGGCTTCCGGCAGGCGACCGTCTGGGAGGTGGGCGCGTGATCCCGCTGATCGCCCTGCTGGTCGGAGCGATCATCGGGCTGGTCCTCCAGCCGACGGTCCCCGCAGCCCTGCTGCCGTACCTGCCGGTCGCCGTGGTCGCCGCCCTCGACGCGATCTTCGGGGCGGTGCGCGCCCGCCTCGAGGGCACCTTCAGCGAGCGGATCTTCCTGGTGTCGTTCCTCACCAACGTCGTGCTGGCGGTGTTCCTCGTCTACCTCGGCGACCAGCTCGGGGTGGGCAGCGAGCTGTCGACCGCGGTCGTGGTCGTCCTCGGCGTTCGGATCTTCTCCAACCTCGCGGCGGTGCGGCGGCTGATCTTCCGCGCTTGAGCCCCGCCCGCACCGGCCGATGGATGCCTGTTGGCGGCGCCGAGCCGGGGATATCGTGCGAAGGCGGGGGAGAGGCCGATCGAGAGGTGGCTGAGCATGGCCGACCACAGCGCGGGGCTGATCGAGCGGATCCGTGCAGGAGTCATCGGCGAGGGGGCGGTGATCGAGGGCCCGTACGGCCCTCGGCCGCTGGTGTACGCCGACTACACGGCGTCCGGTCGCGCGCTTGACTTCATCGAGGATCTCATCCGCGACGAGGTCCTGCCGTACTACGCCAACACGCACACCGAGAGCTCGGCGACGGGGCGGCACACCACCGAGCTGCGGGAGGAGGCCCGGCGCATCGTCCACCGCGTCATCGGCGCGGACGAGGACAGCGTGGTCATCTTCTGCGACTCCGGCGCCACCGGCGCGGTCAACAAGCTCGTGCACATCCTGTGCCTGCGGATCCCGTGCACGCTCGAGGAGCGCTACCGGCTCAGCTCGGCGATCCCGCGCGAGGAGCGGCCCGTCGTGCTGGTGGGGCCCTACGAGCACCACTCGAACGAGCTGCCGTGGCGCGAGTCGATCGCCGAGGTCGTCGAGGTCGGCCAGGACGCGACCGGCGCGATCGACCTCGAGGATCTGGAACGGCTGCTGATCGAGCATCGCGCCCGCCCGCTCGTGATCGGCAGCTTCTCCGCGGCCTCGAACGTCACCGGTCGGCTGAGCGACACCGACGCCGTAACGCGGCTGCTGCACCGCTATGGGGCGCTCGCCTTCTGGGACTACGCCGCCGCCGGCCCCTACCTGGACATCCGCATGGCCGGCGACGGGCCGGAGACGCGCAAGGACGCGGTCTTCCTGTCCCCGCACAAGTTCATCGGCGGTCCGGGCACCCCCGGCGTTCTGGCCGTGCGCCGCGAGCTGCTGACAAACCCCGTGCCGTCAGTCCCCGGCGGCGGGACCGTGCGCTTCGTCAACCCGACGGAGCACCACTACATCGACGACCCGGTCGCGCGCGAGGAGGGCGGCACGCCGGCGATCGTGGACTCGATCCGCGCGGGCCTGGTGTTCCAGCTCAAGGAGGCCGTCGGGGTCGAGGCGATCCGCGAGCGCGAGGAGTACTTCCTGCGACGCGCCCTCGCGCGCTGGGCGGAGAACCCGAACATCCACATCCTCGGCGATCTCGAGGCGGAGCGGCTGCCGATCATCTCCTTCCGCATCAGCCACGGCGATCTGTTCCTGCACCACAACTTCGTGGTCGCCCTGCTGAACGACCTGTTCGGCATCCAGACGCGCGGCGGCTGCTCCTGCGCCGGGCCGTACGGGCACCGCCTGCTCGGAGTGGGCTACGAGCTGTCCAAGGCCTTCGACCGGCAGACCGAGCTGGGGCGTGAGGGTCTGAAGCCCGGCTGGGCTCGCCTCAACTTCAACTACTTCATCTCGGAGGAGGTCTTCGCCTACCTCCTCGACGCCGTCGACCTGGTCGCCCGCGAGGGCTGGCGACTGCTGAACGACTACGACTTCGACCTGACGACCGGGATCTGGACCCACCGGGACCCCGTCCCGACCAGCCGCCTGAGCCTCGACGACATCCGCTACGAGGGCGGCGAGATACGGCTGCCGCAGCGGCGACCGCCCGCGCCCCTGAGCCTTCAGGGGGCGCTGGACGAGGCCCGTCGGCTGCTGGCCTCCCACCCCGGTCCCGCCACCTACGGCGGGCCGCTGCCCGACCCGGATGCCGAGGCTCTGCGCTGGTTCCCGCTGCCCGGTCCGACCGGCGCGCTGCCCGGCTCGACCGCCACGCTCATGGCAGCAGGCTCTGCTCCAGGTTCGGAGGCCGCGGCAGGCGGATGAAGTGCTCGCGGCCGAACATGTCGCGGAGCAGCCCGGGCGGGAACATGTCGGCGCTGATCGGGTACTGGGAGCGGTGCGACGCGATGGCCGCGACCTTGCGGTCGACCTGCTCGGTCACGTCCACGACCGTGGTCGCCTCAACGGCGGATGTCGCCTCCGGGCCAGCCACCGCCGCAGAGCCCGCGTCCTCGGACAGGTCCCTCCGGGGCACCAGCCGCGCGGAGTCGCCGCGGCCCTCGTAGAGCGTCGCGGGCTCGCCCAGGACCAGGCAGGTCACTCCGGTGCGGGCAACCACGTCGGCGCTGCGCGGGGCCGAGTGGGCGACGCCGAGCTCGCCGAAGAACTCGCCGCTGCCGAGGGTGGCCAGGTGCTCGCGCTGGTCGTCCGGGTCGACGCGCAGAACGTCCACCTCGCCGGACAGGATCAGGTACAGGCTGGTCGCCGCCTCGCCCTGCTCGACGATCGTGAAGCCGGGAGAGAACCAGCGGACGTCCACGTCGTCGCTGGCGAACTGCATCGTCGTGGACTCGGCGGCGAACAGCGCCATGCCACGGAGGAAGTCGTCACTTCCGCGGAACGCCCGCTCGAGACCGGCCAGCCAGCGCGCAAGCCGCTCACGCAGCAGCAGGGGCTGGCGGGGGAAGAAGCTGGTGTACAGCCGGGTCTCCCCGCCCCAGCTGCGGATCGCCGCGACCGTCGCACGGCTGATGGTCACGTGGTCGGGGTGGCCGTAGGCCCCGTCATCACCGAACGTGACCACGGCGGTCGGCCGGTGCTCCGCCAGCAGCGGGACGATCTCGGCGGCCAGCGCCTCAACGCCCACGTCCGCGAGGGTGCCGTCGACGTGGTCCAGCAGCAGTGGCGTCGAGCCGAGGATGGCACAGGCCCGGCGCAGCTCGGCCTCGCGGACCGCAGCCAGGGTGCGGCGCGTCGCCAGCGTCCCGTCGCGGATCTGGCCGGCCTCGCCCCGGGTGGCGCACACCACCAGCGCCTCGGCCCCACGCGCGGAGTACAGGGCGGTGCTCCCGCCCATGCAGAAGACCTCGTCATCGGGGTGCGCGAACACCCCCATCAGCCTTGGCGCAGCCATGGCAACCGTCCGTTCGCCCGACCAAATCCGCTTCCCGTCGCGGTGGACGCCACCTGCGAACCCTACAGTGGGGCGAGGCGTCTCCGCCCGCCGCAATGGCGGACGCCCGGGGGAAATGACCGAGACGATCTCCGCACCGTCCAGCGAGGGCTCCCCGGCCTCGGGGTCAGCTCGTGGGCGCGATCGCAGCATCGCGGCGCGCGCCGCGGTCGCGGCGGCCTGTGCCCTGCTGGGGTTCGTCCTCGTCGCGCAGGTCCGAGCCACCGAGCAGGTCGGCGACCGCCTGGCCCTCGAGCGGGAAGAGGACCTCGCCCGCATCCTCTCGGAGCTCTCCAGCCAGTCTGACCGCCTCCAGGCCGAGATCACCGACCTGCGCCTGACCCTGCTGGACTTCGAGAGCACCGCCGAGCGCGAGGAGCTCGCGCTGCGCACCCTGCAGCGCCGCTACGACGACCTGCGCATCCTGGCCGGGACCACGGCCGTCGAGGGCGACGGCGTGCTGCTCACGATCGAGGACCCCAACCGCCTGGTCACGCACGAGCTGCTGGTCGACACCATCCAGGAGCTCCGCGACGCCGGGGCCGAGGCAATCGCCCTGAACGACGTGCGCCTGATCGCCAGCTCCGCGTTCACGACCCGCAACGATCGCCTGCTGCTGGACCGTCGACCCATCGGCCCGCCCTACCGCATCGCGGCCATCGGGCCGAGCGACACGATCGTCAAGGCGCTCGGCATCCCCGGCGGGGCCATCGACACGCTCGAGCTGGTGGCTGGGGTCACCGCCGAGGCCGAGCCGCGCGCAGAGCTGGTCATCCCCGCGGTCGCCGATCCGCCCGCCTACGTCTTCGGCTCCCCGGTTCCCGCCGACGGCTGAGCCCTTCAACCGGGCCCGCCGCGGAGAACGACCTGAACCCCGGCGGTCGGGCGTATAGCATCGCGCGACGCAGCCGGGCGCAGCAGATCAGGAGGAGTGGAGCGGTGAACCCCGAGGACCTCAAGTACACCGAGGAGCACGAGTGGGCACGCCGCGACGGAGACCGCGTGGTCGTCGGCATCACCCACTACGCCCAGGACGCTCTGGGCGATGTGGTGTACGTCGACCTTCCCGCCTCCGGCACGCGCGTTGAGGCCGGGCAGCCCTTCGGGGAGGTGGAGTCGACCAAGAGCGTGTCCGATCTGTACGCGCCCATCTCGGGGACGATCGTCGATCGCAACGAGTCGCTGGAGTCCGCGCCGGAGCTGGTCAACTCCGACCCGTATGGCGAGGGCTGGCTGGTGGTGATCGAGCCGGAGGACCCCTCGGCCATCGACGGGCTCCTCGACGCGGCTGCATACAAGGCCCTGACGGACCAGGCTTGAGGAGCGGTCGTGCGTTAGCATCCGGCCGCTAGCGGCAGCTGAGGGGTGTCCATGTACTGCAAACACTGCGGGAGCGAGAACCCCGCAGATGCGAACTTCTGCGGTCAGTGCGGCCGCCCCCTGGCACGCCCCGGCGACGCGACCACGGGCGCGTTCCGCCTCGAGGAGCACGAGGCGCTCGACTCCGACCTGCCCTCCGAGGTGCGCTCCGCCGTCGCGGAGCTCCGTCCCGGGACGGCCCTGCTGGTGGTCATCCGCGGTCCCAACAACGGCGCCCGCTTCCTGCTGGATCGCGACGTCGTGACTGTGGGCCGGCATCCGGACAGCGATATCTTCCTGGATGACATCACCGTGTCCCGACGGCACGCCGAGTTCCGCCGCGACGAGGGCCGCTTCTGGGTTCACGACGTCGGCAGCCTGAACGGCACCTACGTCAACGGGACGCGGGCTGACGATCGGCTGCTTGCCGCCGGGGACGAGGTCCAGATCGGCAAGTTCAAGCTGGTCGCCCTGCTGGCTGAGCCGGAGGACTGACCTGGTGGGCACGCGCGGCGTGAGCGATGGCTTCACGATCGGCGAGGTCCTCAACCAGCTCAAAGAGGACTTCGAGGACATCACGATCTCGAAGATCCGCTTCCTGGAGAGCGAGGGGCTCGTCTACCCGGACCGCACGGAGTCCGGGTACCGCAAGTTCACCGAGGACGACGTCGACCGGCTGCGCTTCATCCTGACGGCGCAGCGGGACCACTACCTCCCGCTCAAGGTCATCCGCGAGCAGCTCGAGCGCTTGGACGCGGGCCAGCCCACCAACCGGGGGCCGAGCGTGCCGGGAAAGGCGCCACAGGCCCAGAGCGGCGCCCAGGCCGCCGACATCGCCGCGGCGCTCGAGGCGGCCGTGTCCAGCGGCGACTCGCTGCTGGCCGAGCAGCCCGGGCCCGAGGTCTCGCTCAACCTGCGGGAGTTCTGCGATGCCACCGGCCTGGAGCCGCAGCAGGTTCGGGACCTGCGCGACTACGGCATCGTCGGCGAGCGCGACGGTGACGCCGGCGGGCCGTTCGATGCGGCCGACCTGCTGGCCGCCCGGGCGGCGCGCGAGCTGCTGGCCCTCGGCCTCGAGCCGCGGCATCTGCGCATGTACCGCCAGTTCGTCGACCGCGAGGTCGCGCTGTTCGAGCAGCTCGTGATCCCGCTGCTGCGCCAGCGCAACCCGGAGGCGCGGCGGCAGGCCACGCGTCAGCTCGACAAGCTCGCCACGCTCACGGGGCGGCTTAAACGAGCACTGCTCACGCGCGAGCTGCGCGGCTACGTCCACGGGGGCTGATGACCCCTTGACCAGCGCGGCTGTGGGGGCACGCCGCCGCGGCGGGCTGGCGGTGCTCCTCATCCTCGGCCTGCTCGGGCTGCTCGCGCCAGGGGGGTCGACGTCCGCCGCGGCGCTGACGCAGCCGGTCGCGACGCCCACCGCGACGCAGGCCGCTCTCGACCAGGCGCAGCCGGCGCCCCAGCCTCCCGAGGACCTCCCCGAACCGCAGCTGACGGCCGCGGGAGCGATCCTGTGGGACCCCGCGGACAGCATTGCCCTGTACGAGCGCGAGGCCGACGTCCCACGGCGGATGGCCTCGTTGACGAAGATCATGACCGTGCTGCTCGCCATCGAGGCCGGGGCGGTCGACGACGTCGTGACCGTGTCCGCGGCGGCCGCCTCGCTGGGGGGCGCGTCGCTCGGGCTCCAGCCCGGTCAGCAGATCCCGATGCGCAGCCTCATCGCCGGCCTGCTCCTGCGCAGCGGCAACGACGCCGCGCTGGCCCTGGCCGAGCACCTGGACAGGAGCGAGGCCGCCTTCGTCGGGCGGATGAACCGGCGTGCGGCCGAGCTGGGCCTGGCCGACACGCACTTCGTCAACGCCTCGGGGCTCACCGACGACCCCGCGCATCACTCGTCACCCAGCGACCTGGCCCGGCTCGCGGTCGAGGCGATGCGCCATCCCGACTTCGCCCTCTACGCGGGCTCGCCGCGTGCGGAGGTCCCGGGCCTGCCCCCGATGGCCAACCGCAACGAGCTGGTCGGCGTCTATCCCGGGATGACCGGCGTGAAGACCGGCTACACGGCGCTGGCGGGCCTCTGCCTGGTCGGCAGCGCAACCCGCGACGGGCGGACCCTGTATGCCGTCGTGCTGAACAGCGAGGACAGCTTCGCGGACGTCGCCGCCCTCCTCGACTACGGGTTCGCCGGCTTCCGCCGCACCGAGCCCGCCGCGGCGGGTGCCCGGGTGGGGGAGTACCGCTGGGCCGACACCGCCGTCGACGTGGTCGCCGCCGCACCGCTCGCGGCCACCGTGGGGGCGGAGCAGGGCGTCACCTGGCGCGTCCACCTCGAGCCCTCGCTGCAGCGCCCGCTCGAGGCCGGTGCCACCGCCGGCCGCGCCGAGCTCCTGGTTGACGGCCGGGTGTGGCGCACGGTGCTGCTGGAGCTGGCGGAGCCGGCGCCCGCGCCGCTCGAGCCCGATGGCGGAGCCCGGCGCGCGGGCGCAGCGGTGCAGGACGCACTGCGCGTGCTCGGTCGCCTGCACGCCGTCGACCGCGCCGCGTGAGCGGGCGCGGTTGATTGAGGGGGGTTGGGGGCGCACGTAGACTCGACTGCCAGGACCCCGGTGGTCTCGATGTCGAAGGAGCGGTCCCGTGATCGAGCTGGAACTCGTCGGCGTCAGGGTCGAGCTGCCTCACAACCAGCCGATCGTCCTGCTGAAGGAGCAGACCGGTGAGCGCTTCCTGCCGATCTGGATCGGCGCCGTCGAGGCGACGGCGATCGCCTTCGCGCTCCAGGGTGTCGTGACCGCCCGCCCGATGACCCACGACCTCATGCGCGACCTCCTCGCGGGCCTGCACGTGTCGGTCGACCGCGTCGTGGTCACGGAGCTGCGGGAGGGCACCTTCTACGCCGAGATCCAGATGACCTCCGACGGCGAGTCCGTGGTCGTCTCCTCGCGTCCCTCCGATGCCATCGCCCTCGCCGTGCGCGCGACCGCGCCGATCTACGCCGATGAGTCGGTGCTCGCCGAGGCCGGGATCGAGATCGAGGACGAGGAGGAGGACGAGGTCGAGCAGTTCCGGGAGTTCCTGAACTCGGTCAGCCCCGAGGACTTCAAGTAGGGGCAGGAAGCCCGCGCTGCATTGACTCGCGTCGCGGCCGGGGGATACGCTCGCCGTTCCCGATCGGTGGAATTCCACGGCTGCGATGCGGAAGCGACCTCAGCACCGCCCGGTCGTCGATCAGCAGCGTGGAGCGGCCGGGTGAAGGAGGCCCCCTGTGAGTGCTGAGCGACCCAACCGCTACCTCCGCGACATCCCCCTGCCGGGTCTCGAGGACGGGCCGATCGGCTACCGCGGACCCGCGGTCTGCAAGATCGTCGGGATCTCCTACCGCCAGCTCGACTACTGGACGACGACCGGCCTGGTCACCCCGTCCGTTCGGGACGCCGACGGATCCGGGTCGCAGCGGCTGTACTCGTTCGAGGACATCGTCCAGCTGCGCATCATCAAGAACCTCCTCGACACGGGGGTCAGCCTCCAGCGCATCCGCACCGCCATCGAGTTCGTGCGCGAGCGCGGCCTGGACCTCCGGCACGTCACCCTCCTCAGCGACGGCAAGACCGTCTACGCCCTGGATGACCAGCGCGAGATCATCGATCTGATCCGCCGCGGCCAGGGGGTCTTCGCCATCGCCGTCGAGCCGGTCTACGAGGAGGTCGAGGCCGAGATCACCGCCCTTCCGGCGGAGCGGGCCCACCCGCCCGTGCGCCGGGCCGGGCGTCCTGGCAGGATCCCGGCGACCGGCTGACGGACCCCGGGAGGAGCCAGCAAGACTTGGACTTCGCTCCGCACACACAAGAAGACCTCTCCGCGATGCTCCAGGCCATCGGCCTGAGCGACCTGGACGAGCTGTTCGAGCACATCCCCGCCGACCTGCGGCTCTCGCGCCGGCTGGACCTGCCCGACGGCCGCAGCGAGGACGAGACCATCCGCCACCTGGCGGCGCTCGCGGACCGCAACGACACCGCGGCGGCGTGCTTCGCCGGCGGCGGCGCCTACGACCACTACGTGCCCGCGGTGGTCGGCGCGATGATCTCGCGCGGCGAGCTGCTCACGGCCTACACGCCGTACCAGCCCGAGGTCAGCCAGGGGATGCTCCAGGCGCTGTTCGAGTACCAGACGCTGATGTCGGAGCTGACCGGTCTGCCGGTCTCCAACGCCAGCCTCTACGACGGCGGCTCCGCGGTGGCCGAGGCGGTGTCGATGGCCTGCGCGGCCACGCGCCGCGACCGCGTGCTCGTCGCCACCGCGCTGGACGCGCCCAGCCGGACGGTGGTGCGCACCTACGGCCATCCGGTGGGCCGGGTCGTCGATGTGCTGGCCACCGACGCGCAGTCCGGCCGCACCCCCGTCGTCGCGGTCGACGACGACGTCGCTGCCGTGGTGATCGCCCAGCCGAACGCGCTCGGGATCGTCGAGGACGTCAGGGCCTGGGCCGACGCGGCGCGCGCCGCCGGCGCAAAGCTGATCGTGAAGCTGGAGCCGACCTCCGTCGGGCTGATCGCAACCCCCGGCTCGCAGGGCGCCGACCTGGTGGTGGGGGAGGGGCAGCCGCTCGGCCAGGGGCTCGCCTACGGCGGGCCGACGTTCGGCTTTCTCGCCTGCACCAACGATCAGGTGCGCCGCCTGCCGGGCCGTGTGGTGGGCGAGACGGTCGACAAGGAGGGCCGCCGCGGATACGTGATGACCCTCCGCGCCCGTGAGCAGGACATCCGCCGCGAGCGCGCGACCTCGAACATCTGCACCAACCAGACCCTGTGCGCCGTGGCTGCCGTGGTGTACCTGTCCTGGCTGGGTCGCGACGGGCTGGCCGAGCTGGCCCGCCAGTGCCTGGCACGCGCCCGCCACGCCGCTGCGCGGCTGACCGCGGTCGAGGGTGTGGAGCTCGCGGTCGACGGCCCCTTCCTCAAGGAGTTCCCGCTGCGCCTGGACGT
>CAZVUW010000069.1:16050-17518 GCA_964629825.1 uncultured Actinomycetota bacterium
GAGGCCCTCCCCGGCGTCGAGCTGGCCGAGCCGCCGAACCTGCCCGAGGTCTCGGAGCTCGAGCTGGTGCGCCACCTCACACGGCTGTCGCACCGCAACCACGGCATCGACGTGGGCTTCTACCCGCTCGGCTCGTGCTCGATGAAGTACAACCCGCGCCAGGCCGAGGTCGCCGCCTCGCTGCCGGGCTTCCGCAACCTGCACCCGTGGGCGCCCGACTCGGCGGCCCAGGGGATGCTGGCGCTGCTGCACGAGCTGGAGCAGTGGCTGGTCGAGCTGACCGGGCTGCACTCCGCCACCTTCCAGCCCGCGGCTGGCGCACACGGCGAGCTGACCGGCCTGCTGCTGATCCGGGCCTACCACGAGGAGCGCGGCGACGCCCGCCGCACGATCCTGATCCCGGACTCGGCGCACGGCACGAACCCCGCCAGCGCCGCCATGTGCGGCTACGACGTCGTGACCGTCCCGTCGGGCGAAGACGGCCTGGTCGACGTGGACGCCCTCGAGCGCCTGATCGACGAGCAGACCGCGGGGATCATGCTGACGAACCCCAACACCCTGGGGCTCTTCGAGGTCGAGATCGAGCGCATGGCCGCGGCGGCGCATCGCGTCGGCGCGCTGCTCTACTACGACGGGGCGAACTTCAACGCCATCTGCGGTCGGGTCCGCCCCGGTGACATGGGCTTCGACGTCGTGCACCTGAACGTGCACAAGACCTTCGCCACGCCGCACGGCGGAGGCGGGCCAGGCGCCGGGCCCGTGGTCGTCTCCGAGCGCCTCGCCCCCTACCTGCCCGCGCCCGTGGTCAAGCGCGAGGAGGCCGAGGACGGCAGCGAGGTCTTCCGCTGGGACCACGACCGGCCGCGCTCCATCGGCCGGGTTCACGGCTTCCACGGCAACGCGCTGATCCTCGTCCGAGCCCTGTCCTTCCTGCTGTACCACGGCGGCGACGGCCTGGCCCAGATGAGCGCCAAGGCGGTCCTGAACGCCAACTACGTCGCGAACAAGCTCTCCGACGTCCTGCCGCTCGGCTACCCGCAGCACCGGCCGATGCACGAGTTCGTGTCGACCGGCCGCGCCCTGCGCAGGCACGGCGTGCGGGTGCTGGACCTCTGCAAGCGCCTGATAGACCTCGGGTTCCACCCGCCGACGAACTACTTCCCGCTGATCGTCGAAGAGGCCCTGATGGTCGAGCCGACCGAGACGGAGACCCCGGAGACCCTGGACGCGTTCGTCGCCGCGGTGCGCCAGGCCGTAGCCGAGGCGGCGGAGCGCCCGGAGCTGCTGCATGACGCCCCGACCACCACCCCGGTCGGGCGCCTGGACGAGGCCAAGGCCGGCCGCGAGCTCGTCCTGCGCTGGTCGCCGGAAGCCGGCGCGGACAGCTAGTGCCCGAGGGGCACACGACCCACCGGCTGGCGCGGCGGCACCGCAAGCTGCTCGCCGGCCGGCCCGTCGCCGCCGACTC
>CAZVUW010000070.1:0-17246 GCA_964629825.1 uncultured Actinomycetota bacterium
CGACTTCAAGAACACCGTGCTGATCATGACGTCGAACCTGGGGACGAAGAACCTCGGCCAGCAGGCCATGGGCTTCTCCGCCACCGCGGACGAGCGCGACACCTACCAGCGCATGAAGGAGCAGGTCGCCGAGGAGCTCAAGCAGCACTTCCGGCCCGAGTTCCTGAACCGCATCGACGAGACGATCGTCTTCCACCAGCTCACGCGAGCCCAGGTGAAGGACATCGTCGACCTGATGATGAAGCGCGTGAAGGAGCAGCTGCGCTCCAAGGACCTGGACATCGAGCTCACCGACGACGCCAAGACCTGGCTCGCCGAGAAGGGCTACGACGCACAGCTGGGCGCCCGCCCGCTGCGCCGGACGATCCAGCGCGAGATCGAGGACCCGCTCAGCGAGAAGATCCTGTACGGCGAGTTCCACGCCGGGCAGCTGATCGTCGCCGACGCGGAGAACGACAGCATCGTGTTCCGCGCCGTCGACTCGCCGCCGGACGCACCGCCGGTCGAGCTGGCCGGCTCGCCGTCCGAGGGACAGGGGTAGGCTGGTAGAGACCTCGGCCTCCAGGCGGCTCAAGTAGCCGCACAAGCAGGCCGACAAACGACTTCGGGGGACCTCCCGCTGCGGGAAGGACCAACGGGCGACAAGAGCCCGGACGGTCTGAGCAGGAGGAGGAGCAGTTTCCCGGATATGGGGCCCGGCGCGCCAAGAGCGCCGGGCCTCGCTTGTGTCTTGAGACCTGACCTGGTCCGGGTGGTGGGAGACAGCCGATGGACTCGCTGGCGGCCGTGGCCGAGGAGATCCGCGGCTGCACCCGCTGCCCGCTCGCGGCCACCCGGCTGAACGCGGTGCCCGGCGAGGGACCGGCGGACGCGCGCCTGTTCCTGGCGGGCGAGGCACCGGGGGCGACCGAGGACCGCCTCGGCCTGCCCTTCCGCGGTGCGGCGGGGCGCCACCTGGAGGCGGCTCTGGCGGCCGCCGGCGCCGCTCGCGACGACGTGTTCATAGGCTCGGTGTGCCGTTGCCGGCCGCCCGGCAACCGCAACCCGCGCCCGGCCGAGATCGAGGCCTGCGCGTCCTACCTCGACCGCCAGCTCGCCCTGGTCGCCCCTCGGATCGTCCTGGCCATGGGGCTGACCGCCGCCGTTCGTCTCGGCTTCGCCTCCAAGAGCGAGCGCATGGCCGACGTGCGGCTGCGCCGTCTGTCACCCGGCGCGGGCCGCCCCTTCACACTCCTGGCGACCTACCACCCCGCCGCAGCCATGCGCTTCCCGGCACTGCGCCAGCCCTTCGCCGACGACCTCGCCATCGCCGTCCGGGCGGCCGGTGTCGATTGAGTTCTCTCTGACGACCTGAATCGACACCGGCCCTTGCTCCGCCCTAGCCGCCGGGGCCGAGGGGGCAGGCGCAGACGACGCAGTTCGAGCCGATCTGGCAGCACGGCGGAGGCGGGATGCTGCAGGGGATCGGAGGGACAGGACCGGCCCCTGCCAGCAGGTCGAGCTCGGCGTCCGTGAGCTCGTCGCTATCGGCCTGCTCGGCCAGGTTGGCGGTCACGATGCTCATGCCGGTCTGACGCCTCAGGAGGTCGTCGACCGTGATGAAGTCCCAGAACTCCTGCGGAGTGAAGTGGAAGCCCTTGGACTCGGCGAAGGCGACATGCTCCGGAACCTGCCCGACCCCCCTCCAGCCGGCCTCCCTGGCGGGGTCGGGATGAGCCCGGAAGAACGCGATGATCTCCTCGGACACCTCGCGGGTCGTGGTGACGCCGTCGACGACGACATCGAATGCGGTGATGGCCATGCGGTTCCTCGCTTTCGAGTGGTCAGGCCAGCTGCGGGCGCATGAGATCGGCGAACAAGCCTTCCTTGTCGGCCAGCTCGTCGTACGTGCCGGTCTGCACCACCCGGCCACCTGACAGCACGACGATGCGGTCGGCGTGGCGGACGGTGCTCAACCGATGGGCGATGACCAGCCTGGATGCGCCCATCTGCGCCAGGCTGTCGCTCACCACTGCTTGGGTTGCGTTGTCGAGGGCGCTGGTGGCCTCGTCGAAGAACATCAGCCGCGGTCGTCGCGCGAAGGCGCGGCCGATCAGCAGGCGCTGGCGTTGCCCGCCGGAGAAGGTGGCCCCGCCCTCGGGGACGCGCGTGAACATGCCCATGGGCAGCGCACGGATGTCGTCAGCGAGGGCCGCGCGCTCTGCGGCCTCCCATGCCCTTGTCATCTCGAGCGGGGCGGCGCCGATGATGTTGCGAACGATCGGGTCGGCGGTGACGTCGCCGTGCTGAAGGACCACGCCGATCTGCCTGCGCACCTCGCGGGCGTCGAGGGTGGCGAGGTTGCGGCCGTCGTAGGACACCGTCCCGCTGACTGGTCGCTCGAACCCCAGGAGGACGCGCAGCAGCGTCGACTTGCCCGAGCCGGAAGGTCCGACCAGGGCGACGCACTCCCCGGGGCGGATCTCGAGTGAGACGCCGTCGAGCACCAATGGCCCGTCGCCGTAGCGGAAGCTGACGTCGTCCACCCGCACGGCGCCGCCCAGCCGCCCCGGGTGGACCAGCGTCGGCCGGATCTCCGGAACCGCCTGCAAGATGGGCCGCACCCGTTCGTAGAGCGGCACCGCGGCGATGACGTCGACGGCGGCGGCCGCGAGGGCCGTTCCGGCTGCGATGCACTGGCCGAACGCGGCTGCGAAAGCCAGGAACGGCCCGATGTCGAGCGCGACGGCGCCGAACCCGACGGCGGCGTACAGGCCTAGCGTGGCGAGCAGCGGAAACGCTGCGGTCCAGGCGTGGGCGGCGACGGTGGCCTGGCGGGCGCGGCGAGCCGCCGCTCGACTTCTGCCGAACGCTCGCGTCCAGCGCCCTAGCGCTCGCTCCTCGGCGCCCGCCACGCGCAGTCGGAGGATGCCGTGAACGAGCTGCAGGGTCAGGGCCGCCGTGCGGCCTTCAGCTTCGACGGCGACACGGCGGCGGCGCAGCTCGACGAGCCTGCTCCACAGGGCGATGGCCGTGAAGCCCATCAGCAGGGCGATCGCTGACCCCGCCAGGCGCCAGTCGACGGCGATCAGGAGACCGGCGCTGCTCACGGCCCCGGCGGCCGCAGCGGCTGAGGTCAGCACCGAGGTCGAAACGACTTGGCGCAGCTGTCCGATGGCCATCGCGCGCGAACCGAGGTCTCCGACCTCGAAGCGCTGGAAGAACCCGGCCGGCAGGCCGAGCAGGCGGTCCCACAGCGCTGCGTGCAGGCCGGTGTCGCCTCGGATGCGGGCTCGGGCGACCGCCATGCCCTGGACGACCGCCAACGCGGCGGTGGACAGAGTGGCCGCCACCAGGGCTGCGCCGACGGCCAGCAGCTCCTGGCGCAGCCCACCCGGCAGGATCCTCGAGAACACCACGCCCGTCGCGACCGGTATGGCCAGGGCCAGCAGGCCGGTCACCACCACCGTGACCGCGGCCACTGTGAGGTCGCGCCGCGACCCCAGTGCACTGAATCGCAACACGTCGGCAAAGCCGAGCGGCCGGTCGGGGAAGGGTCGATAGACCATTGTCGCGGTGTTCGCGATCCCTGCAGCCACGGCGGCGTTGACCGTGATCCTGCGCCCGTCGGACGGGTCGATCAGGACGTAGCGGCCGGTCCCTGCCGGCAGCAGCGCCACCGGGGCGTCGTCGCTGCGGTGGCCCAGCAGAGGCCCGGCGTCCAGCCGCCACCAGCCCGGCACCAGGTTGACGGAGCGGACCCGGAGACGGGAGGCCCTGGCGATGCCCTCGATCAGCTCCTCTTCGGGGGTGCCGGCTGCTGCGGGCCTGATGGGTACGCCGAGCTTGTCGGCGACGAGCCCGAACGCACCCATCAGGGCGTCGTCGTGCGCCATCTGCAGCGCGGGTCCCCCTCCGGTTGTGGAGTCGAGGGGGGAGGAGGCGCCGATCGGGTCCTCGTACGGTCCCCGGGCGCCTCCACTGACGGCAGGCCCCGCCTCCGTCGGGCTCGTGGCCTCACGGGGCTCGGGAGCCGCCTCGAGCAGATGCCGGTACTCACCGTCGATCTGGCGGAGCTCCTCATGGGTGCCGCGCTGGACGATCTGGCCGTCCCGCAGAACCACGATCTCGTCGGCGTCGCGGACGGTGCTGAGCCGGTGCGCGACGATCAGGCAGGTGCAGCCGCGGCGGCGCAGGTTCGCCATGACCGACGCTTCGGTGACGGGGTCCAGGCTGCTCGTCGCCTCGTCCAGGACCAGGACGACCGGGTCGGTGACCAGGGCCCGTGCGATCTCCAGACGCTGCCGCTGTCCGCCGCTGAGGTTGCGGCCGCCCTCGGCAACCGGCGCGTCGTAGCCCCCGGGCAGGGCCATGATGACGTCATGGATGCCTGCGTCTCGCGCCGCGGTGACGACGGCGTCGAGCGGGATCTCCTCGTCCCACAGCGTCAGGTTCTCCTGGACGCTCCCGGCGAACAGCCTGATGTCCTGGTCGACCAGCGCCAGCCCTCGGGTGACCTGGCGGCGGGGCCGGTAACCCCGCGGGATGCCGTCGAGCAGCACCAAGCCGTCCCACGGGCGGTAGACCCCCGCCAGCAGGCGCGCAACCGTCGACTTGCCGCTGCCGGAACCGCCGACCAGCGCCACCCGTGAGCCGGCCGGCAGCGTCAGGTCCAAGCCGTCGATGAGGGGGCGCTCGCGACGGCTGTAGCCGAACCTGACGCCGCGGAGCTCGACGCGTCCCTCGAGCGGGTCACCGTCCGGGTCCGCCGAGGAGGGGGCCAGCTCCGGGTCCAGGGCAGCGCCGAGCACATCGTCGAGACGGGCGAGGTCCGCGCGTAGGGTCTGCAGAACCCCGCCCAGCCCTACGAACTGGGCGAAAGGCAGCATGAAGCCGAGCATCAGCCCCTGGAAGGCCACCACCGCACCGGGCGTCAACGCGCCGTCGACCACCCGCCACCCCCCGACCACCAGGGTCGCGGTCACGGTCAGGCCGGTGACGAGCGCCGGGATCACCGATATCGGCTGCGACAGCACGGTCTGGGCGCCGTCGGCGTTGCTGACCTTCGCCTGATAGCCCGCCCAGCGGCCGAAGGCGTCGGACTCGGTGCCGCTGGCCTTGACCGTCTCAATGGTCTGCAGGGTCGACAGCGTGCTCGACTGCCATGCCGCCGTGTCCGCCAACATGCGGTGCTGCGCATCGACGCGCTGTCGCAGCCCGGCACGCAGGGCGATGAGCGTCGTCAGCCCTCCGACGGCGGCGATGAGCGCGAGCAGGACGTCGTAGCGCAGCATCGCTGCCAGGTAGGCGGCCACGAGGATCAACGCCAGCCCACTGCTGGCCAGGTTGCCGGTCAGGTTCGTGGACACGGCGGTTGCTATGGCGGCGCGGCCAGCGATGTCGCCCGCGTAGCGCTGGTCGAAGAACCCCATGGGCAGGCGCAACATGTGGCCCAACACCGCCCGTCCATCGCGCATGGCCAGGCGCTCCTCAACGCGTAGCAGCGTGCGACCCTGCAGCCACGTGAGAACACCCATGGCCACGACGAGCACGCCCAGGCCAGCTACGAGCAGGCCGACCGGGCCGTTGTCACCGGCGACCATCACCCGGTCCACGAAGGTCCCGGTAAGCAGTGGGACCGCCATGCCAGGCAGCAGCAGCGCGACGCCGATGAGCGCCAGGGCCAGGATCGCTGCTCCTGCTCCTGCCAGCCGGCGTCGCAGCGCAGGCACGAGCCTGAACGGCTGACCCCCGGGCCGGAAGTCGGGACCAGGCTCGAAGACCAGCACCACACCGGTGAAAGCGGCGTCGAACTCCTCGAGGGACACCCTCCGGGGTCCGGTGGCGGGGTCGTTGACGAAGACCCCCTGCGGGCCGAACCCCTCGACGACCACGAAGTGACAGAAGTTCCAGAAGACGATGCAGGGCAGCGGCACAGCGCGCAGGCCATCCAGCTCCTTGGTGTAGCCCTTGGCCTTCAGGCCGTGCTCGCGGGCTACGACGAGCAGGCTGCTGGCCTTGCTGCCGTCGCGGCTCACCCCGCAGGCCTCACGGAGCTCCTCAAGCGTGACCACGCGGCCGTGATAGCCGAGGACCATCGCCAGGGCCGCCGCACCGCACTCGGTGGCCTCCATCTGCAGCACGGTGGGAGTGTGCGCCCGCTGGGACGCCGACGCCCGACGCAGCCGGCCTGGCCAGGCTCGCAGCGACTGGGCGATCCGGCGGAAGGGCTGCGCCGGTACGAGCTCGAGCAGGTCGTCCATGGCCTCGGACGCCTCAAGACGGTCGAGCGCGGCCTGCCTGAAGATGCGCCTGCCGGTCACTGGGCCGCTCAGGTCCCGAGCAACCTGGTGAGGATCCGGTCGAACCGCCGTCCGGCCAGGAATGCGGTCTCGAGACCGATCACGTCGATCTCGTCGGGCTCCTGGATCGTCTCGTCAAGCAGGGGTGCTCGTCCGCCGACCCGGGCCAGGTTGCCCGCGCGCAGACGCTGCGACAGCAGTCGTGCGATGGCGCGGTAGAAGCGGGCGGCGAACACCGCGTCGGCGCGCAGTCGGTCGGCGAGGAGGTTCCGGGGGACGGCCAGGACGACCGTGTCCTCCAGTGCTCGCACCGTCGACGCGGGCGGCAAGCCGTCGACGAACGACATCTCGCCTGCAAGCGTCCCGCGGCCCATTCGGGCCAGCTCTACGTCGCCAGCGCGCGTTGCGGAGACCGACAGCGCGCCGTCCAGCACGAGGAACAGCGCGCTCGGCTCCTGCGCCTCGTGGATGAGCACCTCCCCGGCCGTCAGGTGGAGTCTCTGGCCGCTGGCGAGGAGCCACTCGACGTCGTCGTCGTCGAGCTCGCCGAGGATGTAGAGCACCTGCCGGATGTCAGACCGTCCCTTCCCCGGTGGGTCCTGTAGCGCTCCGCTCGGCCTGCCGCCTGACGCGCGTTAGAAGGTTCGGAGGCAGCCGGGCGGTGTCGACCGATCGCACGAGGCCGTCGTGGACGACGGCGATGGTCGGGGTGGCATCGACGAGGCGACCGGCTCTGGTCGGCGCCATGGCCACCACGGGGAAACCGATCGACATGGCCCGGGTGAAGCGCCGGGCGTCTTCGTCCGTGCCGGGGAGCACTCCGAGAACCGTCGGCAGGTCGCCACGTCGGTGGATCACGCCCAGCGGACGCAGCCACAGCTTGCACAGCGGGCACGACTCCCCCAGGAAGGCAACGATCGCCTCCCCGTCCGCCAGGACCGGCTGGCCCCGCCCGAGCCAGCGGTGGTCCCAGCGCCGCCCCGGCCGCAGAGGGCGCAGATCGACCAGGTCGCGGCCGCTCCGCAGCAGTCTCTGCCGGGCCAGCACCGTGACGACGGCGATCGCCGCGGTGAGCACGATCACGACCGTCCAGCGCCAGCCGGCTGGCGGTGCCGACGGGGCCAGGCGCCACGCCAGCGCGAGCGCTGCCATGTAGCCCGCATTGAGCAGCACGCTCGTGCGTGGGCGCACCTCCAGGCCGCCGTAGCACCCGCAGTCGTCCGTGCGCTTCGTGGCTGTGCTCCACACGGTGAGCCCGGTAAGCGCCGCCAGCAGCACGATCACGGCGGGCAGGACCACCTGGGGCGCGATGCGCGCGAGCAGCGCAGCGCCAGCTGCCGCCTCGACCAGGGGGGTGGCTGTCGCGACTGCGTCCCGCCAGGCTGCGGGCACGAGTCCCTGAAGGTCGAGGTGTCTGCGCGCGCGCGATGGCGCCACGGCCTTGGTCAACGCGGCGAACAGGAAGACCACACCCACAACGACCGGCCCGACGCCGGCGAGCAGGGATCGCACCGCGGAGGCGGCGTTCATCGCCGGTGACGGATAGAGCGTGGTATCTGCCCAGAGGCTCCCGGTGAACCCGCATGACGCGGTCGTGCCGTCACGCTGCCTCCCGACTGCCGGGTCGACGCCGCGACGACCCCCTGGCTGGTCACGTGAACGTGCAGAGCCCGTCCCGCCGAATCGCGAACGGACTGGCCGACGCTAACACGTCTGACCGGTGCCCGGAAGGGGATTTTTCGTCGTAGATGAGAGAAGTGTCCGGACGGGCAGGGCTGCGCCGCGCCGAGGACCGCGCCGGATCGGGTTCTGCGGCTCCGGCCAGTAGCCTGGCGCCATATGCGCCTGGTTCTCGCACGCTGCTCGGTCGACTACGAAGGCCGTCTCACCGCCCACCTTCCGGAGGCGGTGCGGCTGATCCTGGTGAAGGCGGATGGCTGCGTGTCCATCCACTCGGACGGCGGGGCGTACAAGCCGCTCAACTGGATGACCGCGCCGAACACCCTCACCGAGGAGGAGGGCCGCTGGGTCGTCGCCAACCCCAAGGGTGAGACGCTGACCATCCGCATCAGCGAGGTGCTGCTGGACGTCTCCGAGGAGCTCGGCAAGGACCCCGGCCTGTCCAAGGACGGCGTCGAGGCGGACCTGCAGGAGCTGCTGGCCGAGCACCCGGACGCGCTGGACCCGGAGGCGGGGCTCAAGCTCGTCCGGCGCGAGTACCCGACCGACATCGGCCCGGTCGACCTGCTGCTGCGCGACCGCGCTGGCTCAGCCGTGGCGGTCGAGATCAAGCGCCGCGGCGAGATCGACGGGGTGGAGCAGCTCACCCGCTATCTCGACCGGCTCAACCGGGACCCGCTGCTGGCGCCGGTCCGTGGGATCCTGGCCGCCCAGCTGATCAAGCCCCAGGCGCGCGTGCTCGCCACCGAGCGCGGGATCACCTGCGTCGAGGTCGACTACGACGCCCTGCGCGGCCGCGACTCGAACGAGCTGCGGCTCTTCTAGGCCGGCCTCCGCCCCGTCTGGGTCGGCTTCCCCCGTCTATGCCGGCCTCCGCCCCGACGGTTGGATAGTTGGCCCGAGATCCCGGGCCAAGTGTCCAACCGTGGGGAGTGGCGCGTGGGGGGTGGCGCCCCGAAGGTCCCGCTCGGGGGTTGGGCTGCACGGCGCCGGGGCCGCTCAGGTCGGCGTTGGCAGCTTGGTGCAGCTCGTCCAGTACGAGGCGAGGCAGCGCAGGTGCTCTCGGAAGCCGCTGGCCGAGGTCGGCTTGGTCATGTAGGCGTTGGTGCCGAGGCTGTAGGCGCTGTCGATGTCGTCACCGGAGTTGGAGGACGTCAGCACGACGATCGGCATGGTGGCGGTCGCGGGGTCGCCCTTCAGCCGCTCCAGCACGCTGAAGCCGTCCACCTTCGGCATCTTCAGGTCGAGCACCAGCAGGTCCGGGCGGTCGCGGTCGCGGAACGGCCCC
The DNA here is from genome assembly GCA_964629825.1 of uncultured Actinomycetota bacterium. Lineage (GTDB taxonomy): Bacteria > Actinomycetota > Nitriliruptoria > Euzebyales > Egibacteraceae > CAZVUW01. The sequence goes on from CAZVUW010000070.1 coordinate 9,250, forward strand.
CGGCCGTACACGTAGTCGAGCGTCTGCTCGCCGTCGCTGACGGCCGCGATCTCCAGGGGGACGTCAGTGACCTCGCGCAGGGCGCGGACGGTGAGGAAGCGGTGGTCCTCGTCGTCCTCGGCCACCAGAACGTGCACTGTCCTCATGGGCTGAGCTCCAGACTGCGCGTCGACCGCGCCTTGCTAGCTGGCATGAAGATCCTGACGTCGGTTCCCACTGCGGCGTCAGCGATCCAGATGCGACCTTCCACCTGCTCGACGATCTTGCGGCAGATCGCCAGTCCGATCCCCGTCCCGCGGTCGTCGCGCCCCTGCAGGCGCTCGAAGATGCCGAACACCTGCTCGCGGTGCTCCGGGGCGATGCCGACGCCGTCGTCGGCGATCGAGATCTCCGTCCCGCCCTCCACCTGCGTCGCCCGCAGCCGGATGGTCACGTCGTCGCGGCGGGAGTGGCGCGCCGCGTTGATCAGCAGGTTGGACAGCAGCTGCCGCGCGCGCGTCGGCTCCATGTCCACCACCGGCAGCGCACCGACCTCGACGCGGGCAGCGCCGTGCTGCAGTGCCAGCTCGCCGGCCAGATCGCGCGCCAGCTCGCCGAGGTCCACCGCTGAGGGGGCCTCCTGCACCCTGCCGATGCGGGACAGCTCGAGCAGGTCGCGGATGAGCGCGTCCATGTACGACGTGTTCACCCGGATGCGCTCCAGGGCGAAGGTGCGCTCCTCGGGGCTGGCGCCGGCCTCGTTGAGCAGCTCGACATACCCGGTCAGCGCGACCAGCGGAGTCCTGAGGTCGTGCGTGATCCCGTAGAGCAGCGCCTCGAGCTCGTCGTTGGTGCGCTGCGCCTCGGCCCGCGCCGCACGCTCCTGGGCGAGCAGGTCGACTCGGGACAGGGCCAGGTCCACCGAGGCGCCGAACGCCTGGAGGAGCAGGATCTCCTCGGTGCCGAAGAAGGGTGTGTAGGCGTCAGCGCGAACCTCGAGCGTGCTCCGCTGGAGCCCGACGGCCACACGGTCGCCGCCGACGGCGACCTCGCCCGGCCGCGGCATCCGCCCGCCGGGTCTTTGGTCGTCGGTCGTGTCGTCGTCCGACTGCCCGATCACCCGCGCGCGCCCTCCGAAGAGCTCCTCGAGGGCGGGCATGACCACGTCCATCACCTCGGCGCGGTCAGTGGCGCCGAGCAGGCGACGCTCCGCATCCCGCAGCAGCTCGTCGTCGCCGCTGCGCCACGCGCGTCGCACGAACGGCGGCGGCGCGAACCCCAGCAGGAACAGGAGGCTGCTCAGGATCGCTATGCCCTGGACCAGCACGTCGGCCGCCGCCCTGCGATCGACGAGCAGCACGCTGAGCAGCAGGGCGATGTTGAGCAGCGCCGCGGCCGAAGCCATCAGCCGCAGGCGACGACGCGCGAGCGTGGACCGCCGTGCGCTCGACCGCCACAGGCGGACCACGACGTGCAGCGAGAGAGCGGTCCAGTAGACGAGGACGAGCACCAGGTAGAGGGTGACGAGCGGGCTGTCCTCGCCCACCAGCAGAAGAACCGGGAGCCCACCCACGACGCCCAGGGCCAGCAGCGCGGCGCCGAGCTCGGCCAGCCGCGGCGGCCGCTCGAAGGTCGCCGAGAAGCGGAACAGGGCGTATGGGAAGAACAGCAGCGCCGCGCCGAGGGCGGCGATCGCCACCAGCGGCGGATCCTCGACCTCGAGCAGCCGCAGCAGCTGGCTCATGCCCAGCGCGACCCCCATGGCGGCGAAGGCGATCAGCAGCCACAGCGAGGACGAGGACCGCTGGCGGACGTGCACCACCGCCGCCACCAGGGCCAGGACGATGTAGGCCACCGTGGTGACGAGGACGACCAGCTCCACGGCGTCGATCACTGAGCCCTCACCCCAGCCGATCCGGGAACGCGTAGCGGAGGAACAGCTCGTTCCCCTCCACCAGCGCGGCGCGCAGCGCCAGATTCTGCCGCCCCGTGATGGCCCCCGCTAGCCGCGGCCCCCCGCCGTCGACCAGCATCGGCGCCAGGGTGAGGCAGAGCTCGTCCACCACACCGGCGTCGATCAGGGAGCGGTTCAGCTCCGGTCCGCCCTCGACGAGGATGTGGCGATGCCCGAGCTCCTTCAAGGCGTCGACCGCCGCGCGCGGGTCGACCTCCTGATCGCCGACCTCCAGCACGGTCGCCACCCGTTCCATGGCCGCCCGCCGGCCGCGGTCGGCCGCGGAGACCGTCAGGACGATCGTGCGCGCGACCGCCTCGGCGAACAGCGGCGTGGCCGGGTCGAGGTTCAGCGAGGCGCTCACGACCGCGAGCGGCGCCGGGCCGGGGCGGCCGTCGGCCGCCCTGCGCTCCGCCAGCCGCGCCGGCATCCGATGGGGGCCGTAGCTCTCGCCGCGAGCGGTGCCGGCCCCGACTACGATCACATCGGCCAGCGCCCGCAGGACACGGAAGACCTCGCGGTCGGCCGGGCCGCCCAGCCCGCCGGACCGGCCGGTCTCGTCCACGATGGCGCCGTCGGCGCTGGACACCATGTTGATGCGCACGTGCGGCGACGCCTCGGGGCGATACGCGTCGTAGGGGTCCACCTCTGCGGGGAAGGGCAGGAGCTGGCGCATGGTGGGAACGTAGCGGTTTCACAAGGGCGAGCCGGCATGGAGCACGGGCCGACGGGAAGGACCACCGCGATGAGCTCAGCTTCCGGGTCTGCGGCGGTTCCAACGGGCTCCGGTCGCATCCGCGGCCTCAGTGACCTGTCGTGGGCGGACTACCGCGCCGCGCTCCTCGCCACTAAGGACGAGATCGCGCGCGACGACGTCCCCTCGATGGCGGCTGGGGTGGCGTTTCGGATCTTCCTGGCCCTGTTCCCCTCCCTGCTCGCCACCGCGGCGATCGTCGGCCTGGTCATGGATCCGGCCAACCTCGACGGCTACGTGGACCGCCTGAGCGGCGTGGTCCCGCCGGAGGCGCTGGGCATCGTCCGCCGTGTCCTGACCAACGTCACCGAGACCTCGAGCGGGGCGGCGCGCGGCTTTGCCGTGACCGGTGTGCTGGGCGGGGTCTGGGCCGCGAACTCGGCTGCGACCGGGGTCATCCGGGCGCTCAACCGCGCCTACGAGATCGAGGAGTCCCGCAACCCCGTCCGCCAGCGCCTGATCGCCCTTGCCATCACCGCGGCGCTGGTCGTCGCGATCGCCGTGATCGTGACGCTGCTCGTCGCCGGTCCGCAGGTGCAGGCCGCGCTGCTGCCGAGCGAGCTCCAGGGCACCGCGGCCAACGTCGCGTTCGGCGTCGGTCAGGGCGTTGCGGTGCTTGCCTCCCTGATCGTGCTGTTCGCCTTCATCTACTGGGTCGGACCCAACCGGGAGCGCCCGCGCTGGCAGTGGATCTCGCCCGGCGCGGTCGTGGGAGTGCTTGGCTGGCTGGTGGTGTCGCTGGGGTTCACGTTCTACGTGCAGAACTTCGCCAGCTACGACAACCCCACCTACGGCGGGATCGGCGGCGTCATCGTGCTGCTCGTCTGGCTGCAGCTGAGCATGACCCTGCTGCTCGTCGGAGCCGAGCTGAACGCCGAGATCGAGCGCATCCGAACCCAGCACGAGGCGGTTTACGCCGGCGCAGGGATGGGACTCCTTGGTGACGAGCCTGCGGCGGTGCGACACTCGGCCGCACTGCTCTCTCCACCGGCCCCTCAGCCTGCGGGCGGGCGCTCGGCCGCAGGGGCGAAGCCCCTACCGTCGGACGCGATGGCGTCCGACGATCCGGTGCCTCCGGCGCCGGGAAGGTCGCGAGCGGCCAGCGGCGCGCTGCTCGCAGCGGGGGTGGCGGTGGGTGCCGCGCTGATGGCGGCGCTGGGAGCGGTGCGCAACCGGAGCTGACGGCTGCCGCTGGCACGACCTAGGCGCTTCTCGATCGGGACGGACAGGTGCTCTTCGCCCTACTCGGGCTGCATGCAGTGACCGCCGCCTGTGCGCCGGTGCTGACCCGGCGCATCGGGCGAGCCGTCTTCCTCGTGTGCGCCTTCCCGCCCACCGTCACGGTGCTCTACGCCTCGGCGTTCGCACCGGCGCTGCTGGACCAGCAGCCGCACAGCGAGGCGCTGGCGTGGGCGCCGAGCCTCGGCGTCACCGGGACCCTGCGCCTGGACGCCTTCGCGTTCCTGATGGTCCTGCTGGTGTCGGGCATCGGTGCGGCGGTGTTCCTGTACGCCTACGGCTACTTCTCAAAACCCCGGCGCGACCTCGGCAGGTTCGCCGCGACCCTGATGGGCTTCTCCGGCGCGATGCTCGGCGTGGTCCTCAGCGACAACCTGCTTCTGCTGTTCGGGTTCTGGGAGCTGACCAGCATCACCAGCTACCTCCTCATCGGGTTCGATGACCGCGAGGCCGAGGCGCGGGACGCGGCCCTTCAGGCGCTCCTGACGACCGGGATCGGCTCCCTGGCGATGCTGGGTGGTTTCCTCCTGATCGGCCAGGCGGCGGGAACCTTCGAGCTGTCTGAGCTCGCGGCGGCACCGCCGCCGGCGACCGGCGGGGTCGGAGTCGGCCTGGTGCTGGTCCTCCTTGGCGCGTTCACCAAGTCCGCCCAGGTTCCGTTCCACACCTGGCTCCCGGGAGCCATGGCTGCGCCCACCCCGGTCAGCGCCTACCTGCATTCGGCGACGATGGTGAAGGCCGGGGTCTACCTCATCGCCCGGCTGGCCCCGATCTTCGCCGCGGTCGGCTTCTGGCGTCCGCTGGTGGTCGGCGTCGGCGTGGCCACGATGCTGGTCGGCGCCTACAGGGCGCTGCGCCAGGTGGACCTGAAGCTCCTGCTCGCCTTCGGCACCGTCAGCCAGCTCGGATTCCTGGTGGCGCTGCTCGGGTTCGGCGCGCCCGAGACGACCTTCGCCGGCACCGCGATGCTGCTCGCGCACGGGCTGTTCAAGGCCGCCCTGTTCATGGTGGTCGGCATCATCGACAAGCAGGCGGGCACGCGGAACCTGCGGCGGCTCGCCGGCGCCGCGGCCGCGCTGCCGGTCGCGGTCGGGGCCGGGGCGCTGGCCGCGGCGAGCATGGCCGGCCTGCCCCCGCTGCTCGGGTTCGTCTCCAAGGAGGCGGCCTTCGAGGCGCTCCTGCACGTGGGCACGGGCGGCCGGATCGCCCTGGCCGGCGTCGTGCTCGCCTCCGTGCTCACCTTCGCCTACAGCGCGCGGTTCGTGGGAGGGGCGCTGGGCCGGCTCGACGACGGGTCGCCACGACCCTCGCAGACCATCACGCCGGCGGGCTGGGCCTTCCTCGCCCCGGCGGTCGTGCTCGCCGCCCTGGGGCTGCTGGTCGGCCTCGTGCCATGGCTGGTGGACTCCGTGGTCAACCAGGCTGCCGTGGCGCTCGACCCCCGCTGGGAGACCGCGCACCTGGCGCTGTGGCACGGGCTCAACCTGCCGCTGACGCTGTCTGCCCTCGTCGTAGCGGGAGGCCTGGCGCTCTACCGGCTGCGCGACCTCGTGGAGCTGTGGCAGGCGGACGCGCCGCGCGTGGGCGACGCCCTGGCCGCCTACGAGGCGTCCCTGGATGGGCTGCTGGGCGGAGCGCGCAGGCTGACCGGCGTCGTGCAGAACGGCTCCCTGCCCAGGTACCTGACCGTGATCCTGATCACCGTCCTGGCGTTGCCGGGGGTGGGCCTGGTGCGCGCCCTTGGGGGGCCGCTTGACATCCCGTTCGCCGAGGACCCGCTCCAGCTCGCGCTCGCCCTCCTGCTCGTGGTCGGTACCGTCAGCGCCGTCGGCGCGGGGCGGCGCCTGCCGGCCGCCCTGTTCCTGGGAGCCGTTGGCTACGGGGTGGCGCTCGTGTTCGTCCTGTACGGCGCCCCGGACCTCGCGCTCACCCAGCTCCTGATCGAGACCCTGACGCTGCTGCTGTTCGTGCTCGTCCTGAGCGCGCTGCCGCGGCGCTTCGGCCGAACGCCGACAGGCATCTCCCGTCGGGTTCGGCTGGTGGCATCCCTCGGCGTCGGGATCTTCGTGACAGCGTTCGCGCTGGTGGCCGGTGCGGCGCGCACGGCGCCCTCGGTCAGCGGCGAGTACATCGCCCGGGCGCTGCCAGAGGCCGAGGGCCGCAACATCGTGAACACGATCCTGGTCGACTTCCGCGCCTTCGACACCATGGGGGAGATCGTCGTGCTCGCCGTGGCGGCGCTGGGGGTGGCGCACCTGGTCCGCTCAAGCAGGCTCGAGCGGCGCGACCGTGCCCGCGCCGCGCGCCGCACCGAGGCCGAGGCCGGGGAGGGCGGCGCGTGAGCACCCTGATCTTCGACACCGCCACGCGGGCGCTGTTCCACACCATGCTGCTGTTCAGCCTGTTCCTGCTGTTCGCCGGCCACAACGCGCCCGGCGGCGGGTTCATCGGCGGGCTGGTCGCCGTGGTCGCGTTCGTGCTGCGCTGGCTTGCGCGTGACGCCGAGGACGTCCGCCGGCTGCTGCCGGTCCGACCCGACCGCCTGCTGGGTGCCGGGATCCTGCTGGCGGCCGGGACGGGGCTGGCCGGGTTGGTCTGGGACGGCCGCTTCCTCACCAGCGCCTACATCGAGCGGGACCTGCCGCTGCTGGGAACCGTGAAGCTGACGAGCGTGCTGGTGTTCGACGCCGGCGTCTACCTCGTCGTGCTCGGGCTCGGCCTCACGCTTATCCGACTCCTCGGCGAGGAGGCCGAGCGATGACCGTCCTCCTCGCCCTGGTCGTCGGCATCCTCTACGCCGCCGGCGCCTACCTGCTGCTCCAGCGCCAGCTGACGCGCGTGATCATCGGTCTGGCGCTGATGGGGCACGGCGCCAACCTCCTGCTGCTCCTGTCGGGTGGCCGCCCGGGGGCGCCTCCTCTGATCGGCACCGACACGCACACCCGGCCGTACTCAGACCCGCTCCCGCAGGCGATGGCGCTGACCGCCATCGTCATCACGTTCGCGGTGGTGGCCTTCCTGCTCGCGCTCGCCTATCGCAGCCGCACGCTGGAGGGCGGGGATGCCGTCGAGGGTGGTCTCGACCCCCGCCCGCGCAAGGACGTCCAGGAGCAGACCGGCAACGGCGCCACCCTGGTCGAGGAGGAGCCGTCGTGAGCGCGGGGGCCCTCATGGCGCTCATGATCGCCGTGCCGGTGCTCGGCGCGGCGCTGACCATGCTCGTGCGCTCGCTGGCGGCGCAGCGCGGCGTCGCCGTAGTAGCCGTCATCGGATCCCTGGCGGCGGCCGTGGCCCTCGCGCTGGAGGTCGAGAGCGGCGGCACGACGGCCGTGCAGGTGGGGGGCTGGGCCGCACCTTTCGGAATCACCCTGGTCGCCGACCTGCTGTCGGTGCTGCTCGCGGTCGTGTCGCTTGCGACCGTGCTGTGCGTCCAGCTGTTCGCGATCGGCCACCTCGAGCGGCGGATCGAGTCCGACTTCTTCCACCCGCTGTTCCTGGTCCTGGTGGCGGGCGTGTCCGCCTCGTTCCTCGCCGGCGACCTGTTCAACCTCTTCGTCGCGTTCGAGGTCATGCTGATCGCCAGCTACGTGCTGATCACCATCGGCGGGAACCGCTCCGCGGTGCGGCCCGCGATGACCTACGTGGTCATCAGCCTGCTGGCCTCGACCCTGCTGCTGACCGCCGTGGCGCTGCTGTACGCAGCGACCGGAACGGTCAACATGGCCGACCTGTCCCTGCGCGTCGCCGAGCTGCCGGCCGCCCTGCGCGGCGCCTTCGCGCTCCTGCTGCTGGTCGTCTTCGGCATCAAGGCGGCGATCTTCCCGCTGTTCTTCTGGCTGCCGGACAGCTACCCGACCGCCCCGACGCCGGTGACGGCCGTGTTCGCGGGGCTGCTCACCAAGGTCGGCGTGTACGCGATCCTGCGCACCCAGACGATCGTGCTGGGCGGCGGGGACGGCGGACCTAGCTCGCTCCTGCTGACCCTCGCCGGCGTGACGATGGTGGTGGGCGTCCTCGGCGCCATCGCGCAGGACGACATGAAGCGCATCCTGAGCTTCCACATCGTCAGCC
>CAZVUW010000071.1:0-17043 GCA_964629825.1 uncultured Actinomycetota bacterium
CGATCCGCCAGCTGCGCTACGACGTCGGCCGCGAGAACATCTGCTACGTCCACTGTGCCCTGGTGCCGTTCATCGGACCGACCGGCGAGCTCAAGACCAAGCCGGCCCAGCACTCGGTGCGGGAGCTGCGGTCCATCGGGATCCAGCCGGACGCCGTCGTCTGCCGGGCGGACCGCCCGCTGCCGCCGGACCTCAAGCGCAAGATCGCCATGCTCTCCGACGTCGACATCGAGGGCGTCGTCAGCGCCCACGACGCGGACTCGCTGTACTCGGTGCCCCTTGTGCTGCGCGAGGAGGGCCTGGACGACTTCGTCGTGCGCCGGCTCGGCTTGGATCCCACCGTCAAGCCCGACCTGACCACCTGGACCGCGATGGTCGAGCGCGCCCTCAACCCGACGGACACGGTCGAGATCGCTGTCGTCGGCAAGTACGTCTCGCTGCCGGACGCCTACCTGTCGGTGGTCGAGGCGCTCACCCATGCCGGCATCCACCACAACGTCGAGGTCCAGATCCGCTGGGTGTCCGCGGACGACCTCGACTCGCAGGCGAGCACAGAGCGGGCCCTCGCCGGCGTGCACGGCGTGCTGGTCCCCGGCGGCTTCGGCGTGCGCGGCATCGATGGCAAGATCGCGGCCGCCCGCCATGCTCGCGAGCGCCACGTGCCCTACCTGGGCATCTGCCTGGGGCTGCAGGTGGCCGTGATCGAGTTCAGCCGCCACGTGCTCGGCCTGGTAGACGCCAACTCCAGCGAGTTCGACGCCGACACCCCCGACCCCGTCGTGGACCTGATGGCCGACCAGCGGGACGTGCGCGACCTCGGCGGGACCATGCGCCTCGGCGTCTACCCCTGCAAGGTGGTGGCCGGCACCAAGGCCGCGGCAGCCTACGGGGAGCCGGTCGTGTACGAGCGGCACCGCCACCGCTGGGAGGTGGCCAACCGCTACCGGTCACGGCTGGCAGCAGCCGGCATGCTCTTCTCGGGCCTGAGCCCCGACGAGCGGCTGGTCGAGATGATCGAGCTGGCGGAGCACCCCTGGTTCGTCGCGAGCCAGTTCCACCCCGAGTTCCGGTCTCGGCCCAACCGCCCGCAGCCGCTCTTCCGCGACTTCGTGGGCGCGGCGCGTGAGCGCATGCTCGCTCAGCAGGGCCGGCTGCCGGAGCCGCAGGAGCCAGGGCTGGTCGACCTGACGGTCGACGGCATCTGATGACCTTCGAGGTCGAGGCCAGCGAGGTCGTCTACGACGGCCAGCTGTCCCGGGTGCGGATCGACCGCGTTCGGATGCCGGACGGCGCGGTCGAACGCGAGGTGGTGGAGCACCCCAGCGCCGTCGGCATCGTCCCCGTCGATGACGACGGCTCGGTCGTGCTGCTGCGCCAGTACCGTCATCCCGTCGCGGCCGAGGTCCTGGAGATCCCAGCCGGCAAGCTCGACCTCGACGGCGAGGAGCCCGAGGACACCGCCCGACGCGAGCTGCTCGAGGAGACCGGGCTCGTGGCGCGGAGCATCGAGCCGCTGGTCACGTTCCTGAACTCGGCCGGTTGGAACGACGAGCGCACCACCCTCTACCTGGCGCGCGACCTGAGCGCCGGCGAGGTCCCCGCCGACTTCACGGCCAAGGCCGAGGAGGCGGCGATGCAGCTGGTCCGGCGGCCGCTGGCCGAGGTCGTCCAGGAGGCACTCCGGGGCGAGATCACGGACGCCAAGACCCTGATCGGGATCCTGCTCGCGGCCGACCGCCTGGGGCTCTAGAGCCCGGGCCTGCGAGCGGCGATCTGCTCCGGTGAAGCAGCGGTCCGTGACCTAACGTCCGCGGCGGGCCCGGCGCCGCTCTCGCGCACGGGCGGCCAGCTCGCGGGCGCGGTCGCGCAGGCGCTGACGCAGGCGGCGCGGCCAGTGGTACTCGGTGGACAGGATGCCGAGGCCGGCGATGACCACCAGCAGCCCCGGTCCCGGGAGAACGAGCATCGCCACGCCGAGCGCGAGGACCACCGAGCCCAGCGTTGAGATGGCGACCTTGCGTGCCGCCCTGCCCGCAAAGCGCAGGCTGCGGTTCCCCCGGCGCTCCCGCCGCGCCGTCCCATCTCTGGCGGTGCCTACTGACACAAAGGCCCCCTCCCGATCCGGACCAACATTAGCAGCGCCTTGCGACGGTCGCGGGTTCTAGACTGCCCCGACCGGCCAGAGGGAAGGTGACCATGCGGGTTGGGGTGCCGACCGAGATCAAGGAAGCGGAGTACCGAGTCGCCATCACGCCCGCGGGGGTCCGCGAGCTGACCGTGTCCGGACATGAGGTGCTCGTGCAGGCCGGTGCGGGCGAGGGCTCGGCGATCCCCGACGAGGCCTACGTGGCCGCCGGGGCGCGCATCGTCCCTGACGCCGACTCGGCCTGGGGCGCGGCCGAGATGGTCCTCAAGGTGAAAGAGCCGATCGAGCCCGAGTTCGGCTACCTGCGCTCGGACCTCACGCTGTTCACCTACCTGCACCTGGCCGCCGCGCGGCCGCTGACCGACGCGCTGCTCGCGTCCGGCTGCACCAGCGTCGCCTACGAGACGATCCAGGGCCGGGACGGCAGCCTGCCCCTGCTGGCACCCATGAGCGAGATCGCCGGTCGCATGGCCCCGCAGGTCGGCGCGCACGAGCTCGAACGCCCGCGTGGCGGGCGCGGCGTGCTGATGGGCGGCGTCTCAGGGGTGCAGCCCGCCCACGTGGTGATCATCGGAGCGGGCACCGCCGGTGCCAACGCGTCCTGGATCGCGACCGGGATGATGGCCCAGGTGACCGTGCTCGACCTCGACGTCGAGCGCCTCCGGCATGTGGACCGCATCCACCGCGGGCGCATCACGACCATGATGTCGAACCGGCTGACGCTCGAGGAGCAGATCGCCGCCGCCGACATGGTGATCGGTGCCGTGCTCGTCCCCGGAGCGCGTGCGCCGCGGGTCGTGACCGAGGAGATGGTGGCCAGCATGCGGCCCGGCTCGGTGATCGTGGACATCTCGATCGACCAGGGCGGCTGCATCGAGACCAGCCATGTCACCACGCACACCGCCCCGACTTATGTAAAGCACGGGGTGGTACATTACTGCGTGGGCAACATGCCGGGAGCGGTGCCGCGCACGTCCACCTTCGCGCTCACCAACGCGACCCTTCCCTATGTGGTGCGGCTCGCTCGCGACGGCGTCGAGGCCGCCGCGCGCTCCGACCCGGGCATCGCAGCCGGTGTGAACACGACGCAGGGCGCCCTGACCGAGCCAGCGGTCGCGGAGGCGCACTCCCTTGAGCTAACAGCGCTGGACGACGTCTGGAGGTAGTGCCGTGGCGGGGGTGGGGCAGCTACCGCGGCACGGCGACCGCTACCTCGACCACCTGACCGTGGAGCGCGGCCTCTCCCGTCACAGCCTGGCCGCCTACGCTCGCGACCTGCGCCTGTACGGCGCCTACCTGGATGAGGTGGGCATCTCCGACCCGCGGCAGGCGCTGCGGCATGACCTCGCCGGATTCGTGGCCTGGTTGCAGCAGCGGCGCACCGGTGATGGGCAGCCGTACGCGCCGTCGACGGTTGCCCGCACGCTCGTCGCGGTGCGGGGCCTGCACCGCTTCCTCCTGGCCGAGGGGCTGGCCTCCGACGACCCGTCCACCGAGGTGACCGGCCCGCGCCAGAGCCGCCGGCTCCCCAAGGCTCTGACCACCGAGCAGGTGGAGCGGCTCCTGGCCGCCCCCGTGGGGGAGGAGCCACGCGCCCTGCGCGACCGCGCCATGCTCGAGCTGCTGTACGCAGCCGGCCTGCGCATCACCGAGCTGATCAGCCTCGACGTCGACGACGTGGACGTCGAGGAGCGCACCGTGCGCTGCTTCGGCAAGGGCAGCCGCGAGCGGGTCGTGCCGATCGGCCGCGTGGCCGCGGCCGCGGTCGAGGCGTGGCGCGTTCGGGGACGGCCGGCGCTGGCGCCGGTCGAGCCGGCCCTGTTCTGCAACACCCGCGGGCGGCGTCTGACCCGCCAGGGCGGCTGGAAGATCCTCAAGCAGCACGCCGAGGCGGCCGGGCTGTCCTCGGCGGTGAGCCCGCACACGCTGCGGCACTCGTTCGCGACGCACCTGCTCGAGGGCGGCGCGGACGTGCGCGTCGTCCAGGAGCTCCTCGGCCACGCCAGCGTCGCGACGACCCAGGTGTACACGCTGGTCTCGACGGCCAGGCTGCGCGCCGTCTACGAGTCGGCGCACCCGCGCGCACGGGTGGACGGAGCACAGACGCCGCGGGGCGCCGCCGCGGCCAGCGGACGGAGCGACGGATGACGGGCGGGCACGAGACACGGATCCCCGAGCTGATCGCGCGCAAGCGCGACGGCGGCGAGCTGACCGCCGAGGAGCTGCACCGCTTCGTCCACGGCTACCTGCGCGGTGCGGAGGCCGGCGCCGCAGCGGTGTCGGAGGGTCAGATGGCCGCCCTGCTGATGGCGGGTGTCATCCGCGGCTTCACCGAGGCGGAGACGCTCGCCCTCACCGACATCCTGGTCCGCAGCGGCGACGTGCTCGACCTGTCGTCTCTGCGGGGGCCGTCCATCGACAAGCACTCCACGGGCGGGGTCGGCGATGGGACGACGCTGCTGGTCGCGCCGCTGCTGGCCGCCGCCGGAGCGCGGGTCGTCAAGCTGTCGGGGCGCGGGCTCGGACACACCGGCGGCACGCTCGACAAGCTGGAGTCCATCCCGGGCCTGCGCGTCCAGCTCGAGCCGGAGGAGATGCTCGACATCGCCGAGCGGGTCGGCTGCGTCGTCGCCGCCCAGAGCGAGTCGCTGGTCCCGGCCGACCGCGCCCTCTACGCCCTGCGTGACGTCACAGCGACCACCCCGTCGATGGGCCTGATCGCCTCGAGCGTCATGTCGAAGAAGATCGCCTCCGGCGCGGAGACGATCGTGCTCGACGTCAAGGCCGGCGGCGGCGCGTTCATGCAGACCGTTGACGACGCCGAGGTCCTGGCGGGCCTCTGCGTGCGGATCGCCGCGTCGGCGGGCCGGCGCTGCGCCGCCCTGGTCACGGCCATGGACGTCCCGCTGGGGACGGGCATCGGCAACGCCCTCGAGGTGGCCGAGTGCATCCGGCTGCTGCGGGCCGCGCCAGAGGGCAGGCTCGCCAGCCTCGCGCTTGACCTGGCCGCCGTCGCCCTAGCGCTCGCCCGTCGCGGGTCGGCCCGCGACGCGGACGAAGAGCGCTCGGAGCTGGAGCGGCTATGGCAGGAGGGCGCAGCGCTGGAGCGGCTGCGCGCCATGATCGAGGCACAGGGCGGAGATCCGCGCGTCTGCGACGACCCCGACGGGGTCCTGCCCGCCGCTCCGGTGAGGCTCACGGTGACGGCCGAGCACGAGGGCTACGTCGCCACCCTGCCGGCTCGAATCGTCGGCGAGATCTCCGCCGGTCTCGGAGCCGGGCGCTCCCGCAAGGACGACCCGGTCGACCCCGCGGTGGGACTGGACCTGCGCGTGACCACGGGGGACCCCGTCGAGCGCGGCCAGCCTCTTGCCGTGGTGCACGCCCGCAGCGCCGAGGATGCCGAAGACGCCGAGGCGGCGCTGCGCCGGGCGATCACCTACGCGGCGGACGCCCCGCCGACCACTCCAACCCTGCTGCGCGTGGTCGGCTGACGGGGCCGCCACCGCGGAGCGGGGGCCCCGGCGGTCTACACTGCGCCGTCGATGGCCTCCACCTACACCGTCGCAGTCGGGTCCTTCGAGGGGCCCTTCGACCTGCTGCTGCATCTCATCGCGCGCAGGAAGATGGACATCTACGAGATCCCCCTCGCGCAGATCACCGACGACTACATGGCGGTGCTGCGCCAGATGGAGGTCGTGGACCTCGAGGTCACGACGGAGTTCCTGGTCGTGGCCGCCACCCTGGTCGAGCTGAAGGCGGCCCGCCTGCTGCCGGGCGAAGACGACCCGGAGCTCGACGAGCTGGCCCTCGAGGCGCGTGATCTGCTCTACGCCCGCCTGCTGGACTACCGGACCTTCAAGCAGGCGGCGTCCTTCCTGCGCGGAGCGCTGGCGGCCAACGCCGGCTATCTGCCGCGCGAGGTGCGCCTCGAGCCCCAGCTGCTCCGTGCCGTCCCCGAGGTGTCGCTGGGCATCGGCCCCGACGACCTGGCGCGCTTGGCGGCACGGGCGCTGGCAGAGCAGCCCGAGTCCACCGTCGACACCTCGCATCTGCAGCCGGTGCGGATGACGGTCCGCGAGGCGGCCGAGATGATCGCGGTCGAGCTCGATCGCGCCGGTGGGCGCGCGACCTTCCGCGAGCTGACCGCCGGCTGCCGGCACCGCGTGGAGGTCGTCGTCTTTTTCCTGGCGCTGCTGGAGCTGTACAAGCTCGAGCAGGTCGAGCTGGAGCAGCCCGAGCGCTTCGGTGAGCTCGTGGTCACCTGGGAGACCGATGGCGTCTGGTCGGCCGCGGCCCTCTCCGGCATGGAGACATACGATCCCACCGCGCCGGCGGACGTCGCCGGGGGTACGGAGGACTAGCTGTGGAGCACGACCAGCCGCCGGTCCAGGGGCACGGCGGCAACACGCCGCGCCTCGGCCTCGACGAGCACTCCCGCAAGGCCCTGGAGGCCATCCTCCTTGTGGTCGAGGAGCCGGTCGACCCGATCACCCTGGCCCAGGTGCTCGAGGTCGCCACCGAGCAGGTCGTGGAGGCGCTGCACGCGCTGCGGGCCGAATACGTCGACCAGGGCCGCGGATTCGTCCTGCGCGAGGTCGCCGGCGGCTGGCGGCTGTACACCGATCCGACCGTCGCCCCCTACGTGGAGCGCTTCGTCCTGCGCGGCCGCAGCGGCAGGCTGTCGCAGGCGGCCCTGGAGACGCTGGCGATCGTCGCCTACAAGCAGCCCGTCACCCGCGCCGAGGTCTCCGACATCCGCGGCGTCGATGCGGATGGCGCGCTGCGCTCCCTGGTGAGCCGCGGGCTGGTGGAGGAGGTCGGCCGCGAGGCCAGCCCGGGCCAGCCGCTGCTGTACGGCACCACCACCAAGCTCCTCGAGCAGCTCGGCATCGACGACCTCAGCCAGCTGCCCCCGCTGCCGACCTTGACTCCGCCCGGGCCGCTGCCGCCCGAGCCCGAGCCGGGCGGCTACCGGACCGCCCGCCGACTCCTCGACCAGGATGGGGCCGAGGCTGGCGCCGCGCCGGTCGGTGGGTCCGCAGACGCCGATGAGGATCCGGAGGAGGCCGCGGCGCGTCGGCTCGCCGCCCTGGACGCGCTGCTGTCCCAGGACGACGTAGACGGCGACGGAGGGCGCACGTGACGACGGGCGAGCAGCGCGGCCCGGCCACGGGCGAGCAGAGGGTTCAGCGCATCCTCGCCGCGGCGGGGCTCGGCAGCCGTCGCGCCTGCGAGCAGCTGATCGCCCAGGGGCGCGTCGCCGTAGACGGAGAGATCGTCCAGCTCGGCGCCAAGGCCGATCCGCAGCGCAGCATCATCACGGTCGACGGCGAGCGCATCCACACAAATCCGCGGCTGGTCTACCTGCTGCTGAACAAGCCGCCTGGGGTCGTCACCACCGTGTCCGACCCGCAGGGACGCCCGACGGTGATGGACCTCGTGCCGGCCTCGCCGCGGGTCTACCCGGTCGGTCGCCTCGACCGGGACACCGAGGGCCTGCTGATCCTCACCAACGACGGCGAGCTCGCCAACCGGCTGGCGCACCCCCGCTACGAGGTCGAGAAGACCTACGTCGCCCAGGTGCGCGGCACGCCGCGGCGCAGCGCGCTCCGGCAGCTCCTGACCGGCGTCGAGCTCGAGGATGGCCCCGCTCGCGCGCTGTCGGTGCGCGAGCTCGGCTCCGCCGCGGACAAGACGCTGATCGAGCTGGTGCTCGCCGAGGGGCGCAAGCGCGAGGTTCGGCGGATGCTCGCCGCGGTCGACATCCCCTTGGAGCGGCTGGCCCGGGTCAAGATCGGTCCGCTGCCGCTCGGCGACATCTCGCCGGGCAAGTTCCGCCCGCTGACCGGCGCCGAGGTTCGCGCCCTCTACGCGGCCGTCGACCTGCGCGGGCCGGAGGACGACGCGGCGGAGACGGCATGACCTCGAGGGGACGACACCTTGCCGCCCTGCGTGGCGCGACCACCTTGGACGCCGACACCCGCGAGGAGGTGCTCTCCCGCACCTCCGAGCTGCTCGGAACCCTGATGGTCCGCAACGGCCTGCGGACCGACGACATGGTCAGCCTGATCTTCACCGCCACGTCGGACATCACCGCCGAGTTCCCCGCCGCGGCAGTCCGCGAGGCCGGCATCGCAGACGTGCCGATGCTGTGCGCCAGAGAGCTGGAGATCGTCGGCGGCAGCGGCATCCCGCTGTGCGTCCGCGTGCTGGCACACGTCTACACCGACCGCAAGCGCTCCGAGCTGCGTCACGCCTACCTCCGCGGCGCCCGGCAGCTGCGCAGCGATCTTCCGGAGTAGTGCCGTGACGATGCCGAAGAGCAGCGGCCGCACCGACGGGCACACCGCGGCAGCGACCCTCACGGTCGCGATCGTGGGCACGGGGCTGGTCGGCGCGTCTCTGGGCATGGCGCTCGGCCGCCTCGACGCCGTCGGCGAGGTCACGGGCTGGGACCGCGACGAGGAGAACCTGCGCACGGCCGTCGAGCGCGGGGCGGTCACCCGCGCCGGCCGCGACCTGGTCGACGCCGTTAGCGGCGCCGACGTGGTTGTGCTGGCGGTGCCCGCGTCCGCCGTGGCGAGCAGCGCGGCCGAGGTCGGCCCGCACCTGGCCGAGGGGGCGATCCTCACCGACGTCGCCAGCGTCAAGGGCAGCATCGTGCCGGCGCTGCAGGCGGCGGTGCGACCCGGCGTGCACGTCATCGGTGGCCACCCCATGGCCGGCTCCCACGAGGCCGGCGCGGCGCACGCCAGCGCCGAGCTGTTCGTGGGCGCCACCTACCTGCTGACCCCGACCACGCACACCGACCCGGGGGCCTACCGACGTCTGCACGGGCTGATCGCGGGGATCGGCGCGCGCGTGATCGCCGTCAGCCCGGAGCGGCACGACCTGCTCGTCGCGGTGGTGAGCCACCTGCCGCAGCTTGCGGCGACCACCCTCATGAACCTCGCGGCCGAGCGCGCGCGGGACGATCACGCCGGGCTGCTCCTGCTCGCCGCCGGCGGCTTCCGCGACGCGACCCGCGTGGCGGCCAGCAACCCCGACATGTGGCTGGACATCTGTGCCGAGAACCGCGACGCGATCGTCGCCGTCCTCGACGACTACCGCGAGCGCATCGGCACGCTGCGCTCGATCCTGGCCCTCTCCGATGAGAGCGGGCTCCGTCAGCTGCTGTCCGATGCCCGCGCCGCCCGCCGGTCGCTGCCCGGCAAGGAGACGGTCACCGGCGCCCTGGTCGAGCTCGAGCTGCCGATCCCCGACCGCCCCGGCGTGCTGGCCGAGGTGACGACCACAGTGGGCTCGGTCGGGGTGAACATCGAGGACCTCAGCATCGAGCACGACCCCGAGGGCGGCCGCGGGCGGCTGCGGCTGTTCATCATGGGGCCACGCAACGCCGCGGAGGCTCGACGCGCGCTCGAGAGGCTCGGCTACGAGGTCCTGGAGCGTCTCCCGTGAGCGCTGCCGGAGTGCCCGATCGCGTCGTCGTGCACCCCCAGCGCGAGGGTCTGCGCGGGCGGCTGGTGATGCCGGGCGACAAGTCCCTGTCGCACCGGGCGTTCCTGCTCGGCGCTCTGACGGGCGGCCCTGTGCGGGTGTCCGGCGCCGCGCAGTCCGAGGACGTCGAGCACATGGTCGGCGCCCTGCGGGCGATGGGGGTGAGGATCTCCGGCGGCCCGCTGGCAGCGCTGGTCGAGGGGCCACCGCGCGAGCCGGACGACGTGCTCGACTGCGGCAACTCCGGAACAGCCATGCGCCTTCTCGCCGGGGTCTGCGCTGGCATCGACGGGCTGTCGGTCCTGACCGGCGACCGCTACCTGCGGGCGCGACCGATGGGCCGGATCGCGGAGCCGCTGCGCCGCATGGGTGCCCGCGTCGACGGCCGCGGCGGCGGGGCGCTGGCACCCCTGGCGATCCGCGGCGCAGGTCTGACCGCCGGGGCACACGAGCTCCCCGTCGCGAGCGCGCAGGTGAAGTCCGCGCTGCTGCTCGCGGGGCTGCGTGCGGACGGGGAGACGCGCGTGCGCGAGCCCGGTCCCTCACGCGACCACACGGAGCGGATGCTGCGCTGGCTGGGCGCCGACGTCCGCAGCGCCCCCGGCGAGGTCGTCCTGACGCCGGGACCGCTTCGGCCGCGCCCCCTGGAGGTGTCCGGCGACCCGTCCAGCGCGGCCTTCTGGATGGTCGCCGCCGCGATCATCCCCGACAGCGACGTGCGGGTCTGCGACCTGTGCCTGAACCCCACCCGCACCGGCGCGCTGGACGTGCTGACCGCCATGGGCGCGGACATCGACGCCATCGTCGACCGCAGCTGGTGCGGTGAGCCGGTCGGCGACGTGGCGATCCGCGGCTCCGCGCTCGGCCGCGCGGATGTGGCCGGCGACCTGGTGGTCCGCTCCATCGACGAGCTGCCGGTCCTGGCGGTGGCCGGCGCCCTCGGGGGTGGCATCCGGGTGCGGGACGCGGCCGAGCTGCGCGTCAAGGAGGTCGACCGCATAGAGGCCGTGGCCGCCATGCTCGGCGCGGTCGGGATCGCGGTCGACACCGCTCCTGACGGGTTCACCGTGCGCGGCGGCAGCCGGCCGACCGGTGGTTCCGTGGACAGCCGCGGCGACCACCGCATCGCCATGGCCGCCTGCATCGCGGCGCTGGCCGCCGCCGAGCCGGTCGTGGTCAGCGGCTTCCGCGCCGTGGCGTCGAGCTATCCGACCTTCCTGCGTGACCTGACCGCGCTGGGCGGCCGCTGGGAGGAGGCGTGAGGCCCGTGGTCGTGGCGATCGACGGGCCCGCGGGATCGGGCAAGTCAACCATCGCCGCGGCGCTGGCCGAGCGCCTGGACGTCCCGCACGTCGACACCGGCGCGCACTACCGGGCCGCGGCGCTGGCGGTGCTGCGGGCCGGGGTGGATCCGACCGATGAGGCGGCCTGCGTCGAGGTCCTGCGAGGAAGCCGCATCGAGCGGCGCGCCGGGCGGACGCTGCTCGACGGCAGCGACGTCGAGGACGAGATCCGCGGTCCGGCCGTGACGGCCGTGGTGTCGACCGTCTCCGCCCACCCGGCCGTGCGCCGCACCCTGCTCGCCGGGCAGCAGGCCGAGGTGAGCGCCGCCGGCGCCGTGGTCGAGGGGCGCGATGCGGGCACCGTCGTGGTGCCGCAGGCGACGCTGAAGGTGTGGCTCACGGCCGACCCGGCCGAACGCGCACGCCGCCGCGCCGCACAGCTCGGCCACAGCGACGAGGCGACCATCGCGCGCCACCTCGAAGATCTGCTGCGGCGAGATGAGGCAGACGCTGCCAGCATGGTTCCAGCCCCCGACGTCATCGAGGTCGACACCTCCGGTCGCAGCGTGGACTCGTTGGTTGACGAGCTCGCGCGGCGCGCCCGCGCGGCGGCCGGGGGACCGGGACCAGCCGAGGAGCAGCAGTGAACGCCACACGAAGCCAGGTAGGACCGAGCGGCCCGGTCGTGGCCGTGGTCGGTCGACCGAACGTGGGCAAGTCCACGCTGGTCAACCGCCTGACCGGCCGCCGCGATGCCATCGTCGAGGAGCGGCCCGGCGTGACCCGCGACCGGACCGCCCACCTGGGGGAGTGGCGGGGCCGCACCTTCACCATCGTCGACACCGGCGGCTGGCTGCCCGGCTGGGCCGAGGGCCGCGGTCCCCTCGACGAGGCGGTCTCCGCCCAGGCCGAGCGCGCGGCCACCAGCGCCGACCTGATCCTCCTGGTCGTCGATGCGACGGTAGGCATCACCGAGGAGGACTCG
Source organism: uncultured Actinomycetota bacterium (assembly GCA_964629825.1). Taxonomy (GTDB): domain Bacteria; phylum Actinomycetota; class Nitriliruptoria; order Euzebyales; family Egibacteraceae; genus CAZVUW01. The sequence goes on from CAZVUW010000071.1 coordinate 11,915, forward strand.
GCGGTCGCGTCCTGGCTGCGCTCGTCCGGCGCCCCCGTCCTTCTGGTTGCCAACAAGGCGGACGCGCTGGGCGATCCGCGCCACGTCACCGCTCAGGTCGCGGAGCTGTACTCCTTGGGTCTCGGCGACCCCATCCCCGTCAGCGCGCTGCACGGCCGCGGCTCGGGCGACCTGCTCGACGACGTCGTCGATCGCCTCGAGAAGGCAAAGGCCTTCGAGCGCGCCGCACAGCCCGCCGACGACATCCCCGGCGTCGCCCTGATCGGGCGCCCGAACGTCGGCAAGTCCTCGCTGTTCAACTCCCTGGTGGGGGAGCAGCGGGCGGTCGTGGACTCGACCCCCGGCACCACCCGCGACGCCGTGGACACCGTCCTGCGGGTGGGCGACGACCTGTACCGGTTCGTGGACACCGCCGGTCTGCGTCGCCGCGCCCGCCTGCGCGGAGCAGAGGCGACCGAGTACTACTCGAGCGTCCGGACGGTGCAAGCCCTCGACGCCGCCCACGTCGCGCTGCTGGTCATCGACGCCGGCGAGCCGATCGGCGAGCAGGATCAGAAGCTGGCTCGGCAGATCCTCGACGCAGGCCGCGCCATGGTGCTGGTCTTGAACAAGTGGGATCTGGTCGACGACTACCGCCGCACGCAGATCGAGCGCGAGCGGCAGCGGCTGCTCGGCTTCGTCGCGTGGGCGCCGCTGGTGCGCACGTCTGCCCTCACCGGTCGCGGGCTGGACAAGCTGTTCCCGATGATCGACGCGGTGCTGGAGGAGTGGCACCGGCGCATCCCCACCTCCGACCTCAACCAGTGGCTCGCCGACGCGGTCGCCGCCACGCCCCCGCCCACCGCGGCAGGGCGTCCGGTGCGGCTGCGCTATGTGACCCAGGTCGCAGTCGGGCCGCCCACGTTCCGGATCTTCTCGACCGGGCAGGTGCCCGACTCCTATCTGCGCTACCTGGAGCGGCGGCTGCGCGAGGCCTTCGGGTTCAGCGGAACGCCGCTGAACCTGGCGATCCGGGTTCGCCCGCGCTGGGACGAGCGCGAGCGCGCGCGGCGCTGAGCCTCCTCAGCCCTCCTGGCTGCCGGCCGACTGGGCCGCGGCCGGAGTGCCGGATGCGTCGGGCTCGGCGCGCCCGATCTCGCACGGGCCGGTGACCGCCTTCCAGCGCAGGCGCGGCGCCCAGTCCTCGGTGCTGTCGGTGGTCCCGAGCACCGACCAGCGCTCGGGGTCGTCGGCCGGGACGGCGATCGACAGGACCACAAGCGCCCCATCCGGGGCGGTGCGGTGCGCCAGGGTGTAAGGGCCCAGGACATCCCAGGCCAGCCAACCGCTGGTCCCTCCGGTGGCCGTGGCGCTGGCCGGCGTGGTGCCCTCGATGATCGCGTCGCCGGGCAGGATCTGGCCGTCTTCGGCGGTCGCCAGCTCGGCCAGGGCGGCCGGACGCACGTAGATGCTGTGATCCGTGGACTCGATCAGGAAGGCCTCCAGGATCACCTCCGTCAGGCAGGCCGTGTCGGTCGGGATCGGCTCGAACCCGACCAGGATCTGGTCGGCGCTGTCGTATCCGAGCATCACGCTCTCGGCCGTGCGGCCTATGAGCACCCCGCGGCTGACCGCCACATCGGCCGACGCAACTACCCGGCCGTCCTGGACCTCGTGCGGCTGGATCTCCGCGGGATCCGCCTGCGGCAGCTCGTTGCTGTTGCGGCCCATGTCGAAGCTGATCGAGTTCTGCAGCTCGGTCCAGGCGCGCGGAGCGGCGTAGCTCACTAGCAGCACCATCGCCGCGACGGTCAGCGACCACTTGAGCAGGCTGACCAGCCACTCCGGCATGCCCTGTGCCCCCACTTGGCCCCGTCCTCCCCGGAACGGCCCTGCAGCGGCCCGTCAAGGCCGAGCACGGCGAAGAATCAGCACCGCGGCCGACACGTTACCCGAGGCGGCGGCGCGGAACCGTCGGTCTAGCATCCGCTGCGGCGTGTCCGCTTTCCAGGGAGGGCATCGGTGCTAGCTCCGCTCGCAGTCGGCCTGGCCATATTGGCCGGCGTGTTCGTCGCGGCCCAGTCGGCCGCTCTGGCCCCGCTCGGTCGGGCGGTGCCGCCGCTGGTCGGGGCGCTGTGGGTCCAGGTGGCGGGGCTGCTCACCGCCTCGGTTGCGGTGTTCCTGTCCCCGGTCAAGCTCGCGTGGCCGGGTGCCGCCATCGGCTGGGCGGTTCTGGGCGGTGCCTGCGCCGTCGGCATCGTCAGCGCGATCGGCGCGGCGGTGTCACCGCTGGGTTTGGCGGCGACGCTGGCGATCGTCACCGCCTCGCAGCTGCTCATGGGCCTGCTGCTCGACCTGGTCGGGGTGACGGGCCGGTCTGTCGCGCTGACGCCGACGCGGATCCTCGGAGCCCTGCTGATCGTTGTAGGTGTGGTGCTGGTGCTCGGGCAGGGGGAGGCGCCGTCAGGCTGACCAGGGCGCTGCTGCTGACGCCACACGAGGTGACCGGTCGATGGTTGGATGGCCCCGGCTCGGGGGCGCCCATAGGATGCCCTCGCCGGAGGGTGGACAGGAGAGCGTGTGCGTCTTGGCAGCGTGGTGGTCGTCCCGGTGGTCAGCCCCGTCTCGGCCGCGGAGCTGGCTCGGGTGGCTGCCGCGATCGCCGCTGCCGACTCCGGCACGGTCGTTCCGGTCAGCGCCGTCGATCCCGGGAGTCCCCCGGAGGCGCTGACGGCTGCACGCGCCACGGTCGATGCAGCGGTGCAGGCCGCCCAAGCCGTGGGCGTCGCGGCGCACGGGGTCGTCCGTGACGACCTCCCCGTGCCCGATGCGGTGCTGGCCTGCATGCAGGAGCAGCGGGCGACGCTGGCGGTCATGGGCTGGCAGGGGGCGAGCACGCAGCGCAACGTCTTCGGCGAGCTGATCGATTCGATCGTCGGCCGCTCGACCATCCCTCTGGCGGTGGTTCGCGTCCATGCCACTCCCTACAAGCGCGTGCTGCTGCCCCTGTCACCGGACCACCTGCTGCCCGAGGGGGAGCGCGGTCTCCGGCTTGCTGCGGAGCTGGCCCGGCGGCTGCAGCCGGAGGACGCGGACGCGATCACGATCCTGCGCACCGGGAGACTTCAGGGCGCGCTGCCGGCCGCCGTGCAGGAGCTCGGAGGGCAGGTGATCGCGGAGCACCACCGCATGGACCAGGCCGTCGGCGCGGTGGCCGGTGCCGGCGACCTGGTGGTCGCCCCCGTGGCGCCGACCGCTCAGGGCCTGCGCATGGCAACCACGCATATGGCATGGGCCGCACCCGATGTGTGGCTGGCCGTCGCCATCGACATGGGGCCGCCGCCCAAGCGCCCGGAGCGGCTTGCCGACGCCGTCGCCGACGCGGGGACGGTCCCGCCGGCCGACGACGCCTAGCCCGCGGGCCAGCCCTCGGCGAGCGCCTTCTCCGCGGCGCTGCGACCGCGCTCCACGACGGAGTCGATCGTCCCCCAGTCCATCAGGCCGACGTCGCGCAGATCCGGAGCGATGACCAGGTCGGCCAGCTGCCGGTTGGCCGCGCTGACGTGGGCGCTGCCGAGCTGGGTCGTGCAGGCCAGCACCTCTCGCAACGTGGGGAGCCGATCGCCGAGGGCGTCGCCCCACCGGCGCATCACGTCCACCGCGATGACCGGTCCCTCGTCCTGCTCGGCCATCACGTCGCACGGCAGGTTGTCCAGCGCCCCGCCGTCCACCAGCAGACGGCCGTCAACCCGGGCGGGCGGGACGAAGCCCGGCAGCGAGATGCTTGCGCCGACGGCGACGGCCACCGAGCCGCGGCGGTGCACCACGAGCTCGGCGGTCTTCAGGTCGCAGCTGACCGCGAACCAGTCGAGCTGCAGCTCCTCGGCGTGGCGGCCGGCGAATATCCGCTCCAGCATCCGCCCTCCGCGCCGTCCTCGGATCAGCCCGTGGCGGGGCAGCCCGTAGTCGGCGAACGGCCGTCGCTCGGCCAGCTCCGCACGGCAGATGCGGTGGATCTGCGCGGGGGAGTAGCCCACGGCGTAGAGGGCGGCGATGAGCGCGCCCATGCTGGTGCCACCCACCCGATCGATGCGGATGCCGGCAGCTTCGATGGCGGCGAGAACGCCGATGTGCGCGTACCCGCGCGCGCCACCTCCGGACAGGACCACCCCGACGGAGCGGCCGCTCAGCCGGCGCCCGGCTCGAGCTGCTCCGCGCGCCATGGCGGGGGTTGCGGTGTCGACGCGGGCGGCCCTGCCCGCGCCCGGGGGCGGCGGCGGAACGCGCACCTGGTGGTGGCTGCGCACCGACAGCCCGTCCAGCCACGGCGCCAGCCTGGCCGCCGGTGCGGCGTAAGGGCTGCACACCAGCAGGTCGCAGCCGGACAGCCGGCCGCGCAGGGGTTCGGCGGGCAGCGAGGTGTCTGGGGTGATGAGCGCCACGACGCGGTCCGCCTGCCGCAGGCAGAAGTCGGTCCAGGTGTCGGGCGCCTCGCCCTGCCCGGGCACGGCTTCGGCGACGAGCACGACGCTGTCATGACTGCCCTCGAGCCGGTCGAGCTCGCGCGCTGCGCTGCCGACCAGATCGGTGTCGGAGGCCGAGATCGCGGAACGCTCCAGCACGGCGGCGCGACCCGGCTCGGCCAACCCCTCGAGCAGCGGCGGGAGCAGCGCCCGCAGCGGCACGGCCGCATCCAGCGGCAGCAGCGTCAGCACCTTCTTCCGCAGGGGCGGCTGCACGAACGCGGCGCGGGTCTGGATCAGGTGTGAGCCGAGGGTGGCGATCAGCGCCTGCGCGAAGTCCGCCTCCTCGGACAGAAGGCGGTTGAACTGCTCGCGGCGCACCGTCACCAGCTCGCTGTCGCGACGCGCCCGCACCCCGGCAGACCGGGTGCCGCCGGTCACCAGCGCCAGCTCTCCCAGCGCCGCCCCGCGCTCCAGCAGCCCGATCGTGCGCTCGTGGCCGCCCGACTCATCGACGACCTCGAGCCGGCCGGAGCGAACGACGTAGAGCGTGTCGCCCGCGTCGCCTTGGTGGAACAGCCATGCTCCGGCGGGCAGGTGGACGATCTCGGCTGCGTCGACGAGGCGCTCCAACAGCTCGGTGCCGACGCCGGCCAGCAGGGGCACCTCACCGAGGAAGGCGGCGAG
>CAZVUW010000072.1:0-16165 GCA_964629825.1 uncultured Actinomycetota bacterium
AGCCACATCGTCTGCACCGCCGACCAGGTCGTCGACGAGGTGCTTGGCTGCCTCAACTTCGCCCTGGACGTCTACCGCGACTTCGGCTTCACCGAGGGGCCCAGCCGGGTGGCGCTGTCCACCCGCCCGCCCAAGGCCGAGACCGTCGGGACCGACGAGGAGTGGGCGCACGCCGAGGACGCTCTGCGCGAGGCCCTGGACCGCTCCGGGCTCGACTACGTGGTCGACGAGGGCGAGGGGGCCTTCTACGGCCCCAAGATCGATCTGCAGGTGACCGATGCGATCGGGCGCGCCTGGCAGCTCGGCACCGTCCAGGTCGACTTCAACCACCCGCAGCGCTTCGACCTCAGCTACACACCGGCCGGTGGGGGGTCGGCGCGCCCCTACATGGTCCACCGCGCCCTGTACGGCTCGCTCGACCGCTTCTTCGGGATCCTGCTCGAGCACTACGCCGGCGCGTTCCCGACCTGGCTGGCCCCGGTCCAGGCCGTCGTGGTCCCGATCGCCGACCGTCACGCGGACTACGGCGGCGAGGTCGTGGCGGCCCTGCGGGCGCACGGCCTGCGGGCCGAGCTGGACGACTCGGACGACACCATGGGCGCCAAGATCCGGCGCCACCAGCTCGCCAAGGTGCCCTATCAGCTGATCGTCGGAGACAGCGAGGTGGAGGCGCGCACGGTCGCCGTGCGCTCCCGGACCGGCACGCAGCGCAAGGACGTGCCGATGGACCAGCTGCTCGCCGACCTGACCACCGAGGTCGCCGAGCGGCGCATGCCGTCGTGAGCCACCCCAGCTCCTCCCGCTCCACCGACGAGCGCCTGGACGAGCTCCAGCGCCTGTGGACGCCATGGCGGATGGCCTACATCCGCGCGCCCGAGGAGGCCGGCGGCGGCTGCCCGTTCTGCGAGCTGCCCGCGCGCGACCCGGAGGAGGACGCGCAGACGCTGATCGTCCACCGCGGGAAGACGGCCTTCCTGATCCTCAACGCCTACCCGTACAACCCGGGTCACTTCATGTCCGTGCCGTACCGCCACCTCGAGGCATACGACCAGCTGACCGTCGAGGAGCTGGCGGAGATGAGCGACCTCTGCCAGCGGGGCATCCGCGCCCTGCGGGCGTGCAGCTCGCCGCACGGCTTCAACATCGGCGTCAACGTCGGTGTGGCCGCCGGCGCGGGCATCGCCGACCACATCCATCAGCACGTGGTCCCGCGCTGGGGCGGGGACACCAACTTCATGACCGTGATCGGCCAGACGCGCGTCCTGCCCGAGCTGCTCGAGGAGACCTACGAGCGCCTCGTCGACGCCTTCGAGGCCTGACATGGCGCTGAACGCCTACGCCCGGGCGTTGACGGACCGCATCGTCAACCCGATCGCGCGCGGCCTGGTGCGGTTGGGCGCGACCGCCGACACCCTTACGGCGGCAGGCCTCGTCCTCACCGCTGCTGCGGCAGCGGTCGTGATCCTCGTCGATGCGCGGCTCGGGGCGCTGGTGCTGGCGCTGGGCTCGGTCCTGGACGCCTTCGACGGCGCTGTGGCCAGGCTGCGGGGCACGACCAGCACCTTCGGGGCCTTCTACGACAGCGTCGCGGACCGCGTGTCGGACGCCATCATCCTCGGCACCGCCGCGTGGCTGGTCCGCGACGACCCGCTGCTGTTCACGGTGGCGATGGTCGCCCTCGGCGGGGCGCAGGTGACGTCCTACATCCGCGCCAAGGCCGAGTCGCTCGGGTGGAACGCCACCGTCGGCGTCCTCGAGCGCGCCGAGCGGGTGATCATCATGGTCGTGGGGCTCGCCCTCGACCTGCTCGCGGTGGCGCTGTGGATCCTGGCGATCGGCGCCATCGTGACCATCGCCCAGCGCTGGGTGGTGGTCCGGAGGCAGTCCCTGGCGGCTGGCACCGGGCGGGCGCCGTGAGGCCGAGCCGACCCCTGCGCGGCTCCGGACACCCGGGGGTGGAGGTCGACCGCAACCCCGGAGCGGTTCAGCGCATCCCCCCCGACGAGCCCGAGCCGCTGGACGTGCGCCTGCGCGGCCTCGCCTGGCAGGTGGCGTGGGAGGCTCTGCGCCGCGTCCCCGAGCCGGTGGCCTTCGGCGCCGCGGCTGTCGCTGCGCCGATCATGCGACTGGTCGCCGTCCGGCAGCGCCACCAGCTGCGCGCGAACCTCGCGCGCGTGCTGCCGGCCGCCAGCCCCACCGAGCTGGATGCCCTCGTCGCCGCCGGCTTCCGCTCGTACACCCGCTACTTCGTCGAGGCCTTCCGCGCCGCGGACCTGCGCGCCGAAGACGTCGCGGCCCGCACCACCACGGCGGGCACGGAGCGGCTCGACGCCGCTCTGGAGCGCGGCCGCGGCGCGGTGATCCTGCTCGCCCACCACGGCACCTGGGACGTCGCGGCCGCCTGGGGTGAGGCGCACGCCTACCACCTCGCGGTCGTCGCCGAGGTCGTGCGCCCGCGGGCGCTGTTCGAGAAGTTCGTGCGCCTCAGGGAGACGATCGGCCTGGAGGTCGTGCCGCTGCGCCGCGGTGAATCGCTGATCGGCCGCCTGTCGACGGTGCTCGCCGCCAACCACCTGGTCGGGCTGCTGAGCGACCGCGACCTCACGGGCAAGGGGCCGATCGTCGAGCTCTTCGGAGAGCCCGCCCGGATCCCCCCCGGGCCGGTGCTGCTGGCGCGCCGGACGGGAGCGGCGGTCCTGCCCGCCACGATGCTTCAGCGCCCCGGGCGCCGCTGGCACCTGGAGATCCTGCCCGAGCTCGACGTCACGAGCGGGACCGTCGAGGACGGCTGCGCGGTCGTGGCCCGCGGCATCGAGGCGATCGTGCGCACGGATCCGACGCAGTGGCATGTGCTGTCGTCGGTGTGGCTGGCGGACGTCCCGCCCCATCGGCGCGGCGACGTCCCGCCCGACATCGCCGAGCGGCTTGAGTCCGGGTGGCGGTCCTCGGGGGTCGAGCCGTGAAGATCGCCCTGGTCTGCCCCTACGACTGGTCGCGGCCGGGCGGTGTGCGCGACCACGTCGTCAACCTCGCCGACCAGCTGTCCGGCGACCACGACGTGCGCATATTCGCTCCCGCCTCCGCGCCGGTCGAAGACGCACGGGTCGTCGCCGTGGGCTCTGCGCGGCCGATCCGCTTCAACCGCTCGATCGCGCCGGTCGCGCTGTCTCCGCTGAGCGCTCGCCGCCTGCTGCAGGGTCTCGCCGACTTCGACCCCCACATCACCCACATCCACGAGCCGCTGGCGCCGGTCCCGTCCGCCGCCGCCGGCGCATTCGGACGCGGACCGCTGGTGGGAACCTTCCACACCTGGTCGGACCGGCGGCTGGCCTACTCGGCGGTGGCCCCGCTCGGGCGCAGGGTCGCGAACCGCCTCGCGATGCGCATCGCCGTGTCACCGGCGGCTCAGGAGTACGCCGCCGGCGCGCTGAAGCTGCCGCTCGGCGCCTTCCGCATCGTCCCGAACGGCGTAGACGTCCCGCGCTTCGCCGGCGCGGAGCCGCTGCCGCAGCTGGTCGACCCCGAGCGCCCGCTGATCCTGTTCGTCGGCCGCCTCGAGCCGCGCAAGGGCCTGGAGGTGCTGCTGCGCGGCTTCCTGCGCCTGCGGGTGACGATGCCCAGCGCGCGCCTGTGCGTGGTCGGGGAGGGGCCGGAGCGCGAGCGCTGCCAGGAGCTCATCCCGGCCTCCATCCGCCCCGACGTCTTGTTCGTCGGGCGCGTGGCGCACGACGAGCTGCCCCGCTATCACGCCAGCGCCGACGTCTTCGTCTCGCCGGCGACCGGCGGAGAGTCGTTCGGGATCGTGCTGCTGGAAGCCATGGCGGCCGGCCTGCCCGTCATCGCCTCGGACATCCCCGGCTACCGCACCGTGCTGAAGGACGGCCGGCAGGGGCGGATGGTCCGGCCGGGCGACGGCGTCGCGCTGGCGACGGCGCTGGAGGCCCTGCTGGCCAACCCGCGGCTGCGCAAGGCGATGGGGGAGGAGGGCCGCGAGACGGCCGCCCGCTACGCCTGGCCGGTCGTCGCGGCCCAGGTGACCGAGCTCTACCGCGAGGTGCACCGCTCGACCTAGCCGCCGAGTCCGGAGTGCCCGAGCGGACGGGCTGATCGTTCAGGACCTCCTCCGCGCCTCGGAGGGACCCGCGCCCTACACTGAGCGAGGCTCGGGCTGCACCCTGTGTGCAGACCCGGACTTCCGCGCGGTGTCGGGATCGGCGCGGACCCCGCTTGAAGGAGTGCCCTAGCCATGCCACGACGCCTGGTCGTGCTGCTCGCCGCGCTGACGGTCGCCGTGACCGCCTGCGGATCCCCCAGCGAGCCCGAGCCGACCCCAACCCCGACCGAGCCGCCGCCGCAGGCCGAGCCGATCGTCACCCCCGAGCCCGAGCCGACGCCCACTCCGACACCGACGCCCGAGCCGGTGCTCGCGCCGCTGACCGGGCTTGAGGTCGACGCCGACGAGGACCTGGACCGGCCCGTCTTCGCGGTCAAGATCGACAACAACCCCAAGGCGCTGCCCCAGGACGGGCTGGAGCAGGCCGACGTGGTGTTCTCCGAGCTGGTCGAGGGCGGCACCACCCGCTTCATCGCGCTGTTCCACTCCACCGACCCGGGCGAGGTCGGCCCCGTGCGCTCAGGCCGCGAGGTCGATGTCGACCTCATGCCCGCCTTCCAGCCCGTGTTCGGCTACTCGGGCGCGGCGGCCGAGGTCGTCGGCCAGCTCCAGCGCTCCGGCATGCTGCTCGTCACCGAGGGCGACCCCGGCTGGAGCCGCCGCAAGCGCCCCGGCGTCGCCTACGAGCACACCCTCTACACCGACGTCGCCACGCAGTGGGAGCGCGGCTCCGACCTTCCCGCCGCCACACAGCCGTGGGCGCTCGACGCCGCTCCGCTGACCGACGGCACCGAGGTCGATGGAATGTCGCTGACCTACTCACGCGAGACCACCGTCTCCTGGCAGTGGGACGGCGAGCACTTCGTCCGCACCCAGTACGGCGCGCCCCACGTGACCTCCTCCGGCGACCAGATCGCGGCGGCGAACGTGGTCGTCCCGCGCGTCGCCGTGCGCCCCGGCCCGCGCGGCGGTGGCACCGTCGCGATCCAGGTCGTCGGCGAGGGCGAGGCAGTCGTGTTCCGCGACGGGCGGTCCTACGAGGCGCGCTGGCGGAAGGCCTCGGCCGAGTCGCACTTCGAGTGGCTGACCCCGGAGGGCGATCCGCTGCCGCTGGCCCCGGGCCGGACCTGGGTCGAGCTGGTGCCCAGCTCGGGCTCCGTGACGACCACTCCCGCCGCCGCGCTACGCTGACGGCGGCGCCGCAGCGCCTTGCGCGCGGCGCGACAGTACAGCCCCCTCGCACGAGAAGGTGAGTCCAGCGTGACCGACGCCAGCACCCCCGACAGCAGCAGCCAGGTCGGCACCGACCGCGTGAAGCGAGGGCTCGCCGACATGCTCAAGGGCGGCGTCATCATGGACGTCGTCACCCCCGAGCAGGCCAAGATCGCCGAGGAGGCCGGGGCCGTCGCGGTCATGGCCCTCGAGCGCGTGCCCGCCGACATCCGCCGGGACGGCGGCGTCGCCCGGATGAGCGACCCCGACATGATCGAGTCGATCATGGAGGCCGTGTCAATCCCGGTGATGGCCAAGGCGCGGATCGGCCACTTCGTCGAGGCGCAGGTGCTCCAGGCGATCGGCGTCGACTACGTCGACGAGTCCGAGGTCCTCACCCCCGCCGACGAGTCGCACCACATCGACAAGCACGCGTTCACGGTCCCGTTCGTCTGCGGCGCCACCAACCTGGGCGAGGCCCTGCGCCGCATCGCCGAGGGCGCCGCGATGATCCGCTCCAAGGGCGAGGCCGGCACCGGCAACGTGGTCGAGGCCGTCCGCCACATGCGGGCCATCACCGGCGGCATCCGCCGACTGGCGTCCCTGTCGCGGGATGAGCTGTACGCCGAGGCCAAGGAGCTGCGCGCCCCCTACGAGCTCGTGGCCGAGGTCGCCGAGCGCGGCGCGCTGCCGGTCGTCCTGTTCACCGCCGGCGGCATCGCCACCCCGGCCGACGCGGCCCTGATGATGCAGCTCGGCGCCGACGGCGTGTTCGTCGGGTCCGGCATCTTCAAGAGCGGCGACCCCGCCCGGCGCGCCCGCGCCATCGTCGAGGCGACCACCTACTTCAACGACCCAGAGGTCATCGCCAAGGTGAGCCGCGACCTGGGCGAGGCCATGGTCGGGATCAACCTCGACGACCTCAAGGACAACGAGCGCCTGGCCGCCCGCGGCTGGTAGGTTCCCGCGGCCGGTGGCGCACCTATCCGGTTGAACCATGGCAAGTTGACTCCGGCATTCGGAGTCAACTTGCCACACCAAAACCGGATCAGACGCCGTTCCACCAGGGCGGCGCAGCCACCGGCACCAGCGGCGCGAGTCCGAGTCCCAGGCGCCGGCGGTGCACCGCGAGGATCTGCTCGCGCAAGCCCGCTGGATCACGCAGCATCGGCGCGGTGATCGCGAGCCGCTCGACATCGATCGCGGCGAGGGCCAGCGTGCGCTGCGCGTCGCGGTGCCGGTTCGCCTCGCCGCCATGTGCGGCCTCGCCGTCGTACTCCGGCGCGAGGCGCGAGTCGAGGAACGCGAAGTCGAGCCGGTAGTAGCGGCCTTCGGCGAACACCCACACCTGCGGTGTCGGTCTGGGATCTCCCGGACGCCAGATGCGATCGAGTCGCGCCTCCGCGTTGCTCTCGTGCAGCAGAGCACCGGAGTCCAGCCATTCCCGCATCTGCCTGGCCCCGGGGTCGCCCCAGAGCGCGGTCAGGCGCCGACGCAGGAGGCGCACGTCCAGCTCCCCGCGTCGGCGCAGGTCGTGCATGGCGACGCGCATCCGTGCGAGGCGGGCTCGGGCGGCGAGGTTGATGCAGGCGCGCTCCACCGTCATCGAGGGAATGCCCTCGTATGTCTCGACGTCCTCCTCGCGCAAGACGACTTGGACGAACCTCAGATCGCCGGTGCGCAGTCGACGTGATGGAGGCACAGCCACGGTGAAGGGCGGGACGAGGTCGAACCCCTGGGCGTGGTGCAGGCCCAGCGTGGACTCGTCCGCTGCTGGGGCCGCTGCTCGCCGGGTGGCGGCGAGCAGCTGCTGCCGACGTGTCACCGGCGCTCCCGGGACGCGGTAGTTCCCCCGCGAGTCCACGATCAGGGCCCCGGCGTTCACGAGCTTGTCGATCTGGCTCTTCGTCAACCCAGCCTGCTCCAGCAGCTCCGCCCGGGAGACGAAGCCGTGGTTTGCGGCCGCGAGCTCTGCGGCCGGCCGCGGCAGCACGCGCATGGGGAACATGGTCGGACATCCACGGCCCCATAGGCCGTCTGGGTTGTGGACAGCCAACGAATACGCTGCGGGCATGAACACCATGCGCGTGCCCGGAGAGGGCCTGGTAGCCGACCGCGGTGTGCACGTCCAGCCCCCCAGCGGCGACGGCCCCGTGATCGGGGTGCTCGCGCTGCAGGGGGACGTGCTCGAGCACCTGCGGATGCTGGCCGCCGCGGGGGCGCGGCCGCGGGCGGTGAAGCGGCCCGATGAGCTGGACGACCTGGACGGCCTGCTGATACCGGGCGGGGAGTCGACCACCATCGGCAAGCTGGCCGAGCTGTACGGCCTGCTCGAACCGCTGCGCGAGCGCCTCGCCGCCGGGCTGCCGGCCTTCGGCACCTGCGCCGGGGCGATCCTGCTCGGCCGGGCCACGGCGCGCGCCGACGGCACCCGCAGCGAGCAGCCGCTGCTCGGCGCCATCGACATCGTCACGCGGCGTAACGCCTTCGGGCGCCAGGTCGCCAGCTTCGAGGCCGACCTGGAGGTCGCCGGGGTCGACGGCGGGCCGATGCACGCCGTGTTCATCAGGGCCCCGTGGGTGGAGGAGCACGGGCCCGAGGTCGAGGTGCTCGCGTCGGTGGGCACTCCGCTCGGTGATAAAGTCGTCGTCGCCCGTCAGGGCCGTGTGCTGGTCTGCGCGTTCCATCCCGAGCTGACCGCCGACGGCCGCCTGCACGAGCTGTTCGTGGACCTGGTGACGGGAGCACAGGCGTAGGGAGGACGCATGTCCGGGCATTCCAAGTGGTCGACCATCAAGCACAAGAAGGGCGCTGCCGACGCCAAGCGCGGCAAGCTCTTCGCCCGCTTGATCAGGGGCATCGAGGCGGCGGCGAAGGTGGGCGGCGCCGACCCTGATGCCAACCCGACCCTGGCCACGATGATCCAGAAGGCCAGGGACGCGTCGGTGCCGAAGGACAACATCGAACGCGCCCTCAAGCGGGCGTCGGGCGAGCTCGAGGGCGCCGAGTACGTCAGCGTCTGGTACGAGGGCTACGCGCCCGGCGGGGTCGCCCTGTACGTCGAGTGCCTGACGGACAACCGCAACCGCGCCGCCGGTGAGGTGCGCGCCGCCTTCAGCAAGCACGGCGGCTCCCTGGCCGAGCCCGGCGCCGTCAACTACCTCTTCTCGCGCACCGGCGTCCTGCAGGTGTCCGCCGAGGGCGTCGAGGAGGACGACCTCCTGATGGCCGGCCTCGACGCGGGCATCACCGACGTGGTCCGCGAGGGGGACACCTACGAGGTGCGCTGCGAGCCGGGTGATGTCCCGGCCGTTCGCCAGGCGCTGGAAGACGCCGGCATCCAGGTGCTGTCCGGCGAGGCGACCATGCTTCCGTCGGTGACGGTCGAGATCACCTCGGAGAGCACGGCACGCCAGGTTCTGCGCCTGCTCGACGCGCTCGAGGACTGCGACGACGTCCAGAACGTCTACGCCAACTTCGACATCCCCGACCAGATCCTCGAGGCGGTCGCCTAGAGCGGTCGCGCCTCCGGACCAGTAGCGCCTGGGCCTGGTAGCCTGCTCCAAACACCTGTTCGTCTGGAGGGCTTCCGGTTGCGAGTGCTCGGCATCGACCCCGGCCTGTCGCGCTGCGGGTACGGCGTCGTCGAGGGGACCCGCAACCGGCCCGCCGCGCTGCGCGCCGGCGTCATCCGGACGGCGGCCGGGGAGCCGGTGTCCCGGCGGCTGGGGCTGATCCACGGCCAGCTGCTGGCGGTCATGCGCGACTGCGCCCCGGACGCGGTGGCGGTCGAGCGGGTCTTCTTCGACCGCAACGTCAGCACGGGGATCGGGGTGGCGCAGGCGGCGGGGGTCGCGCTTCTGTGCGCCGACCTGCTCGGCGTGCCGGTGACCGAGTACACCCCGACCGAGGTCAAGGCCGCGGTGACCGGCGACGGCGGCGCGGACAAGGCGCAGGTGGGCTACATGGTCCGGGCGACCCTGCGCCTCGCCGAGATCCCGAGCCCGGCCGACGCCGCCGACGCCCTCGCGCTGGCGCTCTGCCACCTGCAGGGCGGCTCCACCACGACGAGCGGGACCATGTCGCCGCGCCTGGCCGCCGCGGCCGCCGCGGCGGGCGCCGGCGCACAGGTGGTCCGGCGCGGGTCCGGCAGCCGGCCGGGGGGACGGCCGTGATCGCCTCGCTGACCGGCCGGGTGGCGGCCGCCGGGCTGGGCGACGTGATCCTGGACGTCGCCGGCGTCGGCTACCGCGTCCTGACCCCACCCGGCGCGACCATCGGCCCCATCGGATCCACCGCCACCCTGCACACGCACCTGGTCGTGCGCGAGGACTCCCTCACCCTGTACGGCTTCCCCAGCGCCGCCGACCGCGCCCTGTTCGAGACGCTCATGACCGTCACGGGCGTGGGCCCCAAGCTGGCCCTGGCGGCGATCGGCACGCTCGGCGCCGACGGCCTGAGGCGAGCGGTGCTCGACGAGGACATCGCCGCGCTGACGGTGATCCCCGGGGTGGGCCGCAAGAGCGCGCAGCGGATGGTGCTGGAGCTGCGCGACCGGCTGGGCGGTGCGGCCGGCGGGGTGCCCGGGGCGGCTGGCGGCGGCGCCCTCGACGCCCGTGCGGAGGTCCGCGAGGCGCTCGCGGGCCTGGGCTACGCTGCGGCCGAGGTCAGCAAGGTGCTCGAGGCGCTGTCCGCTGACCCGGATGCAAGCGCCGAGGAGCTGCTGCGCGCGGCCCTCCGCAGCCTCGGAGCCGGGCGCACATGACGACCCCGACCGGGAGCGAGGAGCTCGTGGACCAGACACCGTCGCCACGCGACGACGTGCTGGCCACCACCGCGGTGGCCGGCGACGCCGAGCTCGACACCTCGCTGCGCCCCCGCCTGCTCGACGACTTCATCGGCCAGCGGCGACTCAAGGAGCAGCTGCGGCTGGTCCTCGACGGCGCCCGCGGCCGCGGTGCCCCCGCCGACCACCTGCTGTTCAGCGGACCGCCCGGGCTGGGCAAGACCTCGCTGGCGGGGATCGTCGCCGCCGAGATGGGCGCGGACCTGCGCATGACCAGCGGGCCGGCGCTGGAGCGGCCCGGCGACCTTGCGGCCATCCTGACCAACGTCGAGGCCGGCGACGTCCTGTTCATCGACGAGATCCACCGGATGCCGCGCGCGGTCGAGGAGATCCTCTATCCGGCGATGGAGGACTTCCACCTCGACATCGTCCTGGGCAAGGGCCCCGGCGCCCGCGCGATCCGCCTGCCGCTGCCGGCCTTCACGCTGGTCGGGGCGACCACCCGCACCGGTCTGATCGCCTCACCGCTGCGTGACCGCTTCGGCTTCGCGGCGCGGCTGGACTACTACGGCGAGGCGGACCTGGAGGGGATCATCACGCGCTCGGCCGCGATCCTTGAGATCCCGATCGAGGGCGCCGGCGCCGCCGAGATCGCACGCCGCAGCCGCGGCACGCCGCGCATCGCCAACCGGCTGCTGAAGCGCGTGCGCGACTACGCCGAGGTGCGCGCCGACGGCATCGTCACCGCCGAGGTCGCCCGCGCCGCGCTCGCGCTGTTCGAGGTCGACGAGCGCGGCCTCGACCGGCTCGACAACCGGGTGCTCGAGGCGCTGTGCACCTCGTTCAGCGGCGGCCCCGTGGGGCTGTCCACCCTGGCCGTCGCAGTGGGGGAGGAGATCGACACCGTCGAGGACGTCGTCGAGCCCTTCCTGATCCAGCAGGGCCTGCTGGCGCGCACCCCCCGGGGGCGTGTGGCGACGCCGGCCGCGTGGCGCCATCTGAACCTCGCCCCGCCGCAGACCGACGGCGGGGGAACTCTGTTCGACTGAGGCGTCCCGGACCGCCACCCGCGACGATCCCGTGCGGTATCGTGTGCGCCCGGTGGCCCGCGCCGCCGTTCGATCGTGCTCCGGTGCCGGGCGCCCACCCGAATGGGCCTCCGCTGGCGGGGCGCCGACGCATCCCTTTCAACCTTGAAGGCCGAGAATCATGCCCGCCCTTGAAACCGCAGCGCTGCTCGCCCAGCAGGACCCGGCGGCCGGGCTCGCCAGCTTCCTGCCGCTGATCCTGCTCTTCGCCGTCTTCTACCTGCTGCTGATCCGTCCGCAGCAGAAGCGCGCGCGCCAGCAGCGGGAGCTGATCAGCTCCGTCCAGGTGAACGACCGCGTGGTCACCCTCGGCGGGGTGCACGGAACCGTGCGCTACGTCGACGACGAGGTCGTCCACCTCGAGGTGGCCCCCGGGACCCAGATCACCTTCGCCAAGGCCGCGATCGCCCGCAAGCTGATCGACGCGGACACGGGCAGCGTCGAGTAGGCCGACACCGATGGAGCGGGAGCAGGAGCAGCCGACCGACGCGGACCGTGCCGAGGCGCGGGCCGAGTCGGCACGCGCCGAGCACCCGCGGGTGCACACCGACGACGGCGTAGCGGTCGGCGGGCGCGACGAGTCCGGCGGGGAGCAGGCGACCCCAGCGGAGTCCACCGGTCGCGCAAGCATCCCGCTGCTCGAGGCCGTCAAGGCCGACGAGCGCGTCTCCACGCTCCTGGCCTGCGCCGATGAGTTCCTCGGCGCGCAGGGCTTCACCGAGCACGGGTACCGGCACGCCAACCTGGTCGGCCACATCGCCTTCAACGTGCTGACCCACCTCGGCTATGACGCGCGCGAGTGCGAGCTGGCCGCTGTGGCCGGCTACCTGCATGACATCGGCAACGTCATCAGCCGCGCCGACCACGGCCAGACCGGTGCGCTGATCGCGCTCGACGTACTGCGGGACATGGACGTGCCACCGCGCGACATGGCGCAGGTCCTGTCGGCGATCGGGAACCACGAGGAGCAGTACGGCGAGGCGGTCTCGCCAGTGTCCGCCGCCGTGATCCTGGCGGACAAGTCAGACGTACACCGCAGCCGGGTCCGCAAGGGTGCGTCCATCGAGATGGACATCCACGACCGGGTGAACTACGCGGTGGAGGCATCATTCCTGCGGGTCGATCCGAAGGCCTCCACGATCACGTTGGAGCTCACGATCGACACCGCCATCAGCCAGGTGCTGGAGTACTTCGAGATCTTCCTCGAGCGCATGGTCATGTGCCGGCGGGCCGGCCGGACCCTGGGCTGCGACTTCCGCATCACCGTGAACGACGTGCAGGTCCTGTAGCCGCGGCCGGCACGAAGGAGCGAACAGACCGTCATGAAGGACAAGCGCAAGCACATAGCGGTGCTGGTCGTCTTCTGCGCGGCGGTCGCCGCGATGTGGGGCACCATCTTCGCGCTCGACTGGGGACCGCAGCTGGGGCTGGACCTGCGCGGCGGCGTGAGCGTGACGCTCACGCCGGCCGAGGGGCAGGGCACCGTCGACACCGGCGTCCTCGACCAGACCGTCGCGGTGATCCGTCAGCGCATCGACGCCCTGGGCGTGGCCGAGCCGGACATCGCCCGCCAGGGCGAGACGATCCTGGTGCAGCTGCCCGGCGTCACCGACCAGGACCAGGCGCTCGAGGTCATCGGCCGCACCGCACAGCTGCAGTTCCGGCGCGTGCTCGAGATCGCGGAGGCCGGTACGCCCCAGTACGAGCAGATGGGCGAGCCGTTCGACCCGTCACAGGGCGCCCCGCCGGCGGACGAGGAGCTGGTGCTCATCGGCGGTGCCCGCGGCGAGGAGGGGCAGATCCTGGAGGAGTCGGAGCGCCCCCGCTACCGGGTCGGCCCGGTCGCCGTGGACGGCTCCGAGGTCTCCGACGCCAACGCGGTCCCGGACGAGCTCGGCTTCGGCTGGCGCGTCGACCTGCAGCTCAACCGCGAGGGGGCCGAGGACTTCGCCGAGATCACCGGTGACCTCGCCTGCGAGGCCGAGGGCATGCCCGGTAGGCGCCTGGCGATCGTCCTCGACGGCGTGGTCGAGTCCGCGCCCACGATGAACCCCGACGTCGTCTGCGGACAGGGCATCACCGGCGGGCAGGCCTCCATCACGACCTCCGGCCGGGATGACGCCCGTGAGCTGGCGCTGGTGCTGCGCACGGGCGCCCTGCCGATCCAGCTCGAGTTCGCGACGGCCCAGACCGTGTCGCCGACCCTCGGTGAGGCGTCGCTGCGCGGCGGCCTCCAGGCCGGCTTCCTCGGTTTGCTGCTGGTCTGCCTCTACCTGATCGCCCTGTACCGGGGCATGGGGCTCGCGGCCATCGCCGAGCTCATCATGTTCGGGATCATCACCTACGGGCTCATCATCGTGATGGGCAACACGTGGGGCTTCACCCTGACCCTGGCGGGCATCGCCGGTGTGATCGTCTCGGTGGGCATGGCCGCCGACTCGTCAATCATCTACCGCGAGCGCTACCGCGACGAGATCAAGGCGGGCCGCACCATCCGCTCCGCGGCGGATCACGCCTACCGCAACGCCTGGCGCACCAACCTGACCGGTAACACCGTGTCGATCATCGCCGCCGCCGTCCTGTACGTGCTGGCGGTCGGACCGGTGCGCGGCTTCGCGTTCACCCTGGGCCTGTCGACGCTCGTCGACCTGCTTCTGTTCGGGACCTTCACGCGCTCGCTGTTCGCGCTCATCGCCAACAGCCCGAAGCTCGCCAAGGCCCGCTGGATGGGCCTGCGCGCCGACGTCGTCTCCCCGACTCTGGTCGCCGACAAGCCCGAACCCGCCACCGCCGGAACCTCCTCGAAGGCCTGATCAGCGATGTCGACCGCCACCCGCAACCCAGAGCAGGAGCAGACCCGGCAGAGCACCGCTCTGCGGCGGCTGTTCACCAGCCAGACCCAGTACCAGATCGTCGGCCGCACCCGCCAGTGGCTGATCGTCTCCGTCGCGCTGATGATCCTGTGCGTCGGCGGGCTGCTGATCCGCGGCCTCAACTTCACCCTCGACTTCACGGGCGGGACGTCGTTCGTGGTCGAGAACGCCACCGCCGAGTTCGAGGCCGAGGATCTGCGCGAGGCCGTCGGGCCCTTCGCCGACGGCGACGTCACCGCGCAGGTCGTCGATGACGGCAGTGGCGCGCTGGTGACCATGCCCGCCCTCGACGAGGTCGGCGGCGAGTCCGAGCGCGAGGTCCGAGCCGTGATCGCAGAGGTGACCGGGGCGGACGAGTCCGACATCGCCATCAGCTCGGTCGGACCGCGCTGGGGGAGCCAGGTGAGCAACCAGGCCCTGCGCGGGCTGCTGGTCTTCCTGCTGCTGGTCCTGGCCTACATCTCGATCCGCTTCGAGCTGCGCATGGCGATCGCCTCCGTGGTCTCGCTGCTGCACGACGTGCTCTTCACGATCGGCGTCTACGCGCTGGTCGGGTTCCAGATCTCCCCGGCCTCGGTGATCGCCTTCCTGACGATCCTCGGCTACTCCCTCTATGACACGGTTGTGATCTTCGACCGCATCACCGAGGAGACGAAGACGCTCACGTCGACCAGCAACCGGACCTACGGCGAGGTCGCGAACCACGCCCTGAACGAGGTGCTGGTGCGGTCCATCTCGACGACCGTCACGTCGATCCTCCCGGTCGCCTCACTGCTGTTCCTCGGCGGCGGGCTCCTCGGCGCAGACACGCTCAGCGACCTGGCCCTGGCGCTGGTCCTCGGGATGCTGGCCGGCACGTACTCGTCGATCTTCGTCGCCACCCCGCTGCTGGTGTGGATGAAGGAGCGCCAGCCCCGCTGGGCCGAGCACAAGGAGCGCATCCTCGCCCGTCGCGGCGGCGCGCAGGCGGCCGTCGCCCAGGCGTCCGCGGGCGCGTCCCGCCCGGCGCAGCCCAAGCCCGCCCCGCGGTCCAGGTCCACCAAGCGCCGCAAGCGGCGCTAGTCTGCGCCGCCGCCCACGACAGGGAGCCGCCGATGCGCATCGAGCTCGACACCTCGGTCCTCAGCAGCCGCGTCCGTGATGTGCCCGACTTCCCGAAGCCGGGGGTTGGGTTCAAAGACATCACGCCGCTGCTCGCGGATCCGACCGCGTTCTCCGTCGCGGTCGACGCGATCGTCGTCCACTTCGGGCGCGGCAACATCGACAAGGTGGTCGGCATCGAGGCGCGCGGGTTCATCATCGCCGCCCCCGTCGCCTACCACTTCGGTGCCGGCTTCGTGCCGCTGCGCAAGGCCGGCAAGCTGCCGTGGCGAACCCACAGCGCCAGCTACGACCTCGAGTACGGCACCGAGACGCTCGAGGTGCACGAGGACGCGCTCCACCCGGGCGAGCGGGTGCTGATCGTCGACGACGTGCTCGCCACGGGCGGGACGGCGCGGGCGGCCTGCGACCTGGTCGAGAAGACCGGCGCGACCGTCGAGGGCCTGGCCTTCATCATCGAGATCGGCTTCCTGAACGGCGCGACCCAGCTCGAGGGCCGCGACCACATCAGCCTCCTGCGCTACTGAGCGGGGCCGCCTGAAGGGTTGAGGTTTCCCTCCTGTACAGGGGGAACCTTTGTAACGGTATCCTCAGGGGTTCAGCGCACGGCGTCCCATCTGCGGTCGGGACGCCAGCAAGGGAGGTCGCCCTACGAACGGCAAGGAGCGCAGCCTAGCCCCGACGCTGGATGAGCGTCGGGAGCGCGACAGCGGGCGCGAAGCGGCCGCTGCACCGGAGCAGCAGAACGCCAAGACTCCGGAGCCGCCAGCGCCCGAGCCTCGTCGTGCCCCCGCCCGCCCGCGCCAGTCGGGCGTGAAGGCGGTCCTGGCGCGGCTGCCCATGTTCGACCTCGGCAACAGCGTCCCCGAGCCGGTCCAGAACCTCGTCGCCACCCTTCGGGAGCACAACGCCAAGGTCGACCTCAAGGTAGTCCTGCGCGCCTACGAGGTCGCCGCCGAGGCGCACGAGGGCCAGCGCCGTCAGTCGGGCG
>CAZVUW010000072.1:16175-16966 GCA_964629825.1 uncultured Actinomycetota bacterium
TACATCACCCACCCGATCGGCGTCGCCGAGCTCCTGGCCGAGCTCGGCATGGACACCGCGACGATCGTGGCCGCCCTGCTGCACGACGTCGTCGAGGACACCTCGATGACCCTTGCCGACGTCGAGGAGCAGTTCGGCGCGGAGGCGGCCGCGCTGGTCGACGGCGTCACCAAGCTGGAGCGCATCAAGACCTCCTCCAAGGAGGAGCAGCAGGCCGAGTCGCTGCGCAAGATGCTGATCGCGATGGCGAGCGACTTCCGCGTCCTCGTCATCAAGCTCGCAGACCGCCTGCACAACATGCGCACGATCCACCACCTGCGGCGCGACAAGCAGGTGCGGATCGCCGAGGAGACGCTGTCGATCTACGCGCCCCTGGCACACCGCCTGGGCATGCAGAACTTCAAGTGGGAGCTGGAGGACCTGGCCTTCCACACCCTCCACCCCAAGCGCTACGACGAGATCAAGGCGATGGTGACCGAGCGCCAGCCCGGTCGAGACCGCTACGTCGAGCGCGTGGTCGCCGAGGTCACCGAGCACCTGCGCGAGGTGAAGATCCGCGCGCACGTCACCGGCCGTCCGAAGCACTACCACTCGATCTACGAGAAGATGGTGAACCGGGGCCTGGAGTTCGACGAGATCTACGACCTCGTCGGCATCCGCGTCATCGTCGACACCGTCAAGGACTGCTACGCCGCGCTCGGCACGCTGCACTCCCTGTGGCGCCCCATCCCGGGTCGCTTCAAGGACTACATCGCGATGCCGAAGTTCAACCTCTACCAGTCGCTGCACAC
>CAZVUW010000073.1:0-16722 GCA_964629825.1 uncultured Actinomycetota bacterium
GCAGGCAGACGTGCACCTGGAGGCTGACGTCCTCGCGCGCCCCGAAGGCGCCGCCCACGCCCGCCAGCGTCAGCCGCACGCGCTCGTGGGGCAGCCCGAGGCAGGCGGCCACCTGTGCGTGGTCGACGTGCAGCCACTGCGTGGAGATGTACAGCTCCACACCGCCGTCGCCGGTCGGCACGGCGAGGCCGGACTCCGGACCCAGGAAGGCCTGGTCCTGCATGCCGACCTCGTAGCTGCCCTCGACCGCGACCGGGCCCGAGGTCGCGTCGGGCTGGCCATGACGCAGCCGGATCGTCCGGAAGACGTTGCCGTCGGGGTGCAGCGGCGGCGCGGACAGCGCCGCCTCGGGGTCGATGAGCGGCTCGGTCGGCTCGTAGTCGACCTCGATCGCGCGCACTGCCCGCAGCGCGATCTCGGGGTGCTCCGCGGCGACGGCGGCGATGGGCTCGCCCTGGTAGCGGACGACGTCGCGGGCGAAGACGGGCTGATCCGGGTGCTCCAGACCGTAGGTGGGCTGGCCCGGCACGTCGTCGGCGGTGACGACCGCCACCACGCCTGGGATCGCCAGCGCTGCCGACACGTCGACCGAGCGGATGCGCGCCGACGGATGCGGGCTGCGCAGGGTGCGGCCCCACAGCATCGCGTCGTGGTGCAGGTCGCTCGAGAACGCGAAGCGGCCCGTCACCTTGGGCACGCCGTCCGGCCGCCGGGCCGCGGCTCCGACGCCGCCGGCCGAGCGCTCCCGCACGTCGACGCTGGTCATGGCCTGGTGCCTCCCGGGCTGCGCGAACGGCTCATGGCCTCCCCCCTCGCCGGCCCTGCACCTCGGCGATCGCCTCCAGGATCCGGCCGTACCCGGTGCAGCGGCAGAGGTTGCCGCTGATCGCCTCCCGCACCGCGAGCTCGTCGGCGTCCGGGCTGCGCTCCAGCAGGTCGTGGACCGCGACGACCAGCCCCGGTGTGCAGAAGCCGCACTGCACCGCACCGGTGTCTATGAAGGCCTGCTGCACGTCGGAAAGCCCGCCGTCGGCGCCCAGCCCCTCGACCGTCGTGATCTCGCCGTCCACGGCGTCGGCAGCGAGCACGCAGCACGAGCACACCAGCACGCCGTCGAGCAGCACCGAGCACGAGCCGCACTCGCCCTGGTCGCAGGCGTTCTTGGACCCGGGAAGGCCGAGCCGCTCGCGCAGGACGTGCAGCAGGCTCTCGCCCAGCCAGGCCGAGACGACGGCGTGGCTCGCTCCGTTGACGGTGAGCGTGTAGGCGAGGCTGTCGGGTGCGGGCGTGGTCATGCGGCAAGACACCTCTCGAGGCTGCGCTCGGCCAGCACCGCGATGCTGTGCCGCCGGTAGTCCGCGCTGCTGCGGTGGTCGTCGATGGGGCTGCACTCGCGGGCGCACGCGGCGCCGAAGGCCTCCACCGCCTCCCGAGGGCAGGTCAGCGCGTCCCAGTCCAGGGCGTCCGTGACCAGCTGCTCGGCCGTGGGAGCGCGCAGCGGTACCGGCCCCACCGACCCCATCCCCACCCGCACGCGCCGGTAGGAGACGTCGACGACGAGGGCGAGGCTCGCAACGGAGATCACCATGGCGTTGCGCGGCCCGACCTTGGCGAAGTGCTGCGGCCCCTCGACGCGCGGGACGCGGACGGCGGTGACGAGCTCACCCGGGCGCAGGCCCGTCCGCTTGGGGCCGGTGATGTGCTCGGCAAGCGGGACAACGCGGACGCCGTCGACGGAGGCGATCACCACCTCGGCGTCGAGCGCGATGAGCCAGGGCAGCGTGTCGCCCGCGGGGCTTGCGGTGCTGACGTTGCCGCCGACCGTTCCGGCGTTGCGGATCTGCGGCGACCCGACCGTCCTGGCCGCCATCGCGAGGCCGGGCGCCAGCTGCGCGAGGTCGCGCTCCATCGCGGAGTAGGTGACCAGAGCGCCCAGCTCGAGGTGGTCGTCGCCGATCCGGTGTCCGTGCAGCTCGTCGATGCGGCGCAGGGCGACGATGGCGGGCGGGCGGCGGTGGCCGAGGTTGACCTCGACCATGAGGTCGGTGCCTCCGGCCAGCAGGTGGGCGTCCGGCCGCTCGGCGAGAGCGGCGGCGGCCTGCTCGACCGTCGTCGGGCGCGTGATGGACACCGCCATCGACCTCCTCGTCCGGTCCACGCAGTCTGCCGGATCTGCACGGCTCGCGCGGCCCACCACCCTGACCGGGGAGCCCCGTTGACAAGAGCGCCCCCGCTGGGCGAGCGTGACGGCCCATGCCGGACCTGGCCCTGATCAGCCGCCGCGTCGCCACCCCGGAAGGCCTAGCACCAGCCGCAGTCGTGGTGGAGCGGGGACGCATCGCCGACGTCGTCGACCCCGGCTCCGCACCTCTCGGAGCCGTGGACCTGGGCGACCTGGCGCTGCTGCCCGGTCTCGTGGACAGCCACGTCCACATCAACGAGCCGGGCCGGACGGACTGGGAGGGCTTCGCGACCGCGACACGCGCGGCGGCGGCCGGTGGGGTGACCACGCTGCTGGACATGCCCCTCAACAGCCTGCCGCCCACCACCACGCCAGCGGCGCTGCAGGCCAAGCTGGCCGCGGCGGCCGGGCGGGTGCACGTCGACGTCGGCTTCTGGGGCGGTCTCGTCCCCGGTGCCGAGACCCACGTCCAGGCTCTGCGCTCGGCGGGCGTGCTGGGCTTCAAGGTGTTCCTGTGCGACAGCGGGGTCGAGGAGTACGGCGCCTTCGACCCCGAGGGCCTGGATGCGCTGCTGGAGCGCACGGCCGCGATCGGCGCGCCGCTGCTGGTGCACGCCGAGCACCCGGCCGTCCTCGCCGCGGCGGGGTCGCCGGGGGACGCCGACCCGCGCGCGTACTCGACCTGGCTGGCCGCGCGTCCCGCCGCCGCCGAGGAGCGTGCGATCGCCGCCGTCATAGCGGCGTCGCGCAGCACCGGCGGCCGCGTGCACGTCCTGCACCTGTCGGCGGCGACCGCGCTGGAGCAGCTGGCCGCCGCCCGCGCCGAGGGCCTGCCAGTGACGGTGGAGACCTGCCCCCACTACTTGACCCTGGCGGCCGAGGACATCCCCGACGGGGCCACCGCGCACAAGTGCGCTCCGCCGATCCGCGAGCAGGCGAACGCGGAGCGCCTCTGGGAGGGGTTGGCCGCGGGCACGATCGACGCGATCGTCAGCGACCACTCGCCGTGCCCGCCCGACCTGAAGGCCCTCGACAGCGGCGACTTCACCGCCGCCTGGGGCGGCATCGCGTCACTGCAGCTCGGCCTGCCGCTGGTCTGGACGGCCGCCAGCCGCCGCGGGCACGACCTGGCCGACGTCGCGCGCTGGATGGCCGCGGGTCCCGCGCGGGTGGCCGGCCTGCCGTCGAAGGGGGCGCTGACGCGCGGCGCCGACGCCGACCTGGTGGTCTTCGACCCCGAGGCGACCTGGCGGATCGACGCGGCGCGGCTGCACCACCGGCACTCGGTCACGCCCTACCACGGCATGTCTGTGACCGGTGCCGTGCGGGAGACCTACCTGCGGGGCCGCTCCATCGCCAGCGACGGCATCGTCGCCGAGGAGCCCGAAGGGCACCTGCTGAGCCCCGCCGCCGTCCTCGGTCGACCGGCATGAGCGCGCCCGAGCCGCAGCCCGCAGCGACCGCCCCGCTGGGCGAGATCGACCTCGCCGCGCGGCGCCTGGGCGGCATGGTCCTCGAGGCCAGCGACGAGTTCTTCGCGTCGGCGGGCAACCTGCTGGATCCCGCTCCGCCCGTGTTCGACCCGGACGCCTACTCCGAGCGCGGCAAGGTCATGGACGGCTGGGAGACGCGCCGCAAGCGCGGCGAGGGGCACGACTGGTGCGTCGTCCGGCTCGGCGTGCCCGGCGTCCTCTCCGCGGTGGTGGTGGACACCACCCACTTCCGCGGCAACCACCCGGCGGCCTTCGCGCTCGACGGCTGCATCAGCGACGGCCCGCCGACCACCGCTACCAACTGGATCCCGCTCGTCCAGCGCACACCGCTGGCGCCCAACACCCCGCAGCGCTTCCCCGTGGAACGAGCCTGGCGGGTGACGCACGTGCGGCTGGTGATCCACCCCGACGGTGGGGTGGCGCGGTTGCGCCTGCTCGGACGCGGCCTGGTCGACCTGCGCGCGACTGTGGACCCCGCCGGCCGCCTCGACCTCGCCGCCGCCGTCAACGGCGGACGCGTGATCGCCTGCTCGGACGCGTTCTTCTCCGCTCCCGGCAACCTGATCCAGGTCGGCGACGGGCGCGACATGTCCGACGGCTGGGAGACCCGCCGGCGGCGCGGTCCCGGCCACGACTGGGCGGTCATCGAGCTGGCTGCCGAGGGTCTCGTCGACCGCCTGGAGATCGACACCACCAACTTCAAGGGCAATCACCCCGACCGCTGCGCCGTCGACGCGCTGCACGCACCCGGCGTCGCCGCCGACGGGCTGCCCGAGGACGCCTGGGTGGAGCTGCTGCCGCCGACGCCCCTTCAGCCGCACCTGCGCCACCGCTTCCCCGTCGCCGGCGCCGGACCCGCCACCCACCTGCGTCTGCGGATGATCCCCGACGGCGGCGTCGCGCGGCTGCGCGCGTTCGGCGTCATCACGACCGAGGGCCTACGCCGGGCGGAGCTGGCGCTGCTGAACTCGCTTCCGGACGAGCAGGCCGCGGCGGTGCTGCGCTCCTGCTGCGCGTCGACCCGTTGGGTCCAGGGGCTGCTGGCCGGGCGGCCGTTCCCAAACCCCGCCGCGCTGCTGGCCGCGGCCGACGAGGTCTGGTCCGGTCTCGGCTCCGAGGACTGGCGGGAGGCCTTCGCCGCGCACCCGCGCATCGGAGAGCGGACCGGCGGGGCCTGGTCGAGCAGGGAGCAGTCCGGCACCACCGCCGCCGATGCGGCCACGCTGGAGGCCCTGGCCGAGGGCAACCGCGCCTACGAGGAGCGCTTCGGCCACGTGTTCCTGATCCGCGCCGCGGGGCGCACGGCGGAGGAGATGCTGACGGCGCTGCGGCAGCGGATGGGCAACGACCCGGACACCGAGCTGGCCGTTGCGGCCGAGCAGCTGCGCGAGATCACCGCGCTGCGGCTGGAGCGCCTGCTCACCGAGGGGGGAGAGCGTTGAGCCTGTCCACGCACGTCCTGGACACCGCCGCGGGCCGTCCCGCCGTGGGCGTGGCGGTGACCTGCGCGCGGCGGGAGGGCGACCGCTGGGTGGTTGTGGCGGAGGGCACGACCGACGAGGATGGGCGCATCCCGGCGCTCATCCCATCGGGCCAGCTCGCGGCCGGCGACCACCGGCTGAGCTTCGCCACCGCGGCATGGGCAGCCGACCGCGGTGTTGAATGCTTCTGGCCTCAGATCGACATCACCTTCACGGTGAGCGCCCCCGACGAGCACCACCACGTCCCGGTGCTCCTCAGTCCGTACGGCTACACCACCTATCGAGGGAGCTGAACCCATGCCCCTGCGGTCCACTTTCCACGACGTCGTATCCATGAGCCTCGGCGCCAACTGCTACGGAAAGGACGGCATCCGCCTCGCTGCCGTCCGGCGCGACGGCGACCGGCACACGTTCACCGACCTCGAGATCGCGGTGCGCATGGTCGGCGACTTCGAGCCCGCCCACGTCGCCGGTGATAACTCCGCGATCCTGCCGACCGACACCATGCGGGCGACCTGCTACGCCCTCGCGCGCCAGAACGACCCCGCCGACACGACGGCGTACGGCCTGGCGCTTTGCAACCGCTTCCTCGAGGCGGCCCCGGCCGCCCAGCTGGTCGAGGTCGAGATCGAGCAGCGCCCCTGGGACCACATCAGCGCGGACGGCACCGAGGCTCCGCACGCCTTCCGCCAGGGCAGCGGCGCCCGCCGCGTCACAACCGTCTCCCGCCAGCGCGACGGCGACCCGGTGATCACCGCCGGGCTGCGCGGGCTGCGGCTGCTGAAGACGACCGGCTCGGCGTTCTCCGGGTTCCTGAGGGACGACTACACGACCCTCGAGGAGACCCGCGACCGCATCCTGGCCACCACGCTCGAGGCCCGCTGGGGCTACGACGACGGCGAGGTCGACTACCCGCTGCTCCTGGAGGTCGTCGAGGACACGCTGGTGTCCGCCTTCGCCCGCCACGACAGCAGCGAGTCCGTGCAGCACACGCTGTACGAGCTCGCCAGGACCGTGGTCGAGAGCTTCGCCGAGGTCGCCTGGATCCGGCTGCGGATGCCGAACGAGCACCACATCGCCGCCGACCTGTCCCCGTACGGCCTCGACAACCCAGGCGAGATCTTCGTGGTCGCCGACCGCCCGTACGGCGTGATCGAGGCGGCGGTCGAGCGCGAGGGGTGGCCGGCACCGGAGGACCGCGCAACGCGGCTGTGGTGACCGGGCGGCTACCCGAGGACCGCCTTGAGGCGGTGCTCGCCGCCGTCGCCGAGGGCGATGACGAGCACCGCCGCGGCTGGCCTGGAGCGGCGGAGGGCAGGCGCCCGGTCTCGGTGCGCTATATCTCCGCCGCCGCGGTCGGCCCGAGGACGGCGCGCGACGACGGCAACGAGGCTCTGCGGCTGCTGGCCGCGCACGCGCCCGACCCGGCGACCTTCGCCAGGGCGACCGGCTGCCCGGACGTCAGCCTCGCCGCCCTCGTTCGCGAGCGGGTCGTGGCCAAGCTCGAGACCGAGCCGCTGGAGGACCTCCGGGTCGACTTCGAGGACGGCTACCTGGGCCGCGACGACGCGCAGGAGGACGCCGACGCCGAGGCGGCCGGCCGGGCGCTGGCCGCCGCCGCGGCCGAGGGGCTGCTGCCGCCGTTCTACGGCCTGCGGGTGAAGTCCTTCACCGACGGGCTGGCACGGCGAAGCGCCAGGACGCTCGACCGGTTCCTCGGCGCGCTCCTCGAGGCGGCCGGGACCCTCCCATCGGGCTTCGTCATCACGTTCCCGAAGATCGTCTCGGTGCGACACGTCGAGGCGTTCGTCGAGCTGCTCGCGGAGCTCGAGGCGGCGCACGGCCTGCCCGCGGGGGTGCTGGGCTTCGAGGCGCAGATCGAGACCACGCCCTCCGTCCTGCACGCCGAAGGCGGCATCGTCCTGCGCCGCCTGCGCGCGGCCGGTGGCGGGCGGCTCCGCTCGGTGCATGTGGGCGTCTACGACTACAGCGCCGCGCTCGGGCTGCCGCCGGCCGAGCAGCGGCTCGACCACCCGGCCCTGGACTTCCTCCGCAACCTGCTCCAGGTCACGTTCGCCGGCACCGAGGTCGCCCTCGTCGACGGCTCGACCAACGTCGTGCCGGCCGGCGATGAGGCGGACGAGGTGCACCGCACCTGGCGCCGCCACGCCGCCGACGTCCGCCATTCGCTGCGCCACGGCTGGTGGCAGGGCTGGGACCTGCACCCCTCCCACCTCGTCAGCCGCTACGCAGCGGTGTACGAGGCGCTGCTCGCGGACCTGGATGGCGTCCTCGACCGCCTGGGCGCGTGGCACGGCTCCCGGGAAGCGCGGGGCGGGGTTCTCGACGAGCCCGCGACCGCGCGGGCCCTGACCGCGCAGGTGCAGCGGGCGGTCGACTGCGGCGCCGTCGCCGCCGACGAGGTGCTGCGCCGCACCGGCTGGTCACCGGCCGAGCGCTGACCCCGCTGGCGCGCCGAGGGCGCAGCGGCCAACATGTGGCGATGAGCGAGGAACGGGAGATCCTGGACTGGGCCCGCTACGGCGTCGCCGCGCGGGAGCTGGCGCAGCAGGTCGTCGCCGACGGCTATCGCGCGGACATCGTCCTGTCCATCGCCCGGGGCGGGCTGGTGCTGGCCGCCTCGCTGGCCTACGCGCTCAACGTCAAGAGCTGCTTCGTCCTCAACGTCGAGTACTACACCGGCGTGGACCGCCGCCTGGACGCCCCGGTGGTGCTGCCACCGCTGCTCGACCTCGACGAGGCCAAGGGCGCCAGGGTCCTGATCGCGGACGACGTGGCCGACACCGGCCACACCCTGGCCCTGGTGCGGTCGCTGTGCCAGGACAAGGTCGCCGAGGCCCGGATCGCCGTCCTGTACCAGAAGCCGACCTCGACCATCGACTGCGAGTACGTGTGGCACCGCACCGACCGCTGGATCGAGTTCCCGTGGTCCAGCGAGCAGCCCCTTGTGGCTGCCGAGGAGGCGACCGCCTGGCCGCGCGTCCGCTGATCGGACAGCTTGGCGGACGTGGCTTTCGCGGGGTATGACCCGCTCCGCCATGCCATCGCCATCCCCGCTCGACGACCTGGAGGCCAGGGTCCTCCGCTTCCTCTCGCGGGTCGAGGGGATCCCGGACCGCCACGGTCGGGTCTTCGCGGCCGGCTGGATGATGGCGGGGGTGACCGTCCTTGCCGCCGGGCTGGCGATGAGCGTGCTGCCGGGCCCCGCGATCCTGGTGATCCCGCTGGGTCTGACGATGCTCGCCGGCCGCTTCCGCTGGGCACGGCGCCTGGTGAGCTCAGGCGTCCGCCTGTGGTTCCGCGTCGCCAGGCGGCTCGGCCGAGGGCCGCAGCGGCTGCTGCTGCTCGCCGCCGCCGTCGTGATCGTGGCGACGGGCGCCGTGGTCGCTTATCTGCTGCTGCCCTGACGGGCGCCGTGCGCACATCAGGAAGCACGGGCCGTCCTCGTCGTCGAACTCGCCCAGCTTGGTGAAGCCGGCCTTTTCCAGGGCGCGCCACGAGGCCTCGTTCGCTCGGTAGGGGGAGGCGCAGACGCTGGTCCAGCCCAGGTGCAGGCCGAACACCACCTGGTCGACGAAGGCGCGGATCATCGCGCTGCCGAGCCCCCGCCCGCGCTCCTGCGGAGCACCCACCAGATAGTCGATGCCGGCTGCCGTGCGCTCTACGCCCAGGCGCAGCCACGCGCGCACCTCGTCGGAGTCGAGCTCGTCCGCCACCGCGTAGCACTGGATCCACCCGATCGGGCGGTCGCCGTCCAGCGCGAGCCAGTGCTCCGTCGGATCGGGCGAGCTCGGCCCGTAATCGCGTTCGACGGCCGCGCGGCTGACGTCGTCGCCCTCCCACCAGCGCACGACGCCGGGCTCGTTCAGCCAGCGGTGGATCAGGTCGATGTCGTCGGCGGTGACGCGTCGGAAGCGCAGCTGCACGCCCGCGAGCCTTGCACAGACCGGCCGGTCGCGCTCGGGTCACTGGCGGCGCTCTGGCCGGCTCCGGCGCTCATCGTGGGTGCCTCCGGGTCGCTCCCGGGGCCCAGATCACTCCCGGCGCTCGAGCGCGTCGCCGATCAGCCACAGCATCGGCGCCCACAGGCCCACGAACAGCGCGCGCCGCTCCGCGTTGCCGCGCTCGGCCTGGTCGACCGTCTTGGCGCGCGCCCACAGCCCGATGCAGCCCACCACGCTCGCGAACGCCGCCAGGTGTGCGTGCTCGCTGCGCAGCCCCAGCGACCCGAGCCCCCTCACGACCATCTCTGCTCCTCTCGTCGGATCCCCGGATCAATGCCCAGCCGCAGCCGCCGCTACCGCGCTTCATTGCCCAGCGCCCGAAGGGGGTAGGCATCAGCGCCGATCGAGGGAAGCGGGAGGACGGTCATGGAGCAGGGCGTCGGGTTGGGACGGCGGCTCAGCACGGTGCTGCGCTGGCCGGCGGGGATGGCGTTCACGACCTGGAGCTACCTGTGGCGCATCACGGCGCTGCACCGCACGGAGTGCGAGGGCGACGAGAGCGATGTGTGCCCGCAGCTCCCGCCGGAGCTCCACGACGAGCGGATCCAAGCCCAGAGCGACGGCTTCGGCGCCTACTTCCACCGCCGCTACAGCGTGCGGATCCGTGACCCCAAGCGCAGCGCCGAGGAGCTCATCGACATCGTCGTGCGCGACCCCAACCGCCCGGCGCCCAGCGAGGTCGCCGTGTTCCGCAAGGTGCGGGGCGGCTCCGGACCGCTCAAGGTCGGTGATGACCTGGTGGTCCGCATGCCCGGGCCGTGGGACGGCCCGGTGCGGGTGGTGGGCCGCACGCCCACCTCGCTGCGGCTGGCGACGCTGCGCGGCCACCTGGAGGCGGGCCAGATCGAGTTCCGAGCGAGCGAGGAGGACGGCGGCCTGCGCTTCGAGGTCGAGTCCTGGACCACCAACGGCAACCGGCTGGCCGATCTGCTCTACGACCGCGTCCGCCTGGTCAAGGAGATGCAGCTGCACATGTGGGTGCACTACTGCGAGCGCGCCGCCAAGCTCGCTGGCGGCAAGCGCGACGGCGGCGTGACCATCGACACGCGGCGCTGGGAGCCGCAACCCGAGCGCCGCCGCGCCAAGATCCCCGCCTCCGCCTAGCGGCTCGATCCGGCCGGACGGCCTAGCGCTCGATCGGGTCGCCGGAGACCTCGGTCGAGGCGATCTCGGCCCCGGCGCTGCGGGTGTCGGGAGCCGCCAGGCCCAGCTCGCGGCGGACCATCGCGTCCATGCGCTCGAGGGCGCGGCGCACGAACTTGACCTGCATGTAGCGGCCGAACAGCGCCCAGCCGAGGCGGATGATCGGGTTCGGGATCCTCCCGGTGCGAACGAAGCGGCGGATGCGGAACTCGACCTCGCCCGTGTCGAGCCACTTCCACACCTCGTAGTCCATCTGGCCCGCCTCGAAGTGCCCCTGGAGCGTCTTGTAGTCCCAGCCCCAGACGCGGACCCGCCGGCCGTCGACCTCGGCCACCTCGTCCACGACGCCCCCGACCCGCACGCCGAGGTGGAAGCGCAGCCCGAAGAAGCGCGCCACCAGCAGCATGTCGCGGTTCGCAAGCGGCGCGTCGGAGTGCTGCACCGCGCGGATGATCGCGGGGTCGGCGAACTCGTAGTCGCGGATCAGCCGCTGGGCGATCGCCCAGGAGCCGCCTTCCACCGGCGGCCCGGGCGGCTCCGGCGGCAGGCTCTGGCAGTACGCGTCGACCTGCCAGCCGCTGCCCGACTCGGTGGGTCGCTCGGAGGGATCGAAGTTGACCTGCCGGTCGTGCAGCAGGTCCAGGGCACGCCGCGCCTCGGGCGAGCCGATGGTCGGCGGGACGGGCTCGGGGAGGCTCGGCATGGCCAAGGCGTTCCCCGGGCGGCGCGCCATCACTCGCAAGGCGCCACCCACCTCGGACGCCAGCCCAACGTTCGATGTTGTTCTTGGCGTACATGTGCGCCAAGAACAACATCCCAGCCTGGAGACCAACCCGGGCGGGCGGGCCGAGCGGGGTCCCCAGACGACGGGAGGGGGCGCCCATGGGCGCCCCCTCCCACTAGCCGTCGGAGGGGCTAGCTCTCGTAGGTGCTGCGCAGCAGCTGGACCGCGGCGGCCAGCGACCGCAACGCTGCGGCGTCGCCCTGGTTGGGCTTGTCCTTGTTCTCGATCACATCCGCCTGCCACAGCAGCAGGTGGATGGCGCGGTCGAGGTGCGACAGGGCCGGGCCGTGCTTGCGCGGGTCGAGGTCGAGCCACTCCGCGGCGGTGACCAGCGCGTGCTCGACCTTGTCCAGCAGGCCGTCGGTCATCCCTCCGACCGCGTTGAGCTCGCGAGCGGCGCTGCGCACCGCGGCGTTGAGCAGGTCCTCGAGCTCCTCGTCGTCGATGACGCCCTCGTCGACCAGCCGGCTGGCGACGTCGCGGACGTGCTCCACGAAGGCGAGGGGGCTCGGCCAGTCCTCCTCGTCGAGGATGTGGTTGCCGATGGTGCAGGAGCCGGCCAGCGTCCGGTTGTCCACACCGCTGTCGACGTCGCCGATCACGACCGTCGGCCGGTCATCCGGCTCGTCGCCGCAGACCGGCATCGCCGAGGGCCCGCCGACGACCGGCAGCGTCAGGGACGTGCCGGCCAGGTCCACCGTCAGCTCCGTGCCGGGCTGCGGCCGCAGGGTGAACTCGCGGTCGCTCGAGAAGATCATCAGCCCGAGGCGCGTGCCGGCCGGGAGGATCTGGTCATCCGGCTGGAGCGGGAACGTGACGTCGTAGAACTCGCCCGGAGCCAGCGGCTCGCCGTCGGTCAGCGAGGAGTGGTTCTGCGGGTCGGCCCAGCCGCGGGTCACCACGCTGGTCGAGCTGTTAATCGTGCTGGACGTGCAGGTGGAGGCGCCGCTCCAGGGCAGCCGCACCAGCGCCACCGACAGGTTCGCGGCCGGCTTGCTCGAGGCCAGGCGGACCGTGACCTCGGGTGTGCCGGAGATGTGCAGCGGAGCATCGAGCAGCGGCGTGGTGTACAGCAGCCGGTTCGGCGACGACGCGGCCACCGCCATCCCGGCGACGCCGCAGGCGAAGTCGTCGACCAGCGTCTCGGTGCCGGTGACGGGCAGCGCCAGGTTGGTCAGCCCACCGGAGCTGTTGCCCCCAGACGACAGGTTGAGGGTCACGTCCTGGGACTGCGGGTTCGGGTAGTCCCCGTAGGGGGTCGGGTTCGCAGAAGAGCAGGCGATGCTCACGACCGCGCCGTCGGCCACGCGCTGGCCCGCCGTGGTGGCCACAGCCGAGGCCAGGATCACGGTGTTGGCGTCGGGGATCGCGTCGATCGCCCGCGTGGTGTTGGTGATCGTCCCGCTGGCGTTGGTCTGCGGGACGGTGAGGGTCATGCCGCGCTGAAGAGCGCTGGTGTCGGCGACCGTCAGCGTCGCGGTGTTCGACTGGTCACCCACGACCGTCGCGGTGCGCGGCGGGCAGGTCGCGGCCTCGCGCGTCACCCAGGCGCGCGGCTCGTCCTCGATGCCGTTGTCGATGCCGTACAGGTAGTGGCTCCACCACAGGTTCTGCAGCACCATCGGCGGCGCGCCGCCGTGCCCGCCCTGGTGGAAGTACTGCATCAGCGGCACGCCGCGAGCCTTCAGCGCCTCGGAGATGCGGACGCTGTGCTCGGGGACCACGTTCCAGTCGTTGAAGGCGTGCGCCATGAGCGTCGCCGCGCGGACCCCGTCGATGTGGTTGAGGTAGTCGCGACCCGCCCAGAAGTCGTTGTAGTCACCGGTGACGCGGTCCTGGTTCGCGTTCATCTCGCCGACCCGGACGTTGTCGATGCAGTACTGGCGGCGATCCGGGTAGCCGCTGGAGATGTAGTCGAACAGGTAGTCGACGTCCTCGCCGAGCCAGCCGCCCGGGGATCGGACGAGGCCGTTGGACCGGTAGTAGTGGTAGTAGGACGTGTTGGGCGCGATCGGGATGATCGCCTCGAGGCCCTCGACACCGGTGGTGGCCGCGGCCAGCGGCAGGGTGCCGTTGTAGGACGTGCCGGTCATGCCGACCTTGCCGGTCGACCAGTAGGCGACGACCTCGGTGTCTCCGTCGACGCTCGTGTAGCCCTTGGCGCGCCCGTTGAGCCAGTCGATAACGGCCTTCGGAGCGAGCGACTCGTTGGCGCCGCCGACCGTCGGGCAGCCCTCGGACAGACCGGTGCCGACCGAGTCGGAGTGCACGACCGCGAACCCGCGCGGCACCCAGGTGTTGACGTGGCTGTTGGAGACCGAGGTGCGGTTGGCCTGGTGGGCGATGGGGGGCGGAGACAGGCGCGGCGGCGGGACGGCGCCCACCTCGACGTTGACGTTCCAGAAGTACTGCGACGCCGTCGATGCGGTGCCGGCGTAGTAAGGGCTGGTCTCGTAGATGACCGGGACCTTCAGGCCCTCGGTCTCCGTCTGACGCTGGCGCGTCACGTCGACGTGGACGCGGTCGAGCTTGCCGTCGCCGTCGCTGTCGAACTCGGTCTCGACCCACAGCTGCTCGCGGATCCACTGGCTGGAGTCAGCGAAGCCGGGGACGATCTGGGCCTGGCCGTGCTCGAACACGGGCAGAGTCGGTTGCTCTTGGGCTGCGCCCGACAGCGGCAGCAGCGCCAGCTGGAGGGCGACAGCCGCCAGCGCGGCTACCCCGCGTAGGGTGGATCGTCGTTGCGATCGGGACATTCTCACTCCTCGCCTGACCATGGGCGCTGCCCGCACGCTGCTGCAGCACCCGGGATGACCGGTGCCGGGCTCCCCGCACGCAATGGCAACCCCGCCCCCGGTTGCGGACGGCAGGACGGTAGGAGAGTCCAGACGCGCTGACAATGGCTCAGCCCTGTGACAGCGGGACGGTTCGAGTCCACAGCGGCCCAGGTGGGTAGCGTCTCGTGCGACGGCCGCCCGGACGCGGCCGCGAGGCGCCGACCGAGGGGAGCCGTGCACGCCGAGCTGGTGGAAGCCCTGGGTGGACTCCGCGCGGCGCTGGAGGCTCCGCCGTTCGCCGCGCCCACCCCGCAGCGGCAGGTCCACCGCGAGCTGCGCGACCGCCTGGTAGCCGAGGTCGACAACCACATCGCGCGGGTGCGTGACCTCGATGCGCCGCTGCTGGCGGTGCTAGGCGGGGGGACCGGTGCCGGCAAGTCGACCGTGGCCAACTCTCTGGTCGGGCACGAGGTCGCTGCGACCGGGGTGGTCCGCCCGACGACCTCCTCCCCCACGCTGCTGCTGGCCCCCGAGGATCTCGACTGGTTCACCGGCGAGCGGATCCTTGCGGGCTACGCGCGCTCCTACCCGGGCACTGCAGCAACCGTCGGGACCCAGCCGGGCCGCGTCGTGCACATCGTCACCAGCCATGCGATCCCGCCCGGGCTCGCGATCCTCGACGCGCCGGACATCGACTCCGTCCGCGAGGAGAACCGGGCGCTGGCCGAGGAGCTGCTCGACGCGGCGGACGTGTGGGTGTGGTTCGTCACGGCCCGCACCTACGCAGACGAGGAGGGCATGCGCTATCTGCGCAGGGCGGCGCGTCGGCGCACGGCCCTGGCGGTGGTCCTCAACCAGGTGCACCAGCGCGACCTCGACGAGGTGCTCGATGACCTGCGCACGAAGCTGTCCGCCGAGGGCCTCGACGTCGAGGTGCTGGTCGTCCCGCTGACCAGCGTCCAGGGCGGGCGCCTGCCCGACCACGCCGTCCGCGACCTGCGGTCCTGGCTGTACGGGCTGGCACGGGCGGACCAGCGCGATCGGCTGCGACGGCAGACGCTCGACGGGGCGCTGGACGACCTGACGACCGCCACCGCTCCCCTGCTGGAGGCCGTCCGCGACGAGCGCGCCGTCCTCGAACGGCTGCGCGCGGAGGCGGTCAACGCCTGGACCCGCGCTCCCGACCGCTTCGCCGAGGGCCTCGACGAGGGCCCACCGCTGCGCCAGGAGGTCGTCGCACGCTGGACCGAGTTCGTCGGGACCAGCCGCTTCCTCACCATGGTCGAGTCGGCGACCGCCTCGGTGCGCGGCTGGCTGCGCGATGCCATGTCGTCGATGACCAACGCCGAGCAGGAGCGCATCCAGCGCCAGGTCCGCGCCGAGGTGGCCGACACCGTCGCCGACCTGGCCGTGCGGGTCGCCGACCTGACGGCCGCCGAGGTGGCCGAGTCCTGGGAGCGCACCGCGGTCGGGTCCAGCCTCGTGGCCGCAGACCCCGGTCTGCGCCGCGCCTCACCCTTGCTCCCCGAGCGCGCCCAGCAGGCGATGATCGCCTGGCAGCACGCGGTCACCGAGCTGATCGCGACCAAGGGCGCGGCGCGCAAGGCGCGGGCGCGCTGGGTGTCGGCGCTGATCAACGCCAGCGCGACCGCGGCCATCTTGGCGACCTTCGCCTCCACCGGCGGGCTGACCGGTCTCGAGGCCGGCGTGGCGGCCGGCGCCGGAGCCGCCAACCAAGCTCTGCTGATCAAGCTGCTGGGCGAGCAGAACCTGAGCTGGGTGCTGCGCCGCGCGCGGGAGGATCTGGTCGAGCGCGTACGCCGGCTCGCGGCCGAGGAGGCGGAGCGCTTCACCGCCGCGCTGGATGACCTCGCCCCGCCCGCCGGGGCGGAGCAGGCGATCGAGGCGCGGCTTGCGGACGTCGCCAGGGCGAGGCGCTAGACCTTGGCACGACGACGAGCCCCCGGCCTGGCCGACCGCGTGGCGGCCCTTGACCGCCTGCTGGAGCTGGCGGGTGATCGTCTCCCGGCCGAGCAGGTCGCAGCGGCGCATGTTCTGCGGGGCAAGGTCAGCGAGCGGCTGGCCCACGGGGACGAGCTGGTGGTGGCCGCGCTCGTCGGCGGCACGGGGACGGGTAAGTCGAGCCTTTTCAACGCGCTGGTCGGGGCGGACCTCGCGCCGGTCGGCGTCCGCCGGCCGACCACCGAGATAGCCAGGGCAGCCGTCGCGGCCGATCCCGCGACCTCCGGTCGGCTGCTGGACTGGCTGGACGTGCGGCAGCGTCACGACGTCCGCCGACCCGACGACGAGGCGGTCCCCCAGCAGGACGATCGCCACCTGCCCGACGGCCTGGTGCTCCTGGACGTGCCCGACCACGACTCGATCGCCGTCGAGCACCACCGGATCGTGGACCGACTGGTCGAGCGGGTGGACGTCCTGCTGTGGGTGGTCGATCCGCTCAAGTACGCGATGCGCTCCCTGCACCGGGGCTACCTGGCGCGGCTCGCGGCGCACGCCGAGGTCGTCGTGGTCGTCCTCAACCGCTGTGATGAGCTGTCGCCCGAGGAGCGGGAGGCGTGCGCGGCCGACCTGCGGCGGCTGCTGGACGACGAGGGCCTCCAGCGGGCGCGGCTGCTCGAGACCTCGGCACGAACGGGCGCGGGGCTGCCGGCGCTGCGGCGGCTGCTGGCGGACGAGGCAGCCGCGCACAGCGCAGCGGCGCGTCGCCTGGTCGGGGACCTGCGCACGCTGGCCGGTGAGCTCGCGGGCGCGGTCGGCGACGAGCCCGCCGGCGCGCTCGACGACAGCGGCCTCGCCCAGGCGCTGGCAGGGGCCGC
>CAZVUW010000074.1:0-13259 GCA_964629825.1 uncultured Actinomycetota bacterium
CTACATCCCCCGCTCGCTGTGGGAGGGCGGCGTTCGCGACGGCGTGGCCGACCTGGCCCGCTCGCTGCCGATGGGCGACCCGACGGACCTGTCGAACTTCCTCGGCGCCGTGATCAGCCAGGACGCCCTGAAGCGCCAGGTCGAGGCCATCGAGCGCGCCAAGAGCGAGGGTGCCGAGGTGCTGGTCGGCGGCACGGCCGATGACAGCACCGGCTGGTTCGTCCAGCCCACCGTGCTGGTCACGACCAACCCGACCGCGGACACCATGTGCCGCGAGCTGTTCGGCCCGGTGCTGACCGTCTACGTCTACGACGACTCGGGCAGCGGCTGGGATGACGTGCTGGAGCTGGCCGACACGACCAGCCCCTACGCCCTCACCGGCGCCATCTTCGCCAACGACCGCTACGTCATCGACCACGCCCTGACCGCGCTGCGCAACAGCGCGGGCAACTTCTACGTGAACGACAAGCCGACCGGTGCGGTCGTCGGTCAGCAGCCCTTCGGCGGCGCCCGCGCGAGCGGCACCAACGACAAGGCCGGCTCCTCCCTGAACCTCCTGCGCTGGGTCAGCCCGCGCACCATCAAGGAGACGTTCGTCCCGCCGACCGACTGGCGCTACCCGCACCTCGGCTGAGCCTGACCACCACGGCCTGGTCCGACCCTCGACGCTGGGGGCCTCGACCCGTTGGGGGAATATCCGCCGCAAACGGGTCGACGGACGCCCCTAGCGCGGCGCCATGCGGATCGCGCCGTCGAGGCGGATGACCTCGCCGTTGAGCATCGGGTTCTCGCAGATGTGGCGCACCAGGGCCGCGTACTCGGCGGGATCGCCGAGGCGGCGGGGGTGCGGGACCTGCGCGGCGAGGGAGTCCTGCACCTCCTGCGGCAGCCCGGCGAGCATCGGGGTCGCGAAGATGCCGGGCGCGATGGCCATGCAGCGGATCTGCCGGTCGGCGAGGTCGCGCGCGATCGGCAGGGTCATACCGGCGACGCCGGCCTTGGAGGCCGAGTAGGCGGCCTGGCCGACCTGCCCCTCGAAGGCGGCGACGGAGGCGGTGTTGACGATGACGCCGCGCTCGCCGTCGACGGGCTCATGCTCGAGCATCGCCTCGACGGCCAGGCGGATCACGTTGAAGGTGCCGATCAGGTTGATCGTCACGACGCGGGAGAACTGCTCCAGCGGCAGCGGCCCGTCGCGGCCGACGACGCGACCGGGCGTGGCAACCCCGGCGCAGCTGACCACCACGTGCAGACCGCCGAGCTCGCGCGCAGCGGCCACCGCCGCGGCGACGTCGTCCGGGGACGTGACGTCGCCGGGGGCGAAGCGGGCCCGGTCGCCGAGCTCCGCGGCCGCCTCCTCGCCGGCGCTGCCGGGCAGGTCGAGCAGCACGACCGCCGCTCCCGCCGCGGTCAACTCGCGCGCCGTGGCCCGCCCCAGCCCCGATGCCCCGCCCGTCACCAGGGCCACCTTGCCGTCCAGCTGCATGCCTGTTCGCCCCTCCTGGAGTGGTTGATCCGCGGGGAAAGACTACCGGCAGTTCGCCAGACCCTTTGCGTCCCGGGTTGGGGGGTGTGACCATGGGGTCATGAGCAGCACCTTGGAGGCCTGGTCTCCTTCGTCATGGCGTCCCCTCCCGGCCCGGCAGCAACCGAGCTGGCCGGACGAGGGAGAGCTCGACCGGACCTTGTCCGACCTCGCGGCGCAACCACCGCTGGTGTTCGCCGGAGAGATCCGCGACCTGCGTGAACGCCTGGCCGAGGTGGCAGCCGGCCGGGCGTTCCTGCTTCAGGGCGGGGACTGCGCGGAGACCTTCGCGGCCTTCAGCGCGGACTCGATCAGGGACAAGCTGAAGGTGCTTCTGCAGATGGCGGTGGTCCTGACCTACGGCGCCGCGCTGCCGGTCGTCAAGGTGGGGCGGATCGCGGGGCAGTTCGCCAAGCCGCGCTCCTCCGACCTCGAGACCGTGGACGGGCAGAGCCTGCCCTCCTACCGCGGCGATGCCGTCAACGACATCGCCTTCAGCGCGGAGGCTCGCACGCCCGACCCGCGGCGCCTGCTCCAGGCCTACAACCAGGCGGCGGCGACCCTGAACCTGCTGCGCGCCTTCACCCGCGGCGGCTTCGCGGACCTGCGGCGGGTGCACGCCTGGAACCAGGAGTTCGTCGCGGCGAGCCCGCAGGGGCGCCACTACTCGGCGGTCGCGGACGAGATCGACCGCGCGCTGGCGTTCCTCGAGGCCTGCGGCATCGACGTGAGCAGCGATCCGCGCTTCTCGACGGTCGACTTCTGGACCTCGCACGAGGCGCTGCTGCTCGGCTACGAGGAGGCCCTGACCCGCCGCGACTCGCTGACCGGCGACTGGTACGACTGCTCGGCGCACATGCTGTGGATCGGCGAGCGCACCCGCGACCCGGACGGCGCGCACGTCCACTTCCTGTCGGGGGTGGGCAACCCCGTCGGCGTGAAGCTCGGGCCGACGGCGACGGTCGAAGAGGCCCACGCCCTGGCGAAGAGCCTCAACCCCGACAACGAGCCCGGGCGGCTCACGTTCATCACCCGCATGGGCGCCGACAAGGTGGGCGATGCGCTGCCCGAGCTGGTCCGCGGGGTGCGCGACCTCGGGCTCCAGGTCGTCTGGTCGTGCGACCCGATGCACGGCAACACGTTCACGTCGGAGACGGGCTACAAGACGCGGCGCTTCTCCGACGTGCTGGCGGAGCTGCGCACCTTCTTCGCCGTGCACGCGGCCGAGGGCACGGTGCCGGGCGGGGTCCACATCGAGCTGACCGGCGAGGACGTCACGGAGTGCCTCGGCGGCGCGCAGGAGATCGCCGACCTCGACCTCCAGCACCGCTACGAGACGGCCTGCGACCCGCGCCTCAACAACCAGCAGTCGCTGGAGCTGGCATTCCTCGTGGCCGACATGCTGCGCGCAGGCTGACCGGCCGTTACAGCGACGGCGCCGAGAAGGTGTCGCACGCGGCCGGGTCGCCCTCCTGAAGCCCCCTCATCAGCCAGCGCTTGCGCTGCTCGCTGGAGCCGTGCGTCCAGGTCTCGGGCGTGACGCTTCCGCTGAAACGCTCCTGGATGTAGTCGTCACCGATGACCTGGGCTGCATCCACGCCCTCGGCGACGTCCTGCTCGGTGATCTCGGTGATGATCGGCTCGCCGCCCTCCGCCGGGGTCGTGGTCGCGTGGTGCGCCCACACGCCGGCGTAGCAGTCGGCCTGGAGCTCCAGCCGGACGGCGTCGCTGTCGGCGCCCTCGCGGGTTCGGACCCGCTCCATCTGGCCGGTGAGGTTCTGGATGTGGTGGCCGAACTCATGGGCCAGGACGTAGGCCTCGGCGAAGTCGCCGCCCTGCGCGCCGAAGCGCTGCTCGAGGTCGCGGAAGAAGCCCAGGTCGAGGTAGACCCCCGCGTCGGCCGGGCAGTAGAACGGCCCGACCTGGCTGGACGCCTGGCCGCAGCCGGTGCTCACGCCACCGCTGAAGGTGTTGAACAGCGCCGGCGTGTACTGCCCGCCCGCATCGGCCATGGCGGCGTCCCAGTAGTCCTGGATGCTGTTCTCGTAGGCGACGAAGCGGCACTCGGCGTTGGTCTCTACGTCGGCGCCGGTCTCGCAGCTCTCCAGCTCCCCGCCGGCGGGCGCCTCCGCGCCCGACCCGCCGCCCAGCAGCGCCCCCGGGTCGACTCCCAGGGCCATGGCGATCAGCAGGACAAGCAGCCCGCCCACACCGCCCGCGGCTACCCCGCCGCGCGCCATCCCGCCGCCCCGTCCGCGCCGGTCGCGCACGTTCGATGTGTCGAGACGTGCCCGGCGGTTGATTCGCATCCTGCTGCTCCGATCCCCGCGGGCTCTGCCGGCCCGACCTAAGCAGGATGGGCCGATGCGCCCCCGCTCCAAACGCCGCGGCTAG
This sequence comes from uncultured Actinomycetota bacterium, assembly GCA_964629825.1. GTDB lineage: Bacteria > Actinomycetota > Nitriliruptoria > Euzebyales > Egibacteraceae > CAZVUW01. The sequence continues at coordinate 3,920 of CAZVUW010000074.1, forward strand.
AAGCGGCAGGAGCCGGTGCCCACGGCGGTGTTGCGCACCGCGGCCGAGTTCACTGCCGGCGCGACCTGCTCCGCGGTCAGCGCGTAGCCGGTCCCGGGGATGCCCGCATCGGCGGCGAACACGACCCCGGCCACGCGCCCGTCCGAGGTGACGAACGGCCCCCCGGAGTCACCCTGCTCTACCCCCGCGGAGACGACGAGGACCTCGCGCTCGACCTGACCCGCGCCGTAGATGTCGCGTCCCACGGCGCGGATGCGGGTCTGCACGGTGGCCGGGCGCACCACCAGCTCGGTCTGGCCGCCGGGGAAGCCGAGCGTCGCGCCCTCGGTGTCGCGCTCCGCCGGCTCGTCCGCCCACTCCAGGGCCGCGGCGCGCAGCCCAGGCGCGGCGAGCACCGCCAGGTCGAGCTCGGGGTCGTAGTGGATCGCGGCCGCCTGCCAGTCCCCCGCCGCGTCCCGGACGATGATTGCCTCGGCTCCGGCCACGACGTGCGCGTTGGTGACGACGATGCCGGCCCGGGCGACGAAGCCGCTGCCGTAGGAGATCCCGCCGCAGCCCAGGGCCTGCACCTGCACGGCGGCGGGGCGCCCGGCGGCGGCCGCGGCCTGCACGGCCGCCTCGCTGGTGGGGCCCACCGGCGGCGCGGTCACCCCGCGCTGGAGCCCGGAGAAGACCTGCGGGAAGCCGTGGCGGTCGAGGTACGAGCCGACCCGGCCGAAGAGGTCGGGTGCCGGCGGCAGGGCGGCATCCAGCCCGGCGACGACACGGGAGGAGCGGACCTGCTGCGCGACCGACGGGAACGGGCCCTGGGTGAGCACCGAGGCCGTCAGCCAGACCACCAGGACGAACCAGGTGGCGCCGACGAGGATGCCGACGCCGCGGTCAAGCCCTCCGATGCCTGCGCGCTCGGCCGCACCGCGCAGTCTCAGCCCGACCGCGATGCCCGCCGCCTGGCCCAGGACGAGGAACACCGCCAGCAGCGAGATCGTGAGCAGCGCGAGCGTGGCTCCGGGACGATCGATGACCTGGGCAGCCAGCGGCGGCGCGGCCGCCGCGCCCAGCAGGAGGCCGACCGCGGAGCCGGCGAAGGCGGCCATCTGCGACAGCGCCCCCTGGAGGAACCCCCGGACCAGCGCATAGGAGAAGGCCACCATCAGGAGCACGTCGAGCAGGTTCATCCGGGGCTCCATCGCACCCAGGTTAGTGACGCCCCGGCGACTCCAGCGGCGCCTGCGCCGTGGTCGACGGGCCGTGCCCTGCGGTAGCGGCACGGATCGGCAGCCGTTAGCGTCCAGCGGATGATCGAGCTCTCAGACGTCCAAGCGGCTGCCGAGCGCCTGCGCGGCGTCGCCCACCGCACCCCCGTGCTCACCTCCAGGACGCTCGACGCCCGCGTCGGCGCCACCGTCGGCTGCAAGGCCGAGAACCTCCAGCGCGGCGGGGCCTTCAAGCTGCGCGGCGCCTACAACGCCATGGCCTCCCTCCCGCCCGAGGACTTGCAGCGCGGCGTGGCCGCCTTCTCCTCCGGCAACCACGCCCAGGCGGTCGCCATCGCCGCCGGCCTCCTGGGAACCAGCGCAGTCATCGTCATGCCCGAGGACACGCCGACGGCCAAGGTCGAGGCCACGCGCGGCTACGGCGCCGAGGTCGTCACCTACGACCGCTACACCGAGGACCGCGAGGCGGTCGGCGCCGCCCTCGCCGCCGAGCGCGGGCTCACGCTCATCCCGCCATACGAGCACCTGGCGGTGATGGCCGGCCAGGGGACCGTGGCCCTCGAGCTGATCGAGGACTTCGGCCCGCTGGACGTGCTGCTGGTGTGCGTCGGCGGCGGCGGTCTGATGGCCGGCTGCGCGACGGCGGCCAAGGGCATCGACGCCCGCACCCGCGTCATCGGCGTCGAGCCCGAGGCCGGCGACGACACCAAGCGCTCGCTGGAGGCGGGCGAGCGGGTGCGCATCGAGGTGCCCCGCACCATCGCCGACGGCCAGCAGGCCGAGATCCCCGGCGCCATGACGTTCGAGGTGAACCGCCGCCTGGTGGACGACATCGTCCTGGTCAGCGACCGCGCGATCCTCGACGCGATGGCCTTCGCATTCGACCGGATGAAGACCGTGCTCGAGCCCTCGGGCGCCTGCGCCCTGGCGGCGCTGCTGGCGGGTCGGGTCGACGTCGCCGGGAAGCGCGTCGGGGTGACCCTGTCGGGCGGCAACGTGGGTCTCGCCCGCTTCCTGGAGCTGATGGCCGCCTAGCGGCTAGAGCAGGATCCGGATCTCGCCGTCGCTGGCGTGGAGCACCGCCCGGGCGGCCTCGTGCAGCTTGGCGTGATGCGCCCGGAACTCCTCGACGACGCCGTTGACGTGCTCGACCTGGGCCGAGGCCTCGGACGCGACCTCCCCCTCGCCGGCGAGCGCCTGCAGCGCCGCGTCCCAGTCGGTGCTCTCGGCGGCGCGGCGCAGATGCATCGTCGGGGCCTGGAGGAGGGCGCGCTCGAGGTCCTGGATCACCGTCAGCACCACGTCGGTGGTCGTCCGCACGCCCGGTGTGGTCAGCAGGTGCAGCGCCTGCAGCTTGCGCATGGCCATCGCCATCACCAGCTGCGGATCGCCCAGCTCGGAGACTGCGGAGTCCACCTCGCGCAGATCCAGGGTGATGTGCGAGGGCACCCCGAACCACTCCCGGAGCGTGTCGAACAGCCACGCCGCCGACTCCCGGGCGGCCAGAAGCTCGCGGGGCTTGGGGATCTGCTCCATCGCTCGGCAGGCTACTGGGTGGCGGCCGCGGCGGTGCACTCGCGCGCGACGGAGCGGAAGGTGTCCAGGGCGGCGCGGATGGACGGCCGTCGCGCCGCGTCGCAGCGCCAGACCCCGTAGATGTGCCGCTGCAGGGGCGGGTCCACCGCGACCATGCGCACGCCCTCCGGAACGCTCTTGCGGCCGAGGCGCGGGATGACCGACAGGCCGAGACCTGCCGCGACGAACTCGAGGTGGGAGGCGTACTCCGAGGCGGAGTGCGCGATGACCGGCTGGTGACCCTGGCTGCGCATCGTGGTGATCAGCCACTGGTGGCAGACCCAGCCCTCCGTGAAGCCGATCCAGGGCTCGTCGACGAGCTCGGACAGCGACACCCGCTCGCGGTCGGCCAGCGGGTGGGAGGCAGGGAGCGCCACATCGGCCTCGTCGTCCATCAGGGGGCTGCGCTCGAGCTGGTCGGGCACGCGCAGGGGCTGGTTCATCCAGTCCTGGAGGATCGCCAGGTCCAGATCGCCGCGCAGCACGCGCGGCACGGCCTCGTCGGGCTCGAGCTCGTGCAGGGCGACGGCCAGGTCGGGGTGGGCCTCCTGCAGTCGGCGGACCACCTCGACGCCGAGGCCGCGCACCGCCGAGGCGAACGCACCGATCTGAAGGTTCCCGACCACCGCATCGCGGCGCGCCTCCAGGTCGGCCTTGGCGACCTCGACCATGCGCAGGATCTTGCGGGCGTGCTCGACGAGCACCTCGGCGGAGTCCGTCAGGCGCACGCCGCGTCCCTGGCGCTCGAGCAGCTGCTCGCCCAGCTCGGCCTCGAGCCGGGCCATCTGCTGCGACACCGCCGAGGTCGTGAGGTGCAGAGCCGCCGCGGCTGCGCTGACCGAGCCGTGCGTGGCGATCGCTTCGAGGGTCCGGAGCCGTTCGATGTTGATCATTCAGAGATCCTACGAGATCTCGGCAACGAGTTGTCACTTGTCGTGAACGGTTTGGGAAGGCACCTTGGCTGTCGCGGGCGGCAGGGGGTCGCCCGCGACTCCTGAGGGGACGACATGCAGACTGCTGTTGAGCGCCGCAAGCTCCTGGAGACCGGCGCCGGGACGCTGAGCGGCGCCTTCGGGGCCTCCGAGTGGGGCCTGATGGCGGGGATCGCGGCCATCTGGGGCTCCTCGTTCCTCTTCATCGCCATGGGGCTGGACTCCTTCCGCCCCGGCCTGGTGTCGCTGGCCCGGCTGTCGCTCGGGGCCCTGGCCCTGGCGCTCGTGCCGCGTGCGCGCCAGCGGGTGGAGCGGGAGGACTGGCCGCGCATCGTCGTCCTCGGCGTGGTGTGGATGGGGCTGCCGCTGATCCTGTTCCCCATCGCCCAGCAGTGGGTGGACTCGGCGGTCGCCGGGATGATCAACGGGGCGGTGCCGCTGGCCACCGCCGCGTGGGCCACGGCGCTGATGCGGCGGCTGCCGGGCAGCCGGCAGCGCTGGGGTCTGCTGGTCGGCTTCGCCGGCGTGGTCGCCATCTCCTGGCCGGGTCTGACCGGGTCCACGGCGGCCACCCGCGGAGTTCTTCTGCTGATCCTCGCGATCACCTGCTATGGCCTCGCCGCCAACGTCGCGGTGCCCCTCCAGCAGCGCTACGGGTCGCTGCCCGTCATGTTCCGCGCCCAGCTGGTCGCGCTGCTGATGGTGGCGCCGTTCGGTCTGGCCCAGCTCGACGGCTCCTCGTGGTCGTGGGCGTCCGCCCTCGCCATGGTCCCGCTCGGGGTCCTCGGGACCGGCTTCGCCTACGTGATGATGGGCACGCTGGTCGGGCGTGTCGGCGGCACCCGCGGGTCGGTGGCGGTGTACTTCACGCCGCCGGTGGCCATCGCGCTCGGCGCCCTCCTGCGCGACGAGGTCATCTCGCCATACGCGCTGCTCGGCACGGCCATGGTGCTGGTCGGGGCCTGGCTGACCTCCCGCCGCGAGAGCTCGACCCCGGCACGGTCGAGGGCCTGAGCGCCGCCCGGGTCGCGGCCGGGACTGCCGCGGCGCGGACAGCAGCGGGCCGGTTTCGGAGGGCGCGTGCGGCTGTGGCACGCTGGCCGGACATGGACGACGCCACCGCCCTGCTGGTCACCGTCATGGGCCGGGACCGGCCCGGGCTGACCTCCGCGCTGTGCACCCTCCTGGCCGAGCTCGGCGCGCGGATCCTCGACATGGAGCAGGTCGTGATCCGCGACCGGCTCATCCTCGGGCTGCTCGTGTCGGCGCCCGACGAGGACGCCGCGCGCGCCCGGCTGTCCGCCGCCGGGCTGGACCTCGGCGTGTCCGTCGAGGTCGAGCCCATCGCCCGCCACCGACCGCAGCCGGACCGCCAGCACCACTACGTGACGCTCCTCGGCCAGCCGCTGCGGACCGAGGCGATCGCCGCCGTGACCGGGCGCATCGCCGCCTGCGGGGCGAACATCGACCGCATCGTCCAGCTCTCCCGCTACCCCATCACCAGCTTCGAGCTGATGGTGTCCGGCGACGCGGAGCGCCTTCGTGACGAGCTCGTGGCCGAGGCCGCCCGGCAGCGCGTCGACGTCGCCGTGCAGCCCGCCAACCTGTACCGCCGCGCCAAGCGGCTGATCGTGCTGGACGTCGACTCGACCCTGGTGCAGGGCGAGGTCATCGAGCTGCTGGCCGAGCACGCGGGCTGCGCCGACCGTGTCGCCGCGATCACCGAGCGGGCCATGGCCGGTGAGCTCGACTTCGCGGCGGCGCTGCGCGAGCGCGTCGCGCTGCTCGAGGGCCTGCCCGCCACGGTCTTTGACGACGTCCGCGAGCGTCTCGAGCTCACGCCCGGCGCGCGGACGCTCGTGCGGACCCTGCGCCGCCTCGGCTTCGTCCTGGCGATCGTCAGCGGGGGCTTCTCGCAGGTGACGGACGACCTGGCGCAAAGGCTCGGGCTGGACTACGCACGCGCCAACACCCTCGAGGTGGTCGACGGTCGCCTCACCGGCCGTCTGACCGGACCAATCGTCGACCGCGCCGGCAAGGCCGCAGCCCTTGAGGAGTTCGCGCGGCTGGCGGGTGTGCCCCTCAACCAGACGGTCGCCGTCGGCGACGGGGCAAACGACCTCGACATGCTCAACCGCGCGGGGCTCGGCATCGCGTTCAACGCCAAGCCGGTCGTGCGCGCCGCCGCGGACACAGCCGTCAGCGTCCCCTACCTGGACGCGATCCTGTTCCTGCTAGGCATCACGCGCGCCGAGATCGAGGCGGCCGACGCGGAGGATCCGGACTACGTGCCGACGCCCCTGCCGCCCGTCCCGATGGACTGAGACCGGGGCCTGGGGACGCCTCCCGGACCGCCCCGCCGGGTCGGTTACGATGCCGCCATGTTGAGGATGCGGACCCGGACCAACCCCCTGTTCTACGCCGAGCGGGTGCGGCGGCTGCTCGCCTCCGATCAGGAGCGCTACGAGCGGATCACCACCGATCCGGACAGCCTCGATCTGCTGGTCTGGAACTTCTTCGCCTCGCTGGACACCGACGACGACCGCGAGTACCTGGCGTCGCTCCTGCGCCCGCTGTGCGGCAGCGACGTGCAGGCGCCGGTGCGGATGTCCATGTGGACCGGCCGGGACGCAGAGCCGCGGCTCGAGCCCTCCAGCGCCTACGTGGCGCATCTCCGCAGCCGCGTCGGCGAGGACGCCGAGATCGGCGCGTTCCTCGAGCCCGTCGAGGTGCCCGTCCGCATCGAGGCGCGCAACGTGCTCGCCCTGGTCGACACCGTCTGGGACTCCTCCAAGCGCGGGAACGGCGGTCGAGACCGGCTGATCGAGCTGGTCGACGTCGGTCTGGTCCAGGCGGAGCGGCTCGGTAAGGAGCTCGCGATCGCGGTCATCTACCGGTCGGGGTCACGCGCGGCCGCTGAGGTCTCGCGGCGGATGAACGACCTGCGCTCGTCACAGGTGCTGCGCGCGGAGATGCCCTGGCTCGACTCCGTGCCGGAGGTGCGCTTCCGCGAGCTGTCCTGGCAGCAGCTCGCCACGATCTGGCGCAACGAGCGCCGCAACCTGCGGCTGGCGGGCGAGCCGGTCCGCGGGTTCCTGTCCCACCTGGAGGCGATCGGGCTCGGCTGAGCCGCCCCGCGCCTCCACCCCGAAGTGGACGCACGATGACCAGCATCGAAGCAGCAGACGGCATCTCGGCGCGCGCAGGAGCGCTCACCGAGTCGGTCACGATGGCGATCACCGCCAAGGCCAAGGCGCTGCGCGCGGCCGGCGAGGACGTCATCGGCTTCGGCGCCGGCGAGCCCGACTTCCCCACCCCGGCGCACATCGTCGAGGCGGCCGCGGCGGCGTGCATGGACCCGGCGATGCACCGCTACACACCCGCCGCCGGCCTGCCCGAGCTGCGCGAGGCGATCGCGGAGAAGACCAAGCGCGACTCCGGGGTGGCGGTCGACCCGGCCGAGGTGCTCGTCACCAACGGCGGCAAGCACGCGCTCTACAACGTCTTCCAAGCGCTGCTCGACCCCGGCGACGAGGTGCTCCTCCCGGTCCCCTACTGGGTGAGCTATCCGGAGCAGATCGCGCTCGCGGGCGGTGTGGCCGTGCCGATCCCGACCGGCGTCGAGGCCGGCTTCAAGGTCACGGTCGACCAGCTCGAGGCCGCGCGCACCGACCACACCAAGATCGTGGTGTTCACCTCGCCGTCCAACCCCAGCGGCGCGGTCTACCCGCCCGAGCAGGTGGCCGAGATCGGGCGCTGGGCGGCGGAGAACGACCTGTGGGTCGTGACGGACGAGATCTACGAGCACCTGGTCTTCTGTGGCTCCCGCCACGTCTCCATGGCGGCTGCGGTGCCGGAGCTGGCGGGTCGCATCGTCATCGTCAACGGGGTCGCGAAGAGCTATGCGATGACCGGCTGGCGGGTCGGCTGGACCATCGCCCCGCTGGCGGTCACGCGCGCGATGACCAAGCTCCAGAGCCACATGACCTCCAACGTGAACAACATCGCCCAGGTCGCCACCCTGGCCGCGATCGCCGGGCCACAGGACGAGGTCGAGCGCATGCGCCAGGCCTTCGAGCGTCGCGCTCGCATCGCGGTCGAGGGCCTGCGTCGCATCGACGGGGTCGAGTGCCTGGACGCCGAGGGCGCGTTCTACGCCTTCCCGTCGGTCGAGGGCGTCTTCGGTCGGGAGATCGGCGGCCGCACCGTCGAAAGCTCGCTCGAGCTGTGCGAGGCGCTGCTGGACACGGCGAAGGTGGCCCTGGTGCCGGGCGAGGGCTTCGGCAGCCCCGGCTACGTCCGGCTCTCCTACGCCCTTGCGGACGACCTGCTTGCCGAGGGGCTCGAGCGGATCTCACGCGCACTGACCGCGTAGACGACCCGCATGCTGTAGACATACGGCGCCACACGAGCAGGAGGAACAACCACCATGGCGGCCTTCCGCCTTACCAGCCCGGCGTTCGAGCATGACGATGATCTCCCCGAACGGTTCACGGCTGATGGAGGCGACGTGTCGCCGCCACTGCGCTGGGAGGGCGTCCCGGAGGGGACCAAGGAGCTGGTCCTGATCGCGGACGACCCCGACTCGGAGACGGGCGTCGTGACGCACTGGGTCGTCTACGGCATCTCCCCGAAGATCGACGAGCTGCCGGAGGGACTGCCCAAGGACACCCTGGTCGACGACCCGGACCTGGTGCAGGGTCTGAACGAGTTCGACGAGGTGGGCTGGAGCGGACCTAGTCTGGATGACGACCGCGGTCCCCACCGCTGCTTCTTTCGGCTCATCGCCCTGGACACCGAGCTGGACCTTCCGCCCGGTGTGACCAGGGCCGAGCTGCGGCGCGCCGCGAACGCTCACATCATCGCGGTGACGGAGCTGGTGGGGATCGCCTAGCCGACCGCGCCGCGGTCCCACCCAGCAAGGAGAGCGCCAGTGGCCATCACCACCGCCCCTGACGGGGACGACCTGCTGGTCGTAACCCTCGACGACGGCAAGGTCAACGCCTTCGACCTCCCGTTCTTCCAAGAGCTCGAGGCGGCGCTCGATGAGAGCCCGGAGCGCGCGGTGGTTCTGCGAGGCCGCGACGGGATGCTGTCGGCGGGCCTGAACACCAAGGTGATGGCGGGCCTCGACGACGCGGGCCTGGCCAAGCTTCTGGTCGCCTTCGGGCGCACCATGACGCGGATCTGGCTGGAGCCGCGCCCGGTCGTGGTCGCGGCCACCGGCCACGCGATCGCCGGTGGGACGATCCTCGCGATGTGCGCCGACCACGCCGTCGCCGCGCGCGGCCAGTACGGCTGGGGGCTGACCGAGACGACCATCGGCTTCCCGCTGCCGTCCTGGGTGATCGCCATCGCTCGCGGCAACGTGCGCGCGGACCGCCTGGACGACCTTCTGCTGCCCGGCACCACGGTCGACCCTGAGGAGGCGGTCGCCGTCGGCTTCGCCGATGTCGCCGTCGACCCGGCCGAGGTCGTTCAGACCGCGATCGAGCGCGCCCGGCAGCTGGCGGCCCTGCCCCGCGCCGCCTACGCGGAGACCAAGCGGCGCCTGCGCGGGCCGGCCGCAGAGGCGGCGCTGGCAGGCATCGAGGCGGACACCTCCGAGCTCCTGGC
>CAZVUW010000074.1:13359-16653 GCA_964629825.1 uncultured Actinomycetota bacterium
GCAGGGGGTTGATTCTTGCCACCTGCAGGGACGTCCCGTCCCTGCACCACGACGACCGGCCGCTGCTCGACGCGCTGGAGGACCGCGGCATCCGCCCGCGGATCTGCTCCTGGGACGACCCCAGCGTCGACTGGGGCTCAGCCTCCCTGGTGGTGATCCGCTCGACCTGGGACTACGTGCCTCGGCGTACGGAGTTCGTGGACTGGGCCAGGCGTGTGGACGTGGCGACCACGCTGTGGAACCCGGCCGACGTGATCGCCTGGAACACCGACAAGACCTACCTGCGCGAGCTCGCCGAGGACGGGATCGCGACCGTGCCGACCCACTGGCTGGACGCGGGCAGCCAGGCCGACCTGGCCGAGGTGCTGGACCGCAACGGCTGGGAGCGCGCTGTCGTCAAGCCCGCCGTCTCCGCCGGTGCGGTGGGCACGGTCCGGCTGCAGCGAGGCGACGCCGCACGCCATCAGGCCCATCTCGACGCGCTGCTGTCGGTCGGGGACGTGCTCGTGCAGCCCTACGTCGAGCGCATCGAGTCCGCCGGCGAGATCAGCGTCCTGTGGATCGACGGCGCGGTCACCCACGCGGTGCGCAAGCGCCCGCGGCCGGGCGACTTCCGGGTTCAGGAGGAGTTCGGCGGCACCGAGGAGCTGGTCGCACTGGACGACGAGCTCGTGTCTGTGGCCGAGGCGGCGCTCGCGCACGCGCGCGGCTGCCGTTACGCCCGGGTGGACCTGGTCGAGGGCCCGGACGGGCAGGACTGGCTGATCGAGCTCGAGCTCGTGGAGCCGCAGCTGTTCCTGACCCACTCGACGAGCGCGGCGGAGCGGATGGCGGACGCCATCGCCGACGCCCTGCGCGACAGCTCGAACACGCTGGCCCGAGCTCGCGGCTGAAGCACCGCGGGCGCGGCCGGCGCAGCAGGGCAACGGCCGCCTGGAGAGGAGCCGAGATCTATGAGCGAGACGCCGGCCTGGATCAGGCGCTTCCGCGCGGCACGGGTGACCCTGCCGAGCTGGGCGGCCAACGCCCCGCATCGGCTCGCCTACGCGACCAACGCCTCGGGCGTCTGGCAGGTCATGTCCTGGGACCTCCTCACCGGAGAGCACCGCCAGCTCACCAACAAGGAGACCGGCGTCCTCGGCGGGCGGCCGACCCCGGACGGGACCGGCGTGGTGTGGTTCGACGACAACAGCGGCGACGAGGTCGGCTGCTACGTCGTGACCCCGTTCGAGGGCGGGCAGGCGCGCCCGTTCGTGCCCGAGGCGGGCGAGGGCTGGAGCGCCGGCCTGTCGATCCGCGAGGAGCGGATCGCGGTGGGCGTCTCCACCAGCGAGGGCTTCGCGATCTCGACCCGGGACGAGGACGGGTTCCGCACCCTCTACCGACACCGGCAGCCTGCGGGTGTGGGCGGACTCAGCCGGGACGCGCGCCTGCTGGCGATCAGCCACACGGAGCGGGGCGACGTCATGCACCCCGACGTGCGCATCGTCGACGCGGTCACCGGCGAGACCCTCCTGGAGGTCGCCGACGACGAGCGCGACACGATCAGCCCGGCGGGCTGGTCGCGCGTGCTCGGCGACACCCGGCTGGCCCTTCTGTGCGACCGCACCGGGCAGACCCGCCCCGAGCTCCTGGACGCTGCCACGGGCGAGCGCACCAAGCTTGAGATCGACTTGCCCGGCGAGGTGTTCGTCGCCGACTGGTGGCCGGACGGGTCGGCGCTGCTGCTCGGCCACGAGCACCTCGGACGTACGAGCCTGCACCGCTACGACCTCGCCAGCCACGAGCTCACCGCCCTGGATCTCACCCAGGGCTCGGTCCTCGGCGGACGGGTCCGCGACGACGGCGCGCTCTGGTACGCGTTCAACTCCTCGGCCAAGCCGCCTCAGATCCGAGTCCGCGACACCCAGGGCGACCGGCGCCTCCTGACGCCACCCGGCGAGTCGCCGCCCGAGGGGGTCGCCTACCGCTCGGTGCACTACGACAACGGCGACGGCGGCACCGTGCACGCCTTCCTGGCCCTGCCGCGTGAGCCGGCCGAGGGCCCCTACCCCACGGTCGTCGACGTCCACGGAGGCCCCGCCGTCCAGGAGACCGACAGCTTCGTCGCGTCGGTCCAGGCCTGGGTCGACCACGGATATGCGGTGCTTCTGCCGAACTACCGGGGCTCCACCGGCTACGGCAAGGCCTGGGAGGACGCCCTGCAGGGCGACCCGGGGCGACCCGAGCTGGTCGACATCCTCGCCGGGCTGAGGCACCTCGTGGAGCAGGGCATCACCGACCCCGATCGGACCGTCCTCACGGGCGGCTCCTGGGGCGGCTACCTCACCCTCCAGGCAATCGGCACCCAGCCGGACGACTGGAAGGCCGCCATCGCCGTGGTGCCCGTCGCCGACTACGTCGCCGCCTACGAGGACGAGGCGCCGGTCCTCCAGGAGTTCGACCGGACCTTGTTCGGCGGCTCCCCCGACGAGCTGCCCGACCTCTACCGGGAGCGGTCACCGATCACCTACGTCGACCGCGTCAAGACGCCGGTGCTGATCATCACCGGAGCGAACGACACGCGCTGCCCCAAGCGGCAGGTGGACAACTACGTCGCCGCACTGGCAGAGCACGGCGTCCCGCACCGCTACGACGTCTTCGACGCCGGGCACGGCTCCCTCGCCGTCGAGGAGGTGATCCGCCAGCAGGCCCTCTCGATGGACTTCGCGGCGGAGCACCTCGGCACGATGCCGACGCAGCGCTAGAGGCCAAGGCGTTTCCGCGGAAACGCCCGCAACCGCAACCGGTCAGAAGGCTCAGCGCGGGCTCAGCCGGCCGGGAGCTCCTCGGGGGCGAGCAGCCGACGCAGCTCGAAGTGCATGCCGTCGGGTCGGGTCCAGCGGCCGCCCCATGCGAACCCGTGGTCCTCGAAGACCTCGACCACGCGCGGGTCGAGCCGGGGATCCTCGCCCAGCCAGTTGGTGGAGACGTTGACGTCGATCGCGATGCCCCAGGCGTGCATGGACAGGGAGGCGGCGGGGTTCCAGTCGATGTGGCGCGGCAGATAGCAGCCGCCGTAGTCGTCGGGATCGAGCAGGTCGGCCAGGCCGCGGTCCACCAGGGCCGCAAGTGCGGCGCGGAGCTGCGGGATCATCAGCCGGTGGCAGCGGACCTCGCCGAGTATCGGCACCTCGGCCCGCACGATGTGCGCGTCCTCCCAGGCCTGGTCGATCTGGATGCGTCCCCCTCGCCCGGGGACGAAGGTGAAGGGCTCGAAGGCTGCGACGGTGGGTTCGTGGTCACCGACGAGGG
>CAZVUW010000075.1:0-16242 GCA_964629825.1 uncultured Actinomycetota bacterium
TCCGACAGCGCCAGCTGCGGGCGACGGCGGGAACGGGGGGCGACGACGCCGGGGGCGGCGTCGTCGTGCCCCACCCCCTTCGCCCTCTGACCTCTGCGTCTGCCCGCTGCGTCCTCAACCCTGCAGGGCCCGGGCCGTGTCCAGCTCTGGGGCGATCGTCAGGCGGACCAGACCCTCGGAGCAGCGCAGGACGGCGTCCTGATCCTCTCCGTCGACGGCCAGCCGTTCGCCCTCGGCAGCGGCGGACTCCTGCCCATCGGGGTGCGCGGCCCGATACCAGGTCGCGATGCTGTCGCACAGGTCGGACTCCCCTGAGCGGGGGACCAGGCTGACCTCGACCGCGCTGTCCGTGTCACGCGTCAGCAGCCGCAGACGACCGCCGGCCCACTCCGCGACCCGCTCAAGGGGTTCGTCGAGGGCGGCGTCCGGATCGTCGCCGGGGGCCTCGAACAGCCACAGCAGGTCCGCGGCGCCGATGGTCGTGGTGCGCGCCTGCATCCAGCCCTCGGGGACCGCGGCGCCGGCCGGCGGCTCGACCGCACCCTCGCCCTCCCGCCAGCGCTCCGGCCACAGGATCTGGGCGCTCGTCGTCGGCGGTCGCGAATAGGCGTCGTCGATCGCGGGCCAGCCGCCCCCGGTGTGGAGCTCGCAGGCGAATGCGAGGCCCTCCTCATACGGGAAGGTCAGGTCGCGCTGCAGGTAGTGCGGGTAGGTCGCCAGCTGCTCCTGCGACTGCGCCAGGCTCGGGTCCAGCCCCAGCTGCAGCTGCGCGCCCGGCCCGAGGGAGCGGCCCGTGAACTGCTGCATCGCCAGCGAGGCGCCCCCCTCGATCAGCGCCAGGTTGGCGCGGGCGGCGTCGCTGTCCTCGGCCCCGTCCAGCTCGGGCAGGCCGAAGTGCTGATCGGACAGGGCGTGCTCGATCTCGTGCGCCAGGGTGACCTGAGCGGTCGGGCTGAGCTCCTCACCCGGCTCCGCCCGGACGACGATCTGGCCGGTCTCCGGGTTGTAGAACCCGATCGCCTGGGTCGAGATCAGCTCGCGGTACAGGGAGCGCAGGTCCGTGCCGCGCGGGATCGCGCCGAGCGCGGTCAGGATGCGCTGGTCCAGGTCCGCCGAGGCCGGGTCGTAGTCCTCCTCGAAGGTCCGCCGGACCTCCTCGGCGAACTCCTCTGGGCCGAGGAACTCGGCCTGGACCTCGCCGTCGAACGACAGCCCGCGGATCTCCTCCACCCGCTCCGCGATGGCCGCGACCTGCTCCCGTGCATCGCCCTCGATCGGCCGCACCCCCTGGGGGCCCGGGTTGATCGCCTCGGCGAGGCACGCGACGAGGTTCCGGTCGACATCGCCGCCGAGCCCCCCGCCGAGGTCGTCCAGCAGACCGCCCAGCCCGTCCTCGCCGAGCGCGTCGCCCAGATCGCCGAGCAGGTCGTCCAGCAGCCCTCCGAGCCCGTCGCCGTCGCCCTCGGTCCCGTCCTCCTCGGGCTGGGTGGCCCGGGCCTCCTCCAGCTCGGCGCGCGTCTCGGCCAGCTCGTCACGGGCCTCGGTCAGCTGGCGGCGCAGATCGCGCAGCTCGCGCTGCTGCGCCAGGACCACGAGCGCGCCGCCGGTGAGGGTCACCAGCAGGAGCAGGACGAGCCCGAGGATCGCGACGGGCACCATCCAGCTGCGCTCGTCGGGCGGGTTCTCGGGGTCGTAGGGGAGATAGCCCATAGGGCTCCAGACGCTAGAGGACGCCGCCCTGGGTCATGCGCCGGTTGTCCAGAATCCGGTCGACCTCCTCCGGCGACAGCCCGCTGCCCTCCTTGACGACCTCGCGCAGCGGCCGGTCCTCGACCAGGGCCTTCTTGGCGAGCTCGGCCGAGCGGTCGTAGCCGATCGCGGGCACGAGCGCCGTCACGGTCGACAGGTTCCGCTCGACCAGCTCGGTGCAGCGCTCGACGTTCGCCGTGATCCCGTCGATGCACTGGCGGGCGAAGTTCTCGCAGGTGGTGGCCAGCAGGCGCAGCGACTCCAGGATGTTGCGGGCCATGAGCGGGATGTAGACGTTCAGCTCGAAGTTGCCCGACAGCCCGCCGACGGTGATCGCCGCGTCGTTGCCGATCACCTGCGCCGCCACCTGGGTGACCGACTCGGGGATGACCGGGTTGACCTTGGCCGGCATGATCGACGAGCCCGGCTGGATCTCGGGCAGGCGGATCTCGGACAGCCCGGTGCGCGGGCCGGAGCCCATCCAGCGCAGGTCGTTGGCGATCTTGGTGAGCGACACGGCGATGACCTTGCAGGCGCCCGACAGCTCGACCAGAGCATCGCGCGCACCCTGGGCCTCGAAGTGGTTGACCGCTTCGACCAGCTCGTCACTGCCGGTCACACGGCGCAGCTCCTCGATGACGCCATCGGTCATGCCCTCGGGGGCGTTGAGGCCCGTGCCGACCGCGGTTCCGCCGAGGGGCAGCTCGGCCACGCGCTTGAGGGCGTCGCGCACCCGCTCCGCACCGAGCTCGATCTGGCGGGCGTAGCCGGAGAACTCCTGGCCCAGGGTGACCGGGGTGGCGTCCATCAGGTGCGTGCGCCCGGACTTCACCACGTCGGCGAACTCCTCGGCCTTGGCGGTCAGGGAGGCGTGCAGGATCTCGAGGGCGGGCAGCAGACGCGCGGTCGCCGACTCGTATGCGGCGAGGTGCACCGCCGTGGGGAAGACGTCGTTGGAGGACTGGCCGGCGTTCACGTGGTCGTTGGGGTGGACCAGCTTCGAGCCGCGCTCGCCGCCGAGGATCTCGGTCGCCCGGTTGGCGATGACCTCGTTGGCGTTCATGTTCGAGCTGGTGCCCGAGCCGGTCTGGAACACATCCACCGGGAAGTGGTCGTCCAGGGCGCCGTCGGCCACCTCCTGAGCCGCCTGGGCGATGGCGCGGTACTGGTCGTCGTCCAGCACGCCCTTGGCGTGGTTCACCTTGGCGGCCGCGCTCTTGATGATTCCGAGCGCGCGGATCAGCTCGGTCGGGATGGGCTGCCCCGAGATCGGGAAGTTCTCGACCGCCCGCTGCGTCGAGGCGCCGTAGTAGGCGTCCGCGGGCACCTGCATCTCGCCCATCGAGTCGCGTTCGGTGCGGTAGGTGATCTCCGGCGCTTCTGCCATCCCCAGCTCTCGCTTTCGTGACGTGGTTGCTCCCCAGCAGCCTACTGCGGCGCCGGGACGGCGAGCTCCGGCGGGGGGACGATACGCTCGGCGGGATGACCACCACGGTCTTCCTTCTCCGTCATGCCACCACCGCCTCTACGGGCAAGCGCCTGGGGGGACGCACCGACGCGCCCCTGGACGATGCCGGCCGGGCGCAGGCTCAGGCAGCGGCGCAGCATCTGGCGTCGGTGCCCTTTCGCGCCGTCTACTCGAGCCCGCTGCCGCGGACCATGGAGACGGCCCGCATCGTGGCCGAGCCCCACGGCCTGGACGTCGTCCCGGTCGACGGGCTGATCGAGGTCGAGTACGGCCGCTGGACCGACCGCCCGCTCGCCCAGGTCGCGCGCAACAAGCTGTGGCCCGTGATCCAGTCGCGGCCATCGCTGGTGTCCTTCCCAGAGGGCGAGACCATCCGCGCGGCGCAGCTGCGCGCAGTCGAAGCGGTCGAGGAGCTGGTGGCCCGGCACAAGGGGCGGGTCGTCGCGGCCGTCAGCCACGCCGACGTGATCAAGGCGATCGTGTCGTTCTACCTGGGCCAGCCGCTCGACCTGTTCCAGCGGATCGTGGTGGACCCCGCCGCCGCCACGGTCCTGCAGCTCTCGCCGGGCGGGCGCCCCGCGCTGCTGCGCCTGAACGACACCGGGCCCTGGCAGCCCGACCGCTTCCGGCAGCGGCGCCCGTCGCAGCGCGGCGGCAGCAAGACGAACCCCCGGAGCGGAAGCCGTGGCTGAGTCGTTCGAGCTCGACCCGGTCGACTGGATCACCGCCGGGGCCATCGGTCCGCCGGGCCAGCGCACCTTCTACATCCAGGCGCGCGTCGGTCACGGGCTGGTCGCGCTGGTCGTCGAGAAGGGCCAGGTGCGGATGCTCGCGCAGCTCGCGCAGGAGCTGCTCGCCGGGGTCGACGTGATCGTCACACCCGACGACCTCGACACCTCCCGGCAGCAGCTGCTGGAGCCGGTCGTGCCCTCTTGGCGGGCCGGCACGCTGAGCCTCGGCATGGACGAGCGCGGCGAGCGCTTCCTGCTCGAGGCCGAGGAGCTGGTGCTGGACGAGGAGGGTGAGGAGGAGCCGGCCGTCGCCCGCTTCTGGCTCGACCGCGAGCAGCTCGTGGCGCTCGCCGCGCACGCCGCCTTCTCGGTCGAGGCGGGCGCTCGCGAGACCTGCCGGCTCTGCAGCCGGCCCATCGACCCGCAGGGCGGTCACGTGTGCCCCGTCCTGAACGGCCACGGCCCCCTGATGCGCTGAATGGTGGACGTGCTCGACCTGCTGTCGACGGCGCGGGTGACGCCGCGGGGCTTCCTCGCGAACGCGAGCAACCACACCCTGCTGGTGCAGGTCGGCGCGGCGGCGCTCGGGGTGCACGCCGTCTACAAGCCGCGTCGCGGCGAGCGGCCCCTGTGGGACTTCCCGAGCGGCACCCTGTGCAACCGCGAGGCCGCGGCCTACGTCGTGTCGGACTTCCTGGGCTGGGGCGTCGTCCCGCCGACGGTGCTGCGCGACGACGGGCCGATGGGCCCCGGCAGCCTGCAGCTGTTCGTGGCGCACGACCCGGAGCTGCACTACTTCGTGCTGGTCGAGGACCGGGAGCACCACGCGCCGCTGGCCCGCATGGCGCTGTTCGACCTGCTGGTCAACAACGCCGACCGCAAGGCGAGCCATGTGATGCTCGGCGAGGACGGCGTCCTGCGCGGCTGCGACCACGGGCTGACCTTCCACACCGAGCCCAAGCTGCGGACCGTGATCTGGGAGCTGGGCGGCCGGACGATCCCCCAGGAGCAGCGCGCCGACGTCGGGCGGCTGGCCGCTGCGGTGGAGGACCGGACGCATCCCGTCACCGCCCAGCTGCTCGCCCTGCTCGACCCGGCCGAGGTCGAGGCGCTGCGCGAGCGCGCCGAGATCCTGCGCTCGCTGCGGCGGCTGCCCGACGTGGACCCGCACGAGCGCCCCTACCCCTGGCCGCCGCTCTAGGGTTCCAGGGCGGCCAGGCGTCAGCGGGAGTCCCTCGCGGGCGTCAGTGCTCCCTGGTGCTGCACGAGCTCAGCGTCGGCAGCCGCGTGCTGCAGGTCGCGCTCGCCTTCAGCGCCCCATCCCGGTCCAGCGCCCGCGCGCCGGCGACCACCGCCCCCTCATCCACCTCGGCGGCGAAGAAGCCGAGCGGGAAGCCGAAGTCGACATAGGACGGCTCGACCACGAGCGGCTCCTCGCCGGTCAGCAGCTCCACGCTGGCGATGCGCGCGCCGACCACGCCGTAGACGACCGCCCCGCCGTCGGGGGCGGCGAGCGCCTGAAGGCCGCGCAGAGAGCCGCCGGTGCGCTGGACGCAGAGCCGGCCGCCGTCCGTGCCGTCGAGGTCCACCTGCAGGCAGGGCTCGGGCTCGACGACGGGCCCGGTCTCGCCCGCGGAGGCATCGATCGCCGCGGCCGTCCAGGCGCGGCCGTCGAGCTCGCCGGAGGCCACGACCTGCGGCGCCTTGGGCGGCGCCGAGGCGAGCGTGCGCTCCAGCAGGGTCGGCGAGACGAAGACCAGGAAGGCGACGAAGGCCGTCAGGAAGGCCACGCAGGCGAGGACGAAGACGGTGCCCGAGCTGGGCCGGCGTCGCACGGAGTTCACGGGCTCTGCAGAGGTGGACACGCCCCAATGATGCCCCTGCTGCGGGCACGGCGGCGCAGGGGGTGCCCGGCGGGGGTCTAGGATCGCCGCTCGTGGAGCACAAGCTGGTGGGCATCGAGGAGATCCGCGCCGCGCGGGAGCGGCTGGGCGAGGTGGCCGTGCGCACCCCGGTCGAGGTGTCGCGCGCCGTGACGAAGATGGTGGGCCTGCCGGTGTTCCTGAAGTGCGAGCACCTTCAGCGCACGGGCTCCTTCAAGATCCGGGGCGCGTTCAACCGCATCTCGCGCCTCACGGAGCAGGAGCGCCGGGCGGGCGTGGTGTGCGCATCGGCCGGCAACCACGCCCAGGGCGTCGCCCTGTCCGCGAAGCTCGCCGGTGTCCGCGCCCGCGTGTTCATGCCTGCCGGGGCCCCGCTTCCGAAGGTGCAGGCCACCGAGGGCTACGGCGCCGAGGTCATCCTCACCGGCGACACCTTCGACGACGCCTTCGCGGCCGCCCAGGAGTGGACCGCCGAGCACGGCGCGACCTTCGTACACCCCTTCGACCACCCGGACGTCATCGCGGGTCAGGGGACCCTCGGCCTGGAGCTGCTCGAGCAGGTGCCGGACGCCGGGACCGTGGTCGTGCCGATCGGCGGCGGGGGGCTGATCTCGGGGGTCGCGGCCGCGGTCAAAGCGCTGCGGCCGAGCTGCCGCGTCGTGGGCGTGCAGGCGGCCGGAGCCGCGGCATTCCCGGCCTCGCTCGAGGCCGGCGAGCCGGTCCAGATCGAGTCGCTGTCGACCTTCGCCGACGGCATCGCCGTCAAGCGCCCCGGGGAGCTGACTCTGGCGCATGTGCGGGAGCTCGTCGACGAGGTCGTGACCGTCACCGACGAGTCGATCGCCCGCGCCGTCCTGCTGCTGGTCGAGCGCGCCAAGCAGGTGGTCGAGCCCTCCGGCGCCGCGGGGCTCGCAGCGGTGCTCGACGGCAAGGCGACCCTCCAGGCCCCGGTCGTCGTCCTGCTGTGCGGCGGCAACGTCGACCCGCTCCTGCTGCTGCGGATCATCCAGTCGGGGATGTACGAGGAGGGGCGGTACTTCGTCTTCCGCACCCGCATCAAGGACCGTCCGGGCGCGCTGTCGGCGCTGCTCGGCGTCCTCGCGGAGGAGGGCGCCAACATCGTCGGCGTCGCGCACCACCGGATGGCAACGCGGCTGGGCGTGCTCGAGGTCGAGGTGGAGCTGGAGATCGAGACGCGCGGGCGCGAGCACATCGCGAGCGTGGTCGAGCAGCTGCGCGCGCGGGGCTACCCGCTCTCCTGAGGCGACACCAGGTCCGCGATCGCCGCGATGACGTCGCTCACGCGGTAGTCCTTCGGGGTGTAGACCGCAGCGACACCTGCCGCGCGCAGGGCCTCCGCATCAGAGCGCGGGATGATGCCGCCGACCACGACCGGGAGGCCCATCCCCTCGGCGCGCAGCCCCTCCAGGATCTCGGGCACCAGGCGGCCGTGCGAGCCCGACAGGATCGACAGCCCCAGCACGTGCACGTCCTCGTCCACGCAGGCGCGCACGATCTGGGCCGGCGTCAAGCGGATCCCCTCGTAGATGACCTCCATGCCGGCGTCGCGGGCGCGCACGGCGATCTGCTCGGCGCCCGAGGAGTGCCCGTCGAGCCCCGGCTTGGCGACCAGCATCCGCACCTTGGAGCCGAGGCGCCGCTCCGCGGCCGCGACGCGCTCGCGAGCGCGCGCCAGCCCTTCGGCCGGGCCGGTGCCGGCGGCGCGGTCGATGCCCGTGGGTCCGCGGTAGGAGCCGAACACCTCGCGCAGCGCGTCGGTCCACTCCCCGGTGGTGACGCCCGCGGCCGCGGCGGCGATGGACGTCGGAAGGATGTTCTCGCCGGCGTCGGCGGCCCTGCGCAGCTCAGCGAGGGCGCGCCGCACCGCGGTCTGATCGCGCCGGGCGCGGAACGCCTGGAGGCGCTCGATCTGCTCCGCCTCGGCAGCCGGGGAGACGGTCAGAAAGCCACCGTCCTCGCCCGCGGTGAGCGGTGACGGCTCCGTCTCGGTCCAGCGGTTGACCCCGACGACGGTCTGCTCGCCCGACTCGATCGCGCGGATGCGCTCGGCGTTGGACCGGACCAGCTCGCCCTTCATCAGGTCGACCGCGGCGCCCACCCACTCCGCCGGTGGGCGCTCCGCGGCACCGACGGCCTCCAGGACGCGCCGGTGCTCCTCGGCCGCGGCCGTGGCCAGCTCGTGGGTCAGCGACTCCATGACGCGGCTGCCGGCGAAGAGGTCGTCGTGCTCCAGCAGGTCCGTCTCGTAGGCGAGGATCTGCTGCATCCGCAGCGACAGCTGCTGATCCCACGGGCGCGGCAGCCCGAGCGCCTCGTTCCAGGCGGGCAGCTGGACGGCCCGTGCCCGGGCGTCGGCCGAGAGGGTCACGGCCAGCAGCTCGATCAGGATGCGCGCGATGTTGTTCTCCGGCTGCGCCTCGGTCAGCCCGAGCGAGTTGACCTGCACGCCGTAGCGGAAGCGCCGCAGCTTGGGATCTGCGATGCCGTAGCGCTCGGCGCACAGGCGGTCCCACAGGCGCCCCATCGCGCGCAGCTTGGCGATCTCGGTCACGAAGCGGATGCCCGCGTTCACGAAGAAGCTGATCCGGCCGACGACCTGGGCGAACTCCTCATCCGGCACGCCCGCTCGGCGGATCTCGTCCAGCACCGCCGTGGCGTTGACCAGGGCGTAGGCGATCTCCTGAACCGGCGTCGCCCCCACCTCCTGGAGGTGGTAGCTGCAGACGTTGATCGGGTTCCAGCGCGGGATCTCGCGGACCGTGTAGAGGATCAGGTCGCTGGTCAGCCGCAGGCTCGGGGCGGGCGGGAAGATGTAGGTGCCGCGGGAGAGGTATTCCTTCAGGACGTCGTTCTGGGTCGTGCCGGCCAGCCGCGAGGTGTCGGCCCCCTGCTTCCGCGCCACGGCCACGTACAGCGCCAGCAGCCACGGCGCGGTGGCGTTGATCGTCATCGACGTGTTCATCTCGTCCAGCGGGATGCCGTCGAAGAGCGCCCGCATGTCATCGATCGAGCACACCGGCACGCCGACCTTGCCGACCTCTCCGCGCGCCAGCTCGTGATCCGAGTCGTAGCCGGTCTGGGTCGGCAGGTCGAAGGCGACGGAGAGGCCGGTCTGGCCCTTGACGAGGTTGCTGCGGTACAGCTCGTTCGAGGCCTTCGCCGACGAGTGGCCCGAGTAGGTGCGCATCAGCCACGGTCGGGCCCGCTCGCCACCAGACACCACGCCGCCCCTAGCCGCCCTCGACCGAGGTCGCGACGAAGATCTCGCCGATCTGGCAGAAGGACATGAGGTCCGGGTCCACCGCGCCGGTCAGACGGACCTGGTCGCCCTCGCCCGCCATGACCTCGCCATCGGGACCGACGAGCTCGAGCGGGTCGAAGCGGACCTCGTAGCCGGCGGGGTATTCGACCTCGTAGCGGCTGCCATCGGCGGCCTCGACCCAGGCGCAACCGCCCTCGAGGTCGGGGTCGCCACCGAAGGTGCCGACCAGCGTTGTGCCGCTCGCGTCCTCGGACGGATCGGCGCTCGGCTGGGTGGTCGGCTCGTCGGTCGCGCTCGGGGGCGGTTCAGTGGGGTCCACGGCGACCTCCTCTGCCTCGCCGCAGCCGGCGAGCAGCGCGCTGGTCGCCAGCAGCGCCAGCGCGACCCGACATCCGGGGCCGCGGCCGCGCGGAGAGCTTCCGGTGCGCATGGTGGCGATAGTCGCACACCCGGCATGCCGGGGCGACACAGGTGTGCGGCAGACTCAGGGGGATGCCCGACGACCGCCAGCACGTGCACGCCACCTCGGCAGCCGCCGTCGCGGCGTGGCTGAGCGAGATCGAGGGCGCCCGCATCGTCGCGGTCGACACCGAGACGACCGGCTGGGACCCGTGGCTCGACGAGCTGCTGCTGGTACAGGTCTCAGCCGGCCCGGAGCATCCGGTGCTCGTGCTCGACGCCCGGCACGTCTCACCGGCCGCGCTGTCCGGGCTGCTCGATGACCGCGGCGTGCTCAAGGTCTTCCACCACGGCTCGTTCGACCTGCGCTTCCTGGCGCGTAACGGCCTGCGGGTGCAGCGGGTGGCTGACACGATGCTGGCCCAGCAGCTCCTCGACGGCGGGGAGAAGACCGGACAGGGCCTCGGCCTGGCCGCCCTGTCCTCGTTTCGGCTGGGGATGGAGCTCGACAAGTCCGTGCGCGAGACGTTCGCCGACGGCGGTGCGGTCACGGACGCGCAGGTGTCCTACGCCGCCGACGACGCGGCCGCCACCTGGGGCGTCTTCGACCAGCAGTGGCGCGAGCTGGTCGGTCACAGCCTGACCGAGGTGGCCCGCATCGAGTTCGCCGCCCTGCCCGTGCTGGCCGCGATGCAGCTGCGCGGCGTGCCATTCGACGCGGAGCGCTGGAACCAGGTCGTCGGTCGGCTCGAGCGCGCGCTGCCGGCCCTTGAGGAGGCGGTGCAGCGCAGCCTCGTCACCCCCGACAGCCCGCGTGACCTGTTCGGCCCCACGCCGGTCAACCTCGAGGCGCCCGAGCAGGTCCGGGCGGCCCTGGCCCGCCTCGGCATCTCCGTCGATTCGACCCGCGAGTCCCTGCTGCGCGACCACCGCCACCACCCCGCCGTCGCGGCGCTGCTCAGCTACCGGCAGGTCGCCAAGGTCACCAGCAGCTGGGGCGGCGAATGGGCCGACCGCGTGCGCCATCCAGTCACCGGGCGCGTCCACCCCGACTGGCGCCAGATCGTCGGCACCGGCCGGATCTCCTGCACCGAGCCGAGCCTGCTCCAGATCCCCAAGGAGGCCCGCTACCGGTCCTGCTTCGGCGGGCAGCCGGGCCGCGCGATGATCGTCGCCGACTACTCGCAGCAGGAGCTGCGGATCCTCGCCGCGGTGTCCGGCGACGAGGCCCTCACGGAGCTCTTCCGCAGCGGCGGAGACCTGCACACGACCACGGCTTCCATGGTCTTCGGCGTGCCCGAGGACGCGGTCACCCCCCAGCAGCGGGCCGCCGCCAAGCAGCTCAACTTCGGGCTCATGTACGGCATGGGCGCGCCGGGGTTCGCCCGCGCGACCGGCACCACGGTCGAGACCGCCCGCGCCACCATGGACCGCTACTTCGCGACCTTCCCCCGCGTCGCGGCCTGGCTCGCCGACACCGAGGCCACCGCCAAGCGCAGCGGCCGCGTCCGCACCCCCCTCGGCCGCCTGCGAGTGCTGCCACCGGACGCGCCCGCGTCGCTCGCGCGCAACGCGCCCATCCAGGGTGCCGGTGCGGACATGACCAAGCTCGCCCTGGCCGAGGTCGCCCGCCGCATCGATCCGCTGCTGTCGACCGACCGCCTCTCCTCGGAGGGCATCGTCCTGGTCGTGCACGACGAGATCGTCGTCGAGGTCGACGCCGACCGCGTCGACGAGATCCGTCCCCTGGTCGAGGAGGGCATGCTCGCCGCTGCCGCCCGGGTCCTCGGTGACGTCCCGGCCGAGGTCCAGACCGCCGTCCGCACGCGCTGGGGCGAGCTGGAGCCCCTGCCCGAGGTCTGAGCCGTCCGCGTTCTCCGGTGCGGGGTGCTCGGTAGGGGGTTGCCGGGGGTTCCGCTCCCTGGTGCCTTCTTACGGTCGCTCCACCCCCGGCAACCCCCCTCGCCTGGTCTGGCGCGCGCCCGTTGTTACCGATCGGTAACATGGCGGGACGTCGTCGAGACCGAGGAGGCCGCCATGCCCGAGCTTCGCAACGCCGTCTACGTCGACGGGGCGCGCACGCCGATCGGGAGGGCCAAGCCGGACGGCTACTACGCCAAGACCCGGGCCGACGACCTGGTCGTCCGCGTCATCCGCGGCCTGCTCGAGCGCAACCCCAACCTGGATCCCGCCCGGATCGACGACAACGTGTGGGCCGCCACGACCCAGATCGGCGACCAGGGCCTGACCATCGGTCGCACCACGGCGCTCCTGTCCGGGCTGCCGCGCTCGGTGCCCGGCTACGCCGTCGACCGCATGTGCGCCGGTGCCCTCACGACGATCACCAACGCGGCCAACGCGATCCGCACCGGCGCGCAGGACCTCGTGATCGCCGGTGGTGTGGAGCACATGGGCCACCACCCGATGGGCGAGCAGGCCGACCCCAACCCGCGCTTCCTGGCCGAGCAGCTGGTCGGCATGGACGCCCTGGTGATGGGCCGCACGGCCGAGAACCTCCACGACCAGCACCCCGAGATCACGCGCGAGCGCACGGACGCCTACGCCCTCCAGTCGCAGGAGCGCTACGCCAAGGCCAAGGCGGATGGCGTCTTCGACAGCCACGTGCTTCGCACCATGGTGTGGTCGGACTCGGGCTGGCAGGTCGTCGTCGACGACGAGCACCCGCGTCCCGGCGTGACGATGGACGACCTCGCGCGCCTGCGCCCGGCGTTCAGGCCCGGCGGCCGTGTGACCGCCGGCAACTCGGCCGGGCTGAACGACGGCGCCGGGGGAGTGGTCCTGGCCTCCGAGGAGACCGCCGGAGAGCTGGGCCTGACCGCCGTGATGCGCCTGGTCGACTACGCCTTCGTCGGCGTGGACCCCGAGACCATGGGCTGGGGACCGGTGCCGGCGACGGAGAGGCTGCTCGCGCGCAATGGCCTCAGCATCGGCGACATCGACGCCATCGAGCAGAACGAGGCCTTCGCCGTGCAGGTGCTGGCGTTCCTCGACCACTTCGGGATCCCGCAGGACTCCACCGTCCACAACCCCTACGGGGGCGCCATCGCCGTGGGGCACCCCCTCGCGATGTCAGGCGCCCGCCTGACCCAGCAGCTGGCCCACCGCATGCAGCATGACGAGGGGATCCGGCTCGGGCTCACCACGCTCTGCGTCGGCCTAGGCATGGGCTGTGCGGTGCTGTGGGAGCGGATCTAGCCAAAGGAGCGGCCGCGATGTCGGAAGAGATCGTCACGCAGTTCAAGGTCAGCTACGCGGACTCCCGCGTGGGCCGGCTCGCCGTCGTCACGATGGACAACGGGCGGGACCACACCAAGCCGAACGTCTTCAGCGGGCCGGCTCTGCAGTCCCTGCACGCCGCGCTCGACGAGGTCGAGGCCGCCGGCGACGTCAAGGGTCTGATGCTGACCGGCAAGCCCTTCATCTTCGCCGCCGGGGCGGACCTGAAGAGCTTCGTCGGAGCGACGCCCGAGTTCGCGAAGGCGGCCGCGGAGGGCGGGCACGCCGCCTTCCGACGCCTGGCGGCACTGCCGTTCCCGACCCTCGCGGCGATCAACGGCGCCGCCCTGGGCGGCGGGGTGGAGATCGCGCTGCACTGCGACTACCGCACCCTGTCCACCGGCGTGACGGCGTTCGCCTTCCCCGAGGTCTTCCTGTCGATCCTGCCGGCGTGGGGCGGGACGCAGCTCTACACGCGCCTCGCCGGGGCGGCCAATGCGCTTCAGGTCATCGTGACGAACGCGCTGGACAACAACCGGATGCTGAAGGCCAAGCAGGCCTTCCAGCTCGGGTTCGCCGACCGGCTGCTGCCGGCCGTGACCTTCCTGACCGACTCGCTCGCCCTGCTCGAGGACATCGTGGCGGGCGACGAGGTGATCGAGCGTCAGCCGCCGTCCGCCGAGGGCCTCGACGAGCTCTTCGCCGGCGCCCGCGCGCAGATCGACGCCCGGGTGCACGGGGCGACCCGCGCTCCCTACCTGGCCATCGACCTGATCGAGCATGCCGCCCGCGGCGGCGACCTCGACGAGGGCTACCGGCTCGAGGCGGAGGCGCTGGCCGAGCTGCTGCCCGCACGCCAGGCGCAGGCGTCGGTCTACGCCTTCAACCTCACCCAGCAGCGGGTCAAGCGCCAGCCCTGGAAGCCGGCCGCCGACGCCCGGCCCGTCAACAAGGTCGGCGTCATCGGCGCCGGCTTGATGGGAGCGCAGCTCGGCTCGCTTCTGCTCCAGCGCCTGGAGCTGCCGCTTGTCATGCGCGACATCGACGATGGCGTGCTGGAGCGCGCACGGACTCACATCGAGGGCGAGCTAGACCAGCGCGTCCAGCGCGGCCGCATGTCGGAGGGCAAGGCGCGGTTCCTCAAGGGCCTGGTGACCTACACCACCGACTACGCCCCGCTGGCCGGCGCCGACTTCGTGATCGAGGCGGTGGTCGAGCGCATGGACGTCAAGCAGGCGGTGTTCGCCGACGTCGAGGCGGTCGTCGACCCCGGCTGCGTGCTGGCCACCAACACCTCGTCGCTGTCGGTGACCGAGATGGCCAGCCGCCTGGAGCACCCGCAGCGGGTCGTCGGGTTCCACTTCTTCAACCCGGTCGCCGTGCTGCCGTTCCTGGAGATCGTCCGGGCCGAGCGCACCGACGACACCACGATCGCCACCGCCTTCGAGGTGTCCAAGTCGCTGCGCAAGTCCGCCGTGCTGTGCGCGGACACCCCGGCGTTCATCGTCAACCGGCTGCTGACCCGCTTCAACGCCGCCTGCGCCGACGCGCTGCGGCACGGCAGCTCCTTCACCGAGATCGACGACGCGGTCAAGGGCCTCGGCCTGCCGATGGGGCCGTTCGAGCTCATGGGCTTCGTCGGGCTGAAGGTGGCGCTGCACACCGCCGAGACCCTCGCGGCCGCCTACCCGGAGCGCTTCGCGATCTCGGAGAACTTCCGCGCCATCGCCGAGGCGGACGTCCCCGGGATCTACGACTGGAGCCGCGGCCGCGTGCCGTACGACGAGGTCGCAGCCGCGGTCAAGGTCGACGAGGGCGCCGAGCCGCTGTCGGCGGAAGACATCCGCACCCGCGCCATCGAGGCCGTCGCCGACGAGGTCCGCATCATGCTGGACGAGGGGGTCGTCGCCGACGCCCGCGACATCGACACCGGGCTGCTGCTCGGCGCCGGCTGGCCGTTCCACATGGGCGGCGTGTGCATGTACCTCGACCAGACCGGCGTCAGCCAGCGCCTGTTCGGCCGCAACCTCATCACCGAGAAGGACGCCGCCTTCGCCTAGGAGGCGTCCGGCGCCTCCAGCCGCAGGTCCTCGGCCGAGCCGCGCAGCCGCAGGACCCCGCGGCGGATCTCGACGTCGTCCGCGGTGAAGCCGAGCGGCAGGTCCGCGAGCTCGAGGCGGACGCTGATCAGGTTGGCGATCGGGGCGGTCACGCGGAACACGACGTCGCCGCCCTCGATCTCGGCGGTAGCGTCGATCAGCGGGAAGCCGGCGACGGCCAGCCGCGCCACGCCGTTGGCGAGCTCGACATCCGTGAGCGGCAGGCGGCCGACGATGCCGATGAGCGACTGGACGGCCTCGTCGTCGAGCTCCGCGACGAACAGCGCCCGCTCGGCCGTGATGCCGCCGTCTGCGCCGCGGTCGACGATGACGTCGTCGGCCTGGACCTCCAGCCGGGTCAGCTGCGCGGAGGTGCCCTCCAGCGGCACGTCGCGGGCCTCGAGTCGGGCGTCGACGGGCGCGCCGAGCAGCAGCCGCAGCCCGACCGGGAACCCGACCAGCTCCACGTCGACGGGGACTCCGAGCGCGCCCTCGGCCTCCTCGGCGGCGCGACGCTCCGCGCTGTTGGCGGTGGTCACGTTCAGGACCACAGCGACGAGGACCAGCACGGCGATCGCCGTCAGCGCGATGGCCGCGACGGTTGCTACCGTCCGAGGTGCGGGTGGCGAGCCCAAGGGCCCACCGGACGCGGCCGGCCCGGCCGGTGGCGGCGCCTCGGCACCCGGCGACGGTGCCTCGGCACCCGGCGGGCGGGGCGGCAGCGGAAGGGGCTGGGTGTCCTCGCGCGGCGGGATCGGCGGCTCGACGGGGGGAACCGGCTGCACCCCCGGTGGCCGCTGCGCGCCGTCGGACACACCCGTCATCCATCGTCCTCTCGCCGGGAGGTCGAGGCTAGCCGACGGCTGCCCGGCGGTCAGCGGCGGAAGGCCGGGTAGTCTGCCCGGGACATGAACTCCGAGCCCACCCCGCTGGTGCCGTCGGTCCGCTCCGAGATCGGTCGGCTGCGCGAAGTCATCCTCCACCGGCCGGACCTCGAGCTGCGCCGCCTGACGCCGGCCAACAAGGAGTCCCTGCTCTTCGACGAGCTGGTCTGGGTCGCCAAGGCCCAGGAGGAGCACGACCGCTTCGTCGAGGTCCTGAGGGGCGAGGGCGTGCGGGTGCGCCTGTTCGCCGACCTGCTCGCGGAGACCGTCGCCGACGAGGCCGTGCGCGACGAGCTGGTCGCCCGGATCGCAACCGTCGACCGCTGCGGGGTCGAGCTGGTGGACCGCGTCCGCGGCTACCTGCGGGAGCTGGAGCCGGTCGCGCTGGCGGAGCACCTCATCGGCGGCCTCACCGTGATGGAGACGCCGACCGCCCGCGAGGGCTTCGTCGGCGGCGTCCTCGGCGACACCGCCTTCCTGCTGCCGCCGCTGCCGAACATGGTCTTCAC